>JAOZPP010000096.1 GCA_029932675.1 bacterium
TGCCCCTGTGGTTACTATGGCGATCCCAACCACTCCTGCACCTGCACCACCGTGCAGATCCAGAAGTATATGTCCAAGATCTCCGGACCCCTTTTGGACCGCATCGATATCCAGATCGAGGTACCGGCGGTGAAATACAAGGAACTTTCTGGAGAGCCGACAGGGGAACCCTCCAAGCTGATCAGGGAGAGGGTGAACAGAGCCCGCCAGGTTCAATTGGAGAGGTTTAAAGGAAGGAAGAACCTCTACTGCAATGCGGATATGAATTCAAAGGAGATAAGGAGATACTGTAAGATAGATACGGATTCTGATGAACTCTTGCATACGGCGATTACTAAGTTCGGCCTCTCTGCCCGAGCCTACGATCGCATCCTCAAGGTGGCCAGGACGATAGCGGATTTAGAAGGGGCAGAGGAGATAATGTCCCCACATATCTCCGAGGCCATCCAATACAGGAGCTTGGACCGCAGCCTTTGGAGGTAAAAAGTTTCAGGGATGAGGACCCTTTTCATTCTCAATTCTACATCTCCTAATTTCCTCACTACTCCCCCCTGAAACCGCTTACTGGCTTAAAGTGAAGTTCTGGCTAAGATTCGGTTCCCTCCTCAAGGTTTGGGGGAGAAGGCTCTTTCCCCCACCCCCTTCTGTGAATGGGGATGGGGAAATTCCTCGTTTGGTAATTATCACCGATACCCTTGACCTCCATGGATACTTTCCGGAGCAGGTCCCTCAGATGCTCGCTGATTTTATCGAAAACGCCCATCGGTTGGGGTTAAGGGAAGTAAGAATTATTCACGGAAAGGGGGGGAGCATAATGAAGAGGCTCGTATGGGAGAAGTTGGCGGAGAACCCATTAGTGGAGGAATACCATAATGCACGTTCCCTTTTTGGGGGGTGGGGAGCAACCATAGCCCTCTTGAAAGTTGAAGATTAAACTATTGCTGATTAGTTTGGCCTTAGCTACAACCTGGGTAGGCACTAGCGAGGGCAGATGGGGCCAGGATCAAGCTATCACCCTGCCGAGGGAGATTGGCTCAATGGAGGGGAAGAAGGAAGATAGGTGGCTGGGGGACGATAAGCTTAAGCACCTTATGGTGAGTGCATTTCTTACCGGAATTGGTTACCGACTATGCTATGACGGCCTTGAATGCCGCCGGGAACGTTCGAAAGTCCTTGCCTCTTCCCTTACCCTCTCCCTGGGGTTGGGGAAGGAGCTGAGGGATCGGCAGAGAGGGGAGATCTTCAGCTATAAGGATCTGATCGCTGACCTCTGTGGTATTGGAATGGGCCTTCTGGTCTTCACTAGCTGGTAGGATGGGAAAGGGGCATCAAGTATGGGGATGGGTAATCTACGACTTTGCCAATACCATCTTCTCCATGAATGTGGTCTCCCTCTACTTCTCCCTCTGGATCACTGTTGATAATGGAAGGGAGGATATCCTTGTCTCCATAGCCAATTCTCTCTCTATGCTCCTTGTGGCCCTATCAATGCCTGGCTTGGGGGTGGTCTCTGATAGGTACAAAAGGAGGTTACCCTTTCTCTTAGGATTGACCATCTCCTGTGTGACATTTACAGCTCTGATCAGCATTGTCGGTTGGATAGTCCCCTCAATGGGTTGGAGGGTAACCTTGGCCCTCTGCCTTTTTGTGGGGGCCAACTATTCTTATCAGGGAGGATTGGTCTTCTACAATGCCCTCCTCCCGGTGGTTAGCCCCCCCACGCAGATGGGGAGGGTCTCCGGCTATGGGACAGCTATGGGTTACTTAGGGGCCATAGCGGGGCTGGCCTTGGTTATGCCCTTCAACCAAGGGAGTCTCTTCGGCTGGCGGATTCCCTTCATCAGCGGTGGGGGGAGGGTAGCAACCTTCCTCCCCACTGCCGGCTTCTTCCTCCTCTTCTCCATCCCTACCTTTCTCCTTATCAGGGAGAGGGAGGAGAAGGGATCACTTTCTGGGGTAAATTTGCAGGAGATATGGGGGAAGGTCTGGGAGGGACTTTCCAATACCAAGAGATTCCCAGGGGTCTTGCGTTTTTTGATCTCCAAATATCTCTATGAGGATGCCATTGCCACCGTGATCATCTTTATGGGGGTTTATGGGAACAAGGTGATGGGCTTTAGTGACTCGGTCCTGGTCCCCTTCCTTATGGTCTCTACCTCTGGGGCCATAATAGGGTCACTTGGCTTTGGTAGGTTGACGGATCGAATTGGCCCGAAACGGACCCTCTCCTTGGTCCTCGTTGGATGGATCCTCTCCTTAGGGGCTCTAATTCTCTGCTCAGCCCCCTTTCTCTTCTGGATCATCGGTTCCCTGATTGGGGCTTTCTTAGGGGGGACCTGGGCATCATCTCGACCCCTCCTCGTGGATCTTGTCCCCCAGGAGATGTTGGGTGAATTCTTTGGCCTCTATTCCCTCTCTGGAAAGCTTGCCGCTGTCGCTGGCCCCCTGATCTGGGGCGGGGTTGTCTTGCTCTTTCGCCCCTTAGGCCTGGTGAGATACAAGTTTGCCATAGCCTCCCTTATCCTAATGTTGGCTGCGGGTTTGATTGTCCTCTGCGGAGTTCCCTCCCGTGGATGGCCTCTGCAGGGGGAGTCTTCTCGAAAGGTGAAGAAATGAAGGAAGATTGTGGCCTTTTTGGCATTTGGGGAACCCCAGAGGCAACCTCCTTTACCTACTTGGGCCTTTACTCCTTGCAACATAGGGGACAGGAGAGCGCGGGGATTGTCTCCTTTGATGGGCGGGATTTCTTCGAACATCGAGGGATGGGCTTGGTCTCAGAGGTCTTTTCTCCGAGGCTGTTTAATGGGATGAAGGGGGAAGCAGCTATCGGCCACAATCGCTACTCCACCAGTGGGGAGTCATCCCTGAGAAACGCCCAGCCCCTCTTGGCCAACCTCCGGGGGCGGAAGTTCTCCATTGCCCACAATGGAAACCTGGTTAATTCCCAGGAGCTTACCAGGGAGCTGGAGGCCACTGGCTCAATCTTCAGGTCTACCTTGGACAGTGAGGTCATAGTCCATCTGATGGCCCGCACAAAGGAGGATGATCCCATAGAGATGACTGTGGAGGCTCTAAAGAAGGTAAGAGGAGCATATTCCCTCCTCATCCTCACCGAGGGGGGCTTGATTGCGGTTAGGGACCCCTGGGGGGTGAGGCCCCTCTGTATGGGCAAGCTGAATGGGGCCCCAGTCTTTGCCTCTGAGTCTTGCGCCTTTGACCTCATTGGGGCTAACTGGGAACGGGAGGTCGACCCTGGTGAGTTGGTCTGGGTGGGGAAGGAAGGAGTTGAAGGTTTCCATCCCTTCCCCAAGAGTCCAAGTGCGGCCTGCATATTCGAGTTCATCTATTTTGCCCGCCCAGATTCACGGGTCTTTGGGGTCACCGCTGATCGGGTGAGGAGGGAGATGGGCAAACAGTTGGCCCGGGAAAAACCGGCCTGGGCCGATATAGTCATATCCGTTCCTGACTCCTCAAATACCGCCGCCTTGGGCTATGCCCAGGAGTCGGGGATAGGATTGGAGATAGGGCTTATCCGTAACCATTATGTAGGGAGGACATTCATCAAACCCGACCAGCCAAGTAGGGACCTGGATGTGAGGATAAAGTATAACCCAGTCCGTGGCGTCCTCAAGGGGAAGAGGGTAGTAGTTGTAGATGATTCCATCGTCAGGGGGACAACAAGCAGAAAGCTGGTGGCGATGATCCGCAGGGCCGGAGCCAAGGAGGTCCATCTGCGGGTGAGCTCCCCCCCCATCAGATTCCCCTGCTTCTATGGCATCGACACCCCCACCAAGGAGGAGCTCATCGCCTCCCGTTGGAGGGTAGAGAAGATAAGGGAGTATCTGGGGGCGGACAGTTTGGGCTACCTCTCCATTGAGGGTATGCTCTCCTGTCCCTCCCTCCCTCCTATAGGGTTCTGCACCGCCTGTTTTGACGGCAATTATCCCATCTAACCTATGCAGATTATGCCCCTGCTCAAAAAGGCCCAAGGTTACCTCTCCCAGAAGGGGATAGAGAATCCCAGGCTCTCGGCAGAGGTCCTCCTCGCCCACTGCTTGGGCTTAAGGAGGATTGACCTCTACCTCAATTACGATCGTCCCCTTACAGAGGAGGAGCTTTCCACTTACCGAAAACTCATTTCCAAGAGGGCCAGGCATTATCCCCTTCAGTACCTAACCGGTGAGGTGGAGTTTTATTCCTTAAAGTTTCTGGTCACCGAAGGGGTCTTCATCCCCCGACCGGAGACTGAGGTCCTGGTGGAGAGGGTAAAGGAGGTAATTGAAGGAACAGCCACAGTTGCTGATATAGGAACCGGCTGTGGGGTGGTAGCTATCTCCCTGGCCAAGGTCCTTCCTACGGCTAGCTTCTATGCCAGTGATATCTCAGAGGAGGCACTGGAAATAGCTGTGGAGAACGCAAAGAAGAATGGGGTGGAGGGGAGGATAACCTTCCTCCTCGGTAGTCTCTTTTCTCCGTTTCAGGGGCTGGAGGGGAAGTTAGACGCCGTGGTCTCCAATCCCCCCTACATCCCTGAGGAGAAATTGGTTGGTCTCCCGGATGAGGTGAGGCTGTATGAGCCGAAGAGCGCAATAGATGGAGGGAAAGGAGGGATGGAGCTACTGAAGCGGATAATAACTGAAGCCTTGCCCTACCTGAGGGAGGAGGGGATACTGGCCTTAGAGGTAGGGGATTCCCAGGCGCAGTCGGTAATGCACCTGATGAAGGAAGGTTATGTCAAGATAGAAACATTTCCTGACCTCAATGGCGTGGATAGAGTGGTGTTCGGAAGAAGGGCACCAGGAAGGGGGGGAGATGGCTAAGGTCTTCAGGCTGGTTTACAGATGGAGCGTGGCTGAGGGGATAAGGGCAAAGGCCCTCCTTTCGGCGACCGTGTTACCATGGAGGTTCCCCCTTCTCTTTAGCCTAAATAGGGAAGAGAGCAGAAGGGAGACGGTCGTTGAGGAGATGGAGGAGAGGAGGTCCCTGGGATTGAAACCGAAAATTGGTCTGGGACTCGGGGTTGGGCTCTTCCTCCTGCTCCTTCTTGTCCCTCCCCCGGAGAGGATGTATATCCCTGCCACAAAAGTAGTGCTCAGACACTGTCAAAAGGGTGTAGTCCAGACCCTGCTTAGGGGGACATCACTTGCCGGGGAGGTTAGACCCATCCAAAGCATTGATGCCAGGAATATAAGGCTCATCTTAGAGAGGGCTAAAGGGATGCGGGTAAAGGTCCCCAAGAACTTCCACTCCTCTGGTGTCCAAGGAATAAGTCTATCCGCAGAGGGGCAACCGCTAAGGGAGGTGATTAACCACCAGGTTGGTGGCCTGAAGAAGACTATTGGCTTGGCCCTGCTGATGGCCATCCTCTGGATAACCGAGGCCCTGCCCATCCCGGTCACCGCACTTCTCCCTCTGGTCCTCCTTCCCCTTTTAGGCATCGCCCATTACAAGTATGCCCAGCTACCTGGATACTTCGTCGCCTACGCCCCTTATATGCACTATCTTGTAGTCCTCTTCATCGGGGGGTTTACCATCGCCGAGGCGATGAAGAGGTGGAGGCTCCATGAGAGGATCGCCCTCCATTTTATCCGCTTGATTGGCTTTTCCCCCCGAAGGATCATCCTTGGGCTGATGGTGGCCACAGCGGTTCTCTCTATGTTCGTCTCCAACACGGCAACCACGGCGATGATGATGCCTATTGGCTTGGCCATAATCCTGGAGGCGGGTGGTAAGCCAGGGGAGAGCAGGTTTGGGCTGGCCCTGATGTTAGGTATTGCCTACGCTGCCTCAATTGGGGGGATCGGCACCCTCATCGGCACCCCACCAAACGTGGTCCTGGCCGGTTTCGCCGATGCCCTCCTCCATATCAAGGTTACCTTTGCCGGTTGGTTGCGGGTCGGCCTCCCATTGGTGGTGGTCCTTCTCCCCCTTACTTGGCTGATGCTCCTCAAGCTTAACCCCTTTGAGGAACTGAAGTTTGCAGGCTCAAGGGGGTTGATCGCCCGAAGGATAAGGTCCCTTGGTCCCTTGCGAGGTGGGGAGTTGAACACATTTGTCATATTCCTGGTGATCGCCCTGATGTGGATCTTTCAGAAGCCTATCTCCGGCGCGCTTCACCTCCCCTGGTTGGGGGATTCAGTAATCAGCATCATCGGCCTCCTCCTCTTCTACCTCGTTCCGGTCAGCCTGCGCAGATGGGAGTTCACCTTAGACTGGCAGACAAACCTGCAGATACCCTGGGGGACCCTCCTCCTCTTTGGCGGGGGGATAGCTCTAGGGCAGGCCCTGGATCACACCGGAGGGGCGGAGTTCATCGCTATGCACCTGGTGGCCCTTAGGGCCGTCCCCCATATCCTCCTTCTCTTCTTTATCATCCTCTTGGTCGATTTTCTCACCGAGGTGACCTCTAATACGGCTACCACCAATATGATGATGCCTGTCCTGGTTGCCTTGGGTATGGCCATCGGGCGGGATCCGCTGACGCTAATGATTGGGGGAGCAGTGGCCGCTTCGATGGCCTTTATGCTCCCTGTGGCTACCCCGCCAAATGCCATCGTCTACGGGACGGGGTTTATCAGGATGGGGGATATGGTGAGGAATGGCTTTTTGCTCGACCTCCTAGCCGCCTCCACCTGGACGGTGATCCTCTACTTTGTGGTCTCCCTCCTCTCCCCCCTGGTTACGATCCGATGAACTCCCAATCGGAGGAGCAGCTTTGAGAAAAAACCCTTGGGAGGACGGGGAGTTCCACCCGCATAAGCCTCTCCCATATGGAAGATTAGCCATCTTTCACCTTCTCTTAGTGACAGGTTTGATTAAACCCAATAGGCCAGGATCGTTAAGTATCTTCTCTTGTTGGCTCGTCAATGGGATAACATCTCTTTTTGTTGCACCAGATAGTCTATCTTTTAGCGTGACCATTTGACAACGCTCAAAGGGACGATATAAATTAGGGGAATTGAGATAATCTCTCTGTTCAACCTCCTTTCTCCTTGCGGCAAAGGATTTATTGAGGAAATAAGCTAAGATACAGATGGTATAGACTGCCCTTACATGTTCATCGGTATTTACAAAAAATGGCCTGATCTTGAGGAATGACTTGATGTGCTTGAATCCAGGTTCCGGAAAAAAATTGAAAGATTAAGGTATATCAGGTAGTTACCCA
>JAOZPP010000010.1 GCA_029932675.1 bacterium
TTTTATAACCCATTGTTATTCCAAAAGTTATAACTGCAACTGTCAAACTTGGGTTCTGAGGGTTTTTTCCAAAGAGAAGAATTGCTCCGTTTGTTAATTTATTTTCTGAAAGGAGCCCTAACTTTTTCAGAACAATCCTTGGCTCTTCATCAAGAGATATATTTGCAAGCCTTTTCTTTGCCACTGCAAGGCGAACAAATAGATTTACTGTCTCATCATCTATCTCATTGAGCGAAAAATCTCCTGTAATAGAGTCCCATGGCAAACTGCTGAGCATAAAGGCACGGAGCCTCTGCGGACTCATCCGGCGGGTAGTATTCCCCACCCGCTCATAATAATGCCCTTCGTAAGATACGGGATAACCAGAACGGTCAATTTTGAGGAGGATAACACGCTTTTTACCAATATCAATGGTCTTAACATCCGGGTAGAGGGAGAGTTTATTTACAATTCTATTTGTAAGGTTCTCTAAGAATTCGTTTGTGGGTTCAACCCCCTGAATATTCCCCTTTTTGTCAACACCGAGAAGGATTGCCCCGCCCCTTGTGTTGGCAAAAGCAGAGATTGTTTTATAAAAGGATTCACTTAGTGCTTCCTTGAATTCAACGCTTTCGGTTTCACCAGATGTTATTAGCTTTTCTAATTCCTCTTTATTCATCTCCATATTTTCATTGGGCACGATGAATTGTGCCCTTACATTATCAATCCTTCTCTTTTGCCAATGATGATATGGTCTAAGACCTTTATCCCTATAAGGTTATAGGCCTGGGTGATGCAGTTCGTTATTTTAGTATCCTCTTCTGAGGGCTCAGTCCTACCCGAGGGATGATTATGAACCAGTATAATTGAAGAGGCAGACCTTAATGTTGCCTCTTTTATAATCTCTTTGGGATCAACCGCACTTGCATTGATACTCCCCTTGCTTAGTTCTACATTATGAATTGGCTTGTTCTTTATATCCAGGAGAATAACACTAAAGAACTCTTTCTGCGCCTCCCTCAGATACGGACCATAATACTCGGCGACATAATTGATAACCTCTTCCGGCCTTTTAATCTTTTTATGCCTCTTGGCACTTTCTTGATAGAACCGTTTGCCAAGTTCCAGAGCTGCTTTAATCTGTGCCGCTTTAGCAATCCCTATCCCTTCTATTTCACAAATTTCAGAGATTGTTGCCAAACAATCCTTCTCAATGTCCCAAATTTATTTAACAGCCTCTTTGATAGCTCCTCGGCACTTGTTCCCTCCTTCCCAATGCGTAAAAGTATAGCCAGAAGTTTTGACAAAGGAAGAGACTCTGGGCCATACTCGATAAGCATCTCCCTTGGCCTCTCCTCCTTTATCCATCCCTTGATCGGACGACTTTCCCTCAGTGCTGCTCTGCGGTTCCTGATCTCATCCCTGATCTTTTCACAGTCCTTTTTGGTCTTGATTTTTAACTGCTCAATGATTGCTCTGGCTTTATCCTCAGTTAATAACCCCCTTTGGGGAGATTTAAAAAAGATCTTCCCTCTCTTGCTCGTCATTGGGTAGATTCCATTTGCCACAAGGAAATCCATTATCTCAATTGCGGAGTTCGGGTTATGCATTATGGATACATCCATATTATCTATTCCCCCGCGCTGCTTTTATAGATGCACCGCCATAGCTCAGAAGTCCTACCTGTAAATCTGTCGTATTCCACAAAGCTGATGTTCACCCGGATGCGGAGGAGGTAATCTATCCGCCCCTGCGCCTCCGCCTTGGCCTTCCATCCACCACATCAATGCCCCTCTCCGTTTCCTCCCGTTTTATAAGGTCCTCTGTCCATCCACGGCGGTGAGGGAGGGGATCTATCAACTTTGCCCGGGTATCTGCCTCGCTCAGGGCCATGCTTCATCCCCCCTCTAAGAAGCTTTCATCCACCAGAACCTCCCTCGATTTGCTTCCCTCATAGGGGCCCACTATTCCCGCTTTCTCCAACTGATCAATTAACCTCCCTGCCCGCGCGTATCCAATCCCCAACCTTCTTTGCAACAGGGAAACCGATCCTTGTTTGTGAATGATAACCAACCTTTTGGCCTCCTCAAATAGATCGTCGAGCTCCCCGTCAGCTTTCCCCTCCTCCTCCACCGCACCTTCTGTCTCTGCCAGCCTATACCTTTCGTGATGGGATACCTGTTCCTGGACAAACTTAACTATCCCCTCAATTTCTGAAGGGGTTATATAAGAACCGTGCAGTCTAAGGGGTTCAGAGCTTCCCGCGGGCAAGAACAGCATATCACCTCTGCCCAGGAGCTTCTCCGCTCCATTTGTATCGAGGATTGTTCTGGAGTCAACCTTAGAGGCCACCTGAAAGCCTATACGGACAGGGAAATTGGCTTTTATTACCCCAGTGATCACATCCACTGATGGCCTCTGGGTGGCCAAAATGAGATGGATGCCCACTGCTCTGGCCATCTGGGCTAACCTGGTCAGGGAGAGCTCTACCTCATTGGAGATGGTCGGATTCATCATCAGATCGGCCAGTTCGTCTATAATGATAACGAGTTGGGGGAGGGTACTCCCACCCATCTCTTTAAGCTTCTGGTTGTAGGAGTCTATATCCCGCACCCCCAAGTGGGCGAACCTTTTATACCTTTCCTCCATTTCGGAAAGGGCTACCCTTAAGACCCTTATTGCCTCCTTGGGGTCGGTGATCGCCTTCTCGTAACCGGCGCACATATGGGGGATACCGCTGTATCCGGTAAGCTCCAGCCGTTTGGGGTCGATCATTATAAAATTGACCTCAGAGGGGTCTGCGCGAAAGAGGATACCACAGATGATGGAGTTTATACAGACGCTCTTTCCAGAGCCAGTAGCCCCAGCGATCAGCAGATGGGGCATAAGGCTTAAGTCCGCACAGAAAGGGTTACCTTGGGCCGTCTTCCCCAGGGCTAAGGTGAGTTTGGATTTAGCTTTCCTGAAGACATCAGAGCTGATTATCTCCTTGAGGTAGACGAACTGAATCTTGGGGTTGGGGACCTCTATGCCCACCACATCCTTACCGGGAATGGGAGCGACAACCCTAATCCGGGGGGCCTTCAACCCTAAGGCGAGATCATCGGAGAGGGCCGTTATGCGGTTAACTTTAACCCCGGGAGCAGGCCTGAACTCATAGCTGGTGATCACCGGCCCTTGGCTTACCCCTACTACCTCACCTTCTACACCGAAGTCGGAGAGCTTCTTGGCCAAAAGGGCAGCATTCCGGGAGAGTTCCTCCTTCATCTCCTTTTCCACACCTGCAGGGGGTGGATCCTGGAGGAGATCGAGGGGAGGGTGTCTGTAACCGCTCTCCTCTAAGGGAAGAGCTGTCTGGGTCTCCTCGGTTTCCTTCTTCCGGCGGTGAGCAGAAGGTTTGGTCCCCGGGCGGTTCTTCCTCCCTCCCAGTTCCCTCCTTCTCAGTTCCCGAGCCGCTTCCCTCTCCCTTCTCCTTCGCCTCCTCTCCTTCAGACCCCTGAATAGGGAGAATGGCCTGGTGATCATCCAGCCCAAAAGGGGTATGATCTTGATGTTGGTTGTAAAGATGAGGAGAACTACGAAGAGGGTGAGGGTAATTACGTAGGAGCCTAAGCCACCGAAATATTCGACCAGCCCCTGGGAGAGAAATCCCCCTAAGAGGCCGCCCAGCTTAAATCTAACCTCTTCCATTGGGATTAAACCGGGGAGGTAGACAAAACAGGAGAAGAGAATTCCTGTAATCCCCAAGAGCAGGGTGACCTTCAGGGGGAAGTTGGGCTCTGCCTTTAGAAGCCGATTAAACCCCCAGAGGATTAACAAGAAGGGGAGGAGGAAGGCTGGGTATCCAAAGGCTGACAACAAGTTTAAGGAGAGCCTTTCCCCGATGACTCCCCCCCAGTTGGTGAGATCACCCCTCACATAACTGAGTAGGCTGAGGAAGGTCAAGACAGCCAGGGCCAAAAGCAAAAGCCCTAAGATTTCGTTCTTTCTTTCCGGTGGAAGCCTGGATAAAGTGCCCAATTTTATCCTCCCTCCCTTTGAACTTAGCTCCCTTCGGTCGCTAACTTCCCAGAGGGCCTCACCGGCCCTATGGCGCTCCGCAATCCTCCGCCAGCTCGGATTGCTCCGCTGTCACCCTTAAAGGGGGCATACCCCCTTTAAGGAACCCCCCACGTTTCGGAATTCCTAAGAATTCCGAAACGTGAACTTAGCTTGGCAGGCTGGCAGGGTTCTCCACCGGGGCTCCCCTGCGGCAACCCCGTAAGGAGGAAGACCAGTCACCAGTCCTTGTGGCGTTTTTCATTCGAGGCCTGTCTCGGTGGGAGGTTTATCCCTTGCAGCCAACAGGAGGTCTAAATCAATTTGATCCTGTTTCCGTTTCGAGGTTTCCTTGTTCTTTATGAGCTCATCTATCCCGATGAAATAAACCCTCTCCCTACCATAGGTTCCCAGTGCCCTGTTTACCCATACCTGACTAAAGGTGCATCCCGGTATGGAAGTTATGATATCCACCCTTACTGGTTCATATCCCAACTGTATTATCCTGCCCCTTTGGCTAAAATCTTTCTCAGAGAGGTTGAGGCTTGCAAATCCAAATTCATTCAGGGCATCGACGATTTTCCGCCCATTCTCAATACTCGGTTCGACTAAGATATCCATATCCTTTGTATACCGGGGCTTAGCATGAAAGGCAACGGCGTAGGCGCCGATGATACAGTATTTTACCCCGTGCTCATTGAACAATTTTAACAACTCTTCGTAATCCTTTTCCACTTTCATCCTTTTCTCCACCCTTCATCTTGAAATACATCTCCCGCAGAACCTGCATCGTCTCCAGCCTCTTCTTGCTTCCCATTGATAGATAATAATGGGCATCGAATCTGTTGGCTGCCTCAAATGTATCGACCTTTTTCACCCAGATCTTTTTCAATGGCATACCTCCCCTGAAAGGGGTAGTTTACCTGGACCCAAGGCCAGGAAAGTCTGCCGCGGAGAAGATAGGATAGGTATTGTTCTGGCGCTCAAAGTAAATGGAGGATAAGGGGACAGTAATGCTCAGGAGCCTATAGGATAAAGGTACTCAATCCCCCAATTATCACAAATCTAACCTCTAAATGGGGAATTGTCAACCACAAATCAAAATCCAGTAGGGAGCTCGATGAACTCGGTCTCCAGGCCAAATTTCCTCCTCAGGTGTTCGGCAAGGGCCTTGAGGCCAACCGTCTCAGTGAGGTAGTGGCCACCGTAGATAATGTTTACCCTATATTCCTGCGCGGGTCGAAAGGCCGAATGGCTGGGCTCTCCGGTGAAGTAGAGGTCAAGCCCCTTCCGACCGGCTTCATCCACCAAGGAACCAGCCCCTCCGGATACTATGCCCACCCTCTTTATTCTGGGGGGGCCAAAGTCCACTATCCTTAGCTTCCCTCCTAACCTCTCCTCGGCCATCTGGGCAAATTCCTCCAGAGGCAGCTCCTTCTTCAATTCTGCCTCCACCCCGATGGGGACGCCATGGTAGTCTCCAAAGGGGGCCTTTAGCCGAAGGCCAAGGAGTTTGGCTAGTTGCACATTGTTTCCCACCTTGGGGTGGAGATCGAGGGGAAGATGTACGGCATAGAGGGAGAGCGCGCTATCTAACAGTTGTTTTACCCTCTGCCGTTGAATCCCAATCAGGGGGGTAAACTCCCCCCAAAAGATTCCATGGTGGACGATGATCATCTGCGCTTTGGCTTCTCCAGCCCTTTGAAATGCCTCTAAGCAGCCATCTACGGCAAAACAGACCTTCTCTACCCTGTCAACCCCCTCCACCTGCAGGCCATTGCGGGATTCATCCTTGACCTCAGCTACCCGCAAGAATTCATTTAAGTATTTAACCAACTCGTCCCTTTTCAATGTCCCTCCTTTCCTCATCAGTTGACTTCAAAATGAAAGGCAAGATGAGGCTAAATAGGGTGGAAACAAAAACGATTTTACCATTTGCGTTTTTCAATTTGAAGCTTCGCTACGGGTTTGCAGGGCCCAGATAGGCGATCTTCACTACCTGGGAGAATCCCGGGGAGGAGAACCCACAGAGGTATATCCCCGGGGCTACCTTCTCCCCCCTCTGGTTTTCCCCCCTCCAGTGAGCAGCCAGATGGGGTGGACTATAATCACCTGCGCTTTTTAAGCCCAGATCCATCTCCCTCACCAGTTCCCCGGAGACGGTGAATATCTTGATCTTCACCGCACCATCTCTCCGCAAGGAGTAGCCTATATTGATTACCTGGCGAAAGGGATTGGGGTAGCACCAGAGGTAATTCTGGGGAGTGAATAAACCGCTTGCCTTGAGCACATTAGGTATGCCCCAACCCATTAGGGTATCGGGGGAGGAGGCCTGGCTGCCAGCCGAGCAGAGCCTATCCCTTATCTCCATAGGGGTGAGGGTAGGGTCTATCTGGAGCAGAAGGGCGGCTGCTCCGGCCACCAGGGGGGTGGAGAAGGAAGTCCCCCTTTTGTAAGTGTAGGAGGAGCGAATATCTGCAGACCAGACCCCCACCCCCGGAGCCACCAGATCAGGCTTGATCCTCCCATCTGCTGTGGGACCCACCGAGCTGAATGGGGCTGGGTTACCTTCCATATCCACTGCCCCGACGGCGAGGACACTATCTCCATCTGCAGGGGTGACTATGTAATGCCAAGGCTTGTCCCTTTCGTTTCCCGCTGCGGTGACCACAACCATCCCCTTGGCCACGGCCAGATCGGCTGCCCTGGTGGTGCGCGCCGTATTCCCATCCAGATCCTGGTAGGTATAGCCGGTACCATCATCGAAGCGGGCATAGCCCAGGGAACTGCTCACCACATCTACCCCTAAGCTGTCTGCCCATTCCAGGCCAGCGATCCAGTAGTCCTCCTCGATGGGGGTTTCCGAGCCGATGTCCTCTGTCTTGGCCAGGGCATAGCTGGCCCCAAAGGCCGCACCGATGAGTTCCCCCTCCTGGAAACCAGCGATCACCGAGAGGGTTGATGTGCCATGATCCTGCTGACCCTCTGGGCCATCCTGAACATCCTCATCCCCGAAGATGAAATCCCAGGTGGCCACTACCTTGAGGGAGGCAAAACACTCGTGTCCCAGCCAGAAGCCGGTGTCCAAGAGGCAGACGAGGACCCCAGAGCCATCCCAGCCCAACTCGTGCAATTGAGGGATCTGCAGGAGGGAGAGTTGCGGGTAGGAGGGGCCGTAGTCGAACCTGTATTCCCCTCCTTTGAACCTTGGTAACCTGATTTCCTCTGTTTCCATCTCCCTTCTCTTAAAGCCAATGACCAGGTCCATCCCCCTTACAAAGGGCAGTCTGGAGATCCTCTGGACTTCCTTGACACCTCCCTCCACGCTGATCCCATTCAACCACCTCGACCTGGCCCGTAGCCTTGCCCCGCATCTTATTACTTGAGCCACATACTCACCCCACAGGGGCAGATCGGTGAAGTCCACTAAGGGCCTCCCTCCCCTCGATTGTCTCCTTTTTAGGCATCTGGGGGAAAGCTTGGCTTGGTTGTTTAGGCCCTTGTCGGTAAAGAAGATCCAGACCTTCAATTCATCCCCGGGATGGGCCCTCCCCATCGCCTCGGCCAACCTAACGGAGAGGACCTCTCTCCCTTCCCCCCCGGAAGCGGAAAAGGCCATTGCCACCAGGAGGATGGGCAAAACTGCTCCTCTGCGGGCCAACTTAGAGGTCATAGCCTGCTGAAAAGTAGAGCACCCCTTTCCCCTGATGGTGCCACCCATAGTCGAGCTCTATGGGGCCAAATGGGGTGGAGAGGGCAACCCCCAGCCCTCCACCAAAGAGGGGAGAGGTAAGCTTCAGATCCTCCCTCTCCTGCCAGTAATTTCCCAGTCCCATGGCGGCCTGAAGATATAGCCCGTAGGGGAGCTTAAACCGATAAGCGAGCCCTCCCTCCAGGAGGAAATTCCCCCGGAGTTCACCTTCCCGATAACCCCAGATGGACCCTTTCCCTCCTAACCTGAATTGTTCCTCAAAGGGGAGGCTGTGATCAGAGACCCCCAGGCGGAACTTGAGGGAGAGGGTGTTCCTCTTTTTCCAAGTTTTATATGTTCTTACGGCGATAACTGCCTTTCCATATGCGGTTTGGCCCCCCAACCAACTGGGAGAAAACTCAAAGTGGAGGAGGTGATACGACCCCTTCCGGGGGAAGGGATACCTATCTACTGAGTCATCGATTGACCTCAGGCTCAGGGTGTGCAGGGAGATGGTCCTCGGGGTATAGCCCGTTCCCCATATCCCCTCTGTCTCCACCCCCTCTATCCTTCCCTCCAAAGAGGCGGTGCCCAGCCTGCCTATCCCCTCCCCGAAGGAGAAGGAGATCCCCTTCCTCTTCACCCAAAATTCCCCTTTCCTCCCCCCCTGTAGTATCCTTTCCCTCTCCTTCCTCAGGTAAGCCTGGAGCCGATAGGTGAGGTATGACCTCCATATCCTATCGGCCTTGAACCCGAGGTCGGCGCCCTCTTTGCTTCTTCCCTTTCTTAAGCTTAAAGAGACCTCATTCCCTATACCGAAGATGTTGGAATCTGTAAGCTGGAGGAGGTATTCCTCCCCCCAGAGGTGATCATACCGCACCCCGAAGCCAAGCCTTACGCTCCCCTTTTCCTTGACATAGACGGTGAGGATGGGACCCTTGGGGGACCTTTTTACCCCTATATATACCAAGTCGAAGAGGCCAGTAGCGTAAGCGTTCTCTATTCCAGCTTGCACCAGGGAGGAGTTGAAGATATCACCGGCTTTGAGGGGGAAGTACCTCAACACTACCCACTTCTTTGTCCTCCTGTTCCCGCTTAGGAGAACCTTATAGAGCCTTCCCTCCTCAATCCTATAGATGAGAAGGCCTGATGTCGGGTCGAACTTCGTCGACTCCACCTCGGCCAAGATAAACCCCCTGTGGTGGTAGATCTCCTCCAAGGAGTCAATGTCCTCCCTCATCCAATTGTAGTTGATTGGCTCCCCCTCCCGCGATCTTAAATGGCCTTTCAGCTCCTCCTCCCCGAAGATGGTATTCCCTAAGATCTTTACCCCCCGACAGAGGGGATTCGATTTCACCTGCAGCGAAAGGTTATATCCATTGCTCCCTTTTTTCAATAGGGCACTTGCTTGGGCTAAGTTGCCCAATGCCAGCAACTTAGCCAAGCCACGCTTTATCTCCGCGGTGGAAACCCTCGCTTTTGACTTAATAGGGAAGGCATCAAGGATCTCCTCCCCCTCCCCCTTTACCTCCTCTATTGGGTAGCTTTCCCCTCTTCCCTTTGGGGATGTCTGAAGGAGGCGGCGAATCTGGGGGATCTTGGCTTTAGCCGCTTTCTCACCCCTTCTGATCATAAACTTAACCTGATTATAATCGAGGGAGGAATGTCCCTCAAGCTCAGGCTTTATCACCAAATCCGCAGTCTGGAGGAGCTTTTCTCCCGCCTGGCGGAAGACTATGGTGGCAGATCTCGTCCCAATGGCCCAAGGATTTTTCAACATCTCCTTTGGGTCGAGCTTAGCGGTTACATCTACGGCTATGACTAGGTCTGCTCCCATCTTCCTTACCACATCCACTGGGACTATATCAACCAATCCTCCGTCGGCCAAAAGGAGGGAGCCAGCCTGCACCGGGGTGAAGATCAAGGGGATGGAGATGCTTGCCCTTAAGGCCAAGGCCAGGTCTCCCCCCCCTAAGACTATCTCCTGGCCACTGATCAGATCAGTGGTTATGGCCCGGAAGGGGATGGGCAGCCGATCAAAATCTGAACGGGCACGGTAGTTGGCCCCCAAGGTAAGGGAGGTGAAGAGGCTGGTCAGCTTCTGTCCACCGGTCAGCGCCTGCGGTAGCCTTGGCCTCCATCCCGAGAAGCTAACCTGCAGGAGGGAGCCAGGAGGACCCTCCTTTTGGGTGGAAAAGAGCTGGGTGCGGGGGGGCTTATCCCGGAAGATCTCTTTCCAGTTTACCCTTAGGGCGATCTGCTCTAACCTCTGCGGGCTATATCCGGCGGCATATAGCCCTCCCACAATGGCCCCCATACTCGTTCCGGCAATATAGTCTATGGGGATTTTGGCCTCCTGCAACGCCTTTAGTACCCCGATATGAGCCAGGCCTCTGGCTCCCCCTCCGCTCAAAGCCAACCCCACTTTGGGGCGGGGGGAAGTAAGCGCCTCAACCCCATTCGGCGGGTATTTCATCTCGATGAGCAGGGAATCCCCCTGAGAGGCCAAGGACTGAGTCGCCAAAAGGAGAGCAAACAAAAGGGGGAATAACCTATTTTTCATCGATTACCCCAAGCATATTCCAATTTTAACCCATAAGGGGGTAGAAAGCAAGCCCAAATTGGACAGTTTAAGAGACCCAAGTAACCTCTCAAAAATTTCCTTGACATAGCTTGCCAATGGGAGTATCCTTTTCCCTCGGTCTTTAACCCCCCTCAGTGTGCTTGCTCTCCTAAGAAGGGGCTATTGGGGTTTGGTTTAAGGAGAAAGGAGGTGCAAATGCTGAATTAATGCTGATTGCGGAGAATTCTTTGATCATCTTAGTGGAGGTGTTGAAATGGATAAGGCAGTAGCAATTGTGTTAAGTATAGCGCTGATCTGTATAGCGAGCAGCGGCCTTGCAGCCGATCATGGCAATTTGGCAATCGGCTACGACGGTTACGATGGGGGGGTATCGCTGCGGATGTTTCCATCCCCTAATTTTGGTCTCGAAGGGATAGTGGGGATGAGCTTCGAGGGAAGGAACAAGGACCTTGGCGATGACAATGCGGATTTCGACTTCTATCTTGGTGGTAACCTGGTTATACCGTTCAAGAAAGCTGAGAAGGCCAACCTGAATTTCTTCGTTGGCGGGGCGCTGCAGCGGGTTGATTCCCATGCAAAGGACGTTGGAAGGACCAACATCTATGGGAACATAGGGCTAGCTCCGGAGATATTCCTGCTGGAGAACCTCTCCGTTGAGACGAAGTGTGGGATGCGGATCTCCATCATGGGGAAATCCTTTAAGGGGGCCAAGGACAATCGCTTTCGGATCCAGACCTATGGGCAAGGGGTAAGTATAGTCAGCGGGGTGGCCTTCCACTGGTACTTTTAGGGGGTAATTGAAAAGAAGATAGGGGTTGATTTCAATGTTGCCTGATCAGCCCCTTCCCTTAGGAGGAAGGCAGTTTGCTATCTTCCCTAAACCTTTGATTTCCCCCCTTAGCGAAATCAAGGGGGAGAACTATGAAAAGCTCAAGTCTGTTTGGGATACTCCTTGGGGCAGCACTCCTTCTCCTTGGAGCCACCTCCCTGGCCCAGATCGAGATTAGCTGGGATGAGTATAAGCTGGATGTGGGCACCCTTTTCGAGCAGGAGACGGCAGGGGACACAGTGGAGGTTGATCTGGGTAGTCCAGGAGGGCCACAGGTATGGGACTTCACCTCCCAGGTTACCCCTATAGCGATAGGGTTTGTGGTTGTCAGTCCGGAGAGCACCCCCTTTGCCGATGGGTTTTCCACGGCCAACTTCGTCTTGGAGAGCTTCATCCTCGATGGTCTGATCCAGTGGCAATATCATCAGGTTACGCCCACCTATAGCGAGTTTCAGGGTTGGGGGTACCGCTACCCGGATACCTCCTTCTACATCAAGTTCAGCCCTCCTCGGAAGATACCCTTGCCGCTGCACTATGGTCTATCCTGGTATTACAGGTGGGGTTGGGTGGATACGATTGAGGTCGGCCCACCCCTCTGGATTACCACCCACAGCTTTCGGGGCAGGCAGGCGGTTGATGGCTATGGGACAGTAAGGATCCCCTTGGGCGAGTATGAAACCCTCCGCCTGTGCACATTTGACACCTGCACCACCATCTCGACGGTGGGCGGAGATACGCTCTCGGCCGACACGAGTACCCATATCAGCTACTCCTGGCTCTCGGAGGGTTTCGGTGAGGTGGTCAGCGTTGCCTCCTTCCCCGGGGAGCCAGACCCAAACTTTACCCAGGCACACTGCTTCAATAGGCTCAAATCCTTCACTGGAGCCTTTGACGAAGGGCTAACCTCCTTCCATCCTCGGGGGTTCCAGCTTGGACAGAACTTCCCTAACCCCTTCAACTCCACAACGAGGATAGGGTATGTGCTCCCCAAGGAAGGGTTAGTCGAACTGAGAGTCTACAATACCGCCGGCCAATTGGTGAAGACTCTCGTTGAGGGGATAAGGCCCCCCGGGGGCTATTTCACGGTTTGGGATGGAAGGAGCGATCGTGGCTCTCCGGTTAGCTCCGGGGTTTACCTCTACAAGCTAACGGTAGGGGATGGGCAACTCACCAGAAAAATGGTCATCTTGAAGTAGGGGGGAATCAGCGAGGAGCGTTAGAATCCCCACCTTTCACCAAAGGGAAGGTGGGGATTCTCTATATAATTGCCCTAACGTGGGGGGTTCTTAAAGGGGGTATGCCCCCTTTAAGGGTGACAGCGGAACGCCATAGGGCCGGTGAGGCCCTCTGGGAAGTTAGCGACCGAAGGGAGCTAAGTTCGCTCAGGGTGGCTTATCCTTGACAGCTCAGGGCTGGTTTCTTATCTTTCCACGATAAGAATGGAGGGTTCTCTCCCCAGGGAGTGCGTCTATTTATAGCGGTTACTGCCCCCTGAAACTTGACTGGGGGCGCCAGAGGGCCGGTAAGGCCCTATGGAGAAGTTAGCGACCGTAAGGGAGCTAAGTTCTTAAGGGGGATGAATTGTTAGGAAAGGAGAGACTGCGAGAGATATTGCGGAGGATCGACGGGAGGGGATACAAGGCCTACAAGGATATTGAAGGGCACTACGACTTTGGGGATTATCTTCTCCTCATCGACCATGTGCAGGGGGACCCATTTGCTGCCCCCAGCAGGCTGAGGGTAAAGGTCCCGCAGCGGATTGCCGGTTTCCCTCCGGACACCTATACGACCAGAAGCAGGAGGATTGCCCTGGGAGACTTCTTGACCAGGGTCTTCGGGGAGAAGTGCCGCCTATATTGCCGTGGGGGGAGGGGAACAGGTAAGAGCGGGTTGGTCGATATAGACCACCCTGGGCAACAGATACTGGAGAGGACCTCGGTTGTGGTCAACGAAAGCTGGGTTGAGGCCCGTTTCTTCGTGGGGCTCCCTGCCGCCGGGAGGAGGATATTGGGTCGGGAGGCCGCGGAGATCCTCTTCGGGGAGCTTCCCCAAGTGGTAACAAACTCCCTGATCTTTTCCCGCATCCCCAGGGAGGAGCTATACAACCACATAAGGTCGGCAGAGGACCAGGACATCCTGCGGGGAAGGTTGGATGAACTGGGGCTTGTCTGCTTCATCGCCGAGGGAAGCATCCTCCCCCGCGCCAGTGGGGTTGACGACCGTCCCCTGAGCAAAGGGAGGGTGGTGTATTTCCGCTCCCCCCCTTCCTTAAGCGTGGAGGTGGAGCTTCCCAATAGGGGTAGGGTAAGGGGGATGGGGATACCGAAGGGGGTCACCCTCATCGTGGGGGGCGGCTATCATGGAAAATCCACCCTGCTCAATGCCATTCAACTGGGTATCTACAACCACATCCCCGGGGATGGAAGGGAGCTTGTGGTTACCGATCCCCAGGCGATAAAGATCAGGGCCGAAGATGGGCGGAGGGTGGAGAAGGTAGATATTAGCCCATTTATAAACAACCTCCCCTTTGGGAAGAGGACCGAACACTTCTCCACCGACGATGCCAGTGGAAGCACCTCTCAGGCGGCCAACATTATGGAGGCATTGGAACTGGGAGCCAGGTTGCTGCTCATCGATGAGGACACTTCTGCCACCAACTTTATGATCAGGGATCACCGGATGCAGGAATTGGTGGCTAAGGAGAAGGAGCCGATTACCCCCTTCATCGACAAGGTCGGCCAGCTCTTCTCAGAGCGGGGGGTCTCTACCATACTTGTTTTGGGTGGTTCAGGTGACTACTTCGATGTGGCCCATACGGTGGTGATGATGGAGGACTACCTCCCCCAGGATGTCAGCGAAAAGGCGAAGGAGATCGCCTCCAAGTACAGGGCAGAGAGGAAGCCCGAAGGGGGAACTTCCTTTGGCCAAGTGGCCCAGAGGGTTCCCCTCGCCGGCTCGATCAACCCCGCCAGGGGTAAGAGGGAGGTGAAGGTGGATGTGAAGGGGCTCAGGCATATCCTCTTTGGCCGCAGCCTCATCGACCTCTCCTCCTTGGAACAGCTTGTGGATCAATCCCAGACCGTAGCCATAGCCGCCATCATCCTCTACTGCCGGAACAGACTAATGGATGGAAAGAGATCGCTGAGCCAGATCCTTGATCTGGTGGAGGAGGAGATCGATGAGAAGGGGTTGGACATCCTTAGTCCCAGGCATCTGGGCAACTTCGCCCGGCCGCGGATGTTGGAGGTGGGGGGGGCGATAAACAGGTTGAGGAGTCTGGCTATAAAGTAGTTGCTCAGAAAAGGCTTGCCCACTGGGAGTGAAAGTATTATATTAACCGGAATGAACAATGAGGAGGATTTAATTGAAAAAAGGGATACATCCAGAATACTATGAGACGACCATTACCTGCGCCTGTGGGAATGTGATCCACACCCGCTCTACGGTGAAGGATATAAAGGTGGAGATCTGCTCCAAGTGCCATCCCTTCTTCACCGGGAAGCAGAAGCTGGTCGATACCGCGGGGAGGGTAGAGAGGTTTCGGAAGAAGTATGGCCTTAAGGAAAGTTGAAGGTCAAGCTTCTCACCTATACCCCTCACCCCATAAAGGCGGTCTTTACCGCGGCGAGAAGCTGTTACTCTGCATCAGTCCCCACCCAGATCTGGAACGAGGATGAACCGAAGGAGAGGATGCACTCCCTCATCGATAAGGTAATTGCGGCCGGCCACCAATCCGTCTTAGAACACATCAGTCTCACCTTCTCCATAGAGGGGATTTCCCGGTCTTGTTCCCATCAACTTGTGAGGCATCGTATCGCCAGCTTCAGCCAGCAGAGCCAAAGGCATGTAAGGGTTGAGGAGGGGGAATGGGTTGTCCCCCCCTCGATTGAGGCCAACCCTTCGGCCGAGGGGATATTCCAAGCCGCACTGGGCCAGATATATGTTGCTTACCGGGAGCTAATCGATTTGGGGGTTCACCCTGAGGATGCCCGCTACCTTCTCCCTAACGCCACTAAGACAAACCTGGTAATGACGATGAACCTGAGGGAGCTCTATACGGTTTCCGGAGTAAGGCTTTGTGCCCGGGCCCAATGGGAGATACGTCAGGTTTTTGAGGCGATAAGGGAGGAGCTGGTTAAGGTCGATGACCTGCGCGGCTTTGCCAGCCATCTCCAACCCATATGCTCCCATCTTGGGTACTGTCCGGAGCAGAAATCGTGTGGCCTATTCCCGGTTAAGGGTAGCCCATCCCTCAGCGAGGAAGGGGAACCTTCGCCGTAGCTTGGTACCCAGGGATTGGGGGGACCGGAGGTTTCCCCATATAAGGACAGGTCTTCAGACCTGCCCAAGAAAGGCTTAAGGGTATTTTAATGGAAAAGCGTAAGCCCGTAGGTGGGCAGGCGGTGATTGAGGGGGTGATGATGCGCTCCCCGGAGAGGATATCCACCGCGGTGCGGAGGAAGGACGGGGAGATCGTGGTGAAGAACGTGGATTACATCTCCTTGACCAAAAGATATAAGCCATTGGGCTGGCCTCTACTTCGGGGGGTAGTGACCTTCTTCGAGACCCTGATAATTGGGATAAAGACCCTCAACTTCTCCGCCGATATTGCCCTTCAGGAGGGGGAAAAGGATCCGCCCACCGGGGAGAAGAACAGGTCGAATACCTTTATCTTAGGGGGAACCGTTATCCTCGCCTTTGGCCTGGGGCTGGTCTTCTTCTTCTTTCTCCCCCTCTTTCTGGTTAGCCTGCTCAAAGTGGAAAAGGGGGCAATAGCCTTTAACCTCACCGTGGGCGTAATCCGAATCGGCTTTTTCGTGGGTTATGTCTGGTTCATCTCCCTATTTGGAGAACTGAGAAAGGTCTTCGAATATCATGGGGCCGAGCACAAGTCGATCTTCGCCTATGAGGCAGGGGAGGAACTAAGTAAGGAGAATGTGCGCAAATACAGCACCAAACACCCCCGTTGTGGGACGAGCTTCCTCTTCATTGTGGTCATCTTGGCCATATTGGTCTTTGTCTTTGCCGATACCCTCTTTGCCCACCTCCTTGGCCACCTTCCCACCCTCCCCCAGAGGCTGGTTTACCACCTACTCCTCCTTCCCTTCATCGCCGGGATCTCCTATGAGCTCCTCCGGTTTGCGGGAAGGAGCAGCAGCCCCGTGGTCAGGTTCCTCTCCGCTCCCGGCCTTTTGCTGCAAAGGATAACTACCAAGGAACCCAACTTAGAGCAGTTAGAGGTAGCCATAGTGGCCTTAAAGGAATCCCTATCGGTTGCCGATGATTGAGAAGATAAGAGAGCTAAAGAAGAGAGCAGAGGAGTTAGAAGGGCTCCTCTCCGACCCTCAGACCCTGAAGGATCAGGTCCGCTATCGTAAGTTGGCCAAGGAACATGGGGAGCTGGAAAAGGTCCTGAAGGTGGGGGAAGAATATGAGGAGGTGCTCAAGCTCATCAAGGATGATCAGGCCGTCTTGCAGACCTCCACCGATGAGGAGCTCGTCCAACTCGCCAAGCAGGAACTCGCTGAGCTGACCCCGCAGGCCGAGGCCTTAGAGGAGAGGCTAAAGGAGCTCTTGACCCCTACTGACCCATTGGACAGCAGGGATATAATAATGGAGATAAGGGCAGGGGTGGGTGGTGAAGAGGCCGGGCTCTTTGCTGCCGACCTCTACAAGATGTATTTCAAGTATGCGGAGAGGATGGGTTGGAGGGTTGAGCTAATGAATACAAGCCCTACGGAGATAGGCGGCTTTAAGGAGGTTATATTCTCCGTGGAAGGGGATGGGGTCTATGGGCAGTTGAAGTATGAGAGCGGAGTGCATCGGGTGCAGAGGGTTCCGGTCACCGAGTCCGGGGGGAGGGTGCACACCTCCGCGGCCTCTGTAGTTGTCCTCCCGGAGGCGGAGGAAGTGGAGGTCGAGATTAAGCCGGAGGAGTTGAGGATCGATGTCTTCCGTTCCTCCGGGCCAGGTGGTCAGAGCGTAAACACCACCGACTCGGCGGTGAGGGTAACCCATCTGCCCAGTGGGCTTGTCGTTACCTGTCAGGATGAGAAGTCCCAGCACAAGAACAAGGCCAAGGCTTTGCGAGTCCTGCGGGCACGGCTCTTAGATATGAAGCAGAGGGAGCAGCAAGAGGACATCTCCCAGAGGAGGAAGCTGCAGGTGGGGACAGGCGACCGCTCAGCCAAGATAAGGACTTACAACTTTCCCCAGGGGAGGGTGACCGATCACCGCATAGGGGTGAGCTGGTATAAGTTGGAGGAGATCCTCACCGGCGATCTAAAGGAGGTCATTGAAACCCTGCGGGCCACCGACCTAAAGGAGAGGTTGGAATATGGGGGAAAATAAACAGACCTCCCCCGCGCCGATGAGCCTCCAGGCGAGGTGGGGGATTGGGTTCTACCTCTTAGTCCTTATGGCCGCCCTCCTCTACCTCCTGGTCACTACCTGGCCAGAAAAGGCCGGGGTTAGCGCCCTTATCCTCCTGGGACATCCCCTGGGCAAGGAGGGGAGAATCTTGTTGTTAGTGGCCCTGACCGGGGCCCTGGGGTCTTGTATCCATGGGGCTACATCCTTTATCTACTTTTGTGGCAAGGGGAGGCTCCACCGCTCTTGGGGGTGGTGGTATATATTTCGCCCCTTCATCGGGGCCAGCCTGGCAACCATCGTCTATGCTGCCCTTCGGGGCTCGATCCTCACCGCGCGGATATCCCCTGAGGAGATGAATATCTTTGGCATTGTAGCCATTGCCGGGTTGAGCGGGATGTTCTCCAAGCAGGCGGTGGAAAAGCTCCGTCAGATCTTCGATGTCCTCCTCACCAAGCTCTCCGAGGAGGAGGAAGGCGGTTGAAGGGACTTTTAGGCCCTAATCCTAATTCAGTTTCATAAGCCAACACCTCAAACCCGGATTATTCATAGATCTCCAATGGCTTTGTGCCCCAATTTTGTTTTGGATTGCTGGAAGCAGCTAAATTCTACCGCACTTTAGTGCGGTTCAAGAAAATCAGGTAGAAGTGGAGAGGCCGTATTTATGCTCTATCTATTGGTGGCGTTTTGTCCATTCGCTCTGCCCCTGCAGGTCTCTTTCGCTCTACATTCGAAGCTTCGCTAACCCGGGAAGATCGCTGGTATGAATCGTTCTGGTTAAAATCACTTCCCTCAATGTATCCTTCAAACCTTTACGATAGACTGGAAGTCAACTCCCCCTTGCGGGTTCACCTCTTCGACAGGCTCCCCAGAGGCCAGGAGTATGAGAGTCGCCTCTTGGGGATTGGTCCAGAGGGGATCCGCATTGCCCTCCCTATGGTGGAGGGGAGGCCAATCCCCATACCGGTAGGCAGCCTCCTGACGATCAGTTTTGCCCAGGAGGAGGGGCTTTATCTCTTCGATTCAGAGGTTATCGGCTACCAGAAGGAGCCAACCCCTTTCCTCCTCCTCTCCAACCGGAGGTTGTTGATCAAGCGGATCCAGCGCCGGGACCATTTTCGCTTACGGACAAACCTCTTGGTCAAGGTTAAATCGGAGGGGGGGCTTAGGGTGGAAGAGGTCAAATGGACCAAGGACATAAGTGGAGAGGGGGCATTCCTCCTCGATTTCTCCCCTGAGGAGGTTAAGGTAGGGGATAAGCTTCGGCTCAAGATATTCCTCTCCCCGGACCGCCCCCCTCTAACGGTGACCGGGGAGGTGGCTAGGTTGGCCCAGTTGGGAGGAGGTCGTTGGGGGGCAGGGGTGCGGTTTCTCTCCTTGCAGGGGGAGGATCAGGACACCCTGATCAGATCCCTCTACGAGATAGATCAAATCCAGAGGGGCCTCCATCCCAATGCCCTGATCGGGGAGAGCCCGAAGATGAGGGAGCTTTTTGCGCTCATCGATGATGCGGCAAAGAGCGAGAGCACGGTGATGATCCAAGGGGAGAGCGGAACCGGAAAGGAGCTTGTGGCCAGGGCAATCCACTATTCCAGTCCCCGGAGGAGCAACCCCTTCATTCCGGTAAACTGCGGTTCCATCGTGGAGAGCCTCTTGGAGTCGGAGCTTTTTGGCCATAAGAAGGGGGCCTTCACCGGAGCGGTGGCCGATCATCAGGGCATATTCAAGGCTGCAGAAGGGGGGACTGTGTTCCTCGACGAAGTAGTGGAGATAAAACCAGCCCTTCAGGTAAAGCTTCTCCGCTCCATCCAGGAGAGGGAGATAAGGCCGGTGGGAAGCAGCAAGAAGGAGAAGATCGATGTAAGGATTGTGGCGGCAACCAACAGAAACCTGGAAAGGGCTGTTTTGGATGGCTCCTTAAGGGAGGACCTCTTCTATAGGCTCTATGTCATCCCCATCACCGTCCCTCCCCTGCGGGAGAGGAAAGAGGACATCCCCCTTTTAGTCGATCACTTCATCAAGGTGCTGAGCCATCGAGCCAAGAGGCGGGTCTGCGGGATAACTTCTCCGGCCTTAGAGCTTCTTATGGCCTATAACTGGCCCGGGAATGTGCGGGAACTGGAGAATACCATTGAACGGGCGATGGCCTTAGGCAAGGGGGAGATGATCGATGTGGAGGACCTCCCCCCGCAGCTTAGCAAGCAGAAGGGAAGGGCCGTTTTCATCCCCCAACTCCCCACCCTCAAGGAGAGCGAGAGGGAACTGATCAGAAAGGCGTTGGAGTATGCAAAGGGGAACAAATCCCAGGCGGCAAGGATACTGGATATAGACAGAAAGACCCTCTACCGAAAGATAAAGGAATACGGACTGGGATAATTCCGCTGCCCATCGATCGTGCCGGGAAAACCGTAGCTTCAGCCCTCTAATGGACCTTTCTCTCCTGCTATCAATCAAACTCGAATTATGCTGTAAGGGACCACAAGATTTCACCAGAGGTTGAAAAGATCCGCAGTTGCTGGTCTACGCATATCTCCTGTTCAGCCTTTTCGTCATTGACCTCCCTCAATTCCTCATCCTCAATTGTTTCTCCCCTTGGCTTTGACCCTCTGGGGGGTGAGGGCATTCAGCAGAAGGGCAGGTAGATGTGGGAAGATTTGAAGATAGCCCAATATAGTTTTACCTGTAGGGCCAAGGAAAAGATAAGGCTTCCCCCCTATAAGGGCTCGGCCCTGCGCGGAGGCTTGATAAAAGAAAGCGACTATAGCCTGAACGTGATCCCTTATGTTTTTCCGGAGGAAGGGATTGAGTACCTGGCAAAATTAGGACTTTGAGTCCTAATAATTAGGCTTTAAAATCCTAAGATGAGGATAGGACCGGAAAACCTTAACAAGATCTTCTCCGCCCTTGACCGCCAACTTGGAGTTTATGGTGGGGCTCCTATAAATCTCGTGGTATGTGGGGGCACAGCCCTTGCTGCCCTGGGACTTGTTAGTCGAACCACAAAGGACGTGGACGTTTTGGCACAAGCAGAAGAAACAGAAGAGGGAATTAAGGTTCTTAAAATTGATGAATTTCCCCGGTGGCTAAAGGAAGCAGCAGAGACCGTAGGGAGGGATTTTGGGCTACCTGAGGATTGGCTAAACCTTGGACCCGCCTCGCAGTTGGAGTCAGGGCTTCCCAATGGGTTTGAAAAGCGACTTGTAAAGAAAAGATATGGGAAATATCTGACGGTTTACTTTATCGGCAGGACAGATCAGATATTTTTCAAACTTTATGCAGCAGTTGACCGCAATGATTATCACGTGCAGGATCTTTTCACACTGAAGCCAGCGGAGAAAGAGATGGAAGCGGCGGCAAAGTGGGTTCTAACTCAAGATGTCTCAGAAGGGTTCTACTTAGCCCTTAAAGACTTCTTAGAAAGGTATGGATATGGAGACATCGCTAAAGGAATTTAAGGAAAGATTTTCTGAAGGGCTCTTCGAAATTCACTGGAAGCAATGGTCTGCCTTGGGTGTAGCCTCTCATGTTGAGCCGGAGATGAACTGGTTTATAGACCTTGAGGCATTGGTATTATCCACTCTCGTCCTGGGCTTAAAAGACGCCCGCCTTTTAAATGCCTCTATTGAGTGGTTAATCAAAAATGGCGAGTGGCTAAATCGCCTACGTCTTAAAAGGATCGCAAAGCTCTTTATGAGACCTCCAGCGAAATCAAGCTCGCAGTTTGGTCCCTTGCTCGATTCTGTGGCTTTCAAGCTGTTGGACAAAACCCTTCGGGAAAAATACGACCAAGAAGCACTGAGTGTGGGGGGATTACGTAGTCAAGAAGCGGAGACATCGGACTATGAGGTTTTATTTAACAAGTTTCAGATTAGAGGCATTGTCACCCAACCAGTACTTCAAAGTCCTTCACTGTTGCAGCTTAGACTTCGGTGGGTATTTGGCGTGGGCGCAAGAGTTGAAGTCATCACCTACCTTCTAAGTCACAAAAATGGCAACTCCAACGCCATGGCAAAAGAGGTCTTTTATGATCAAAAGAGCATATACCGAATTCTTGAAAAATGGCATAAGGCGGGGCTGCTGACAAAAGTCAAGGGACCAAAGATCGGAGCCTTTACCCTGGAAAGAAAAGAGGAGTGGCTCAATACCCTTGGCTTAAAAGGGATGCCGATTTATTTGAATTGGGTCAGTGTATTCCATCTGCTTAACCAGGTATTAAGAGCATTATCTCTTCGGCCATGGTCTGAGGATGAATATATGCTTTCGTCCTTTTTCAAGGATATCTTAGAAGAGGCGCAAGGTTTGGGGAGGTCTCTGGGGATCTCCTTCCCTGAACCCCACCAATACCCAGGCGCGGATTACTTTTCACCCTTTACATTAAAGGTCTTGGAGATAATCGAATACTTAAAGAAAGGGCAGGAAGGCCTTTCTCAATCCAACCCACCAAAGTAGTCAAAAGAGAAATTGTGGTTAAGAAGATGATGTGCAGGAATGGAAGGGGCTTTTGAGGACTGATGACGAGGTGAAGGGACTTGAAGGCAAGATCGAGGATTATCCAAAGGGGCTTGCCTATGAGTATGGATACTGAGATTAAAAAATCATTGGGAACCCCCAGGCCATTGTTCCTGTAGAATTGATTGAGAAGAAGATCCATTTAATCCGTGGACATAAGGTCATGCTTGATAGCGATCTCGCAGAACTTTATGGGGTTGAGACGAGGGTATTATTACAGAGCGTAAAACGTAATATAACCCGTTTCCCGCTAATCCAAAAGGGGATTCCGCCAAGGCATATCCTTTACCTTCCCCTGGACTTCTTCACCTCAAGGAGGGAACTTCGCAACGCCGTGACCTACTTCCTTGACCTCACTGGGGAGAGGCCGATCAGGGGATAACTCAACGGGCAATTGTTATGTGTAGCGGTTCCAGTGCGTTCAAAATCAAGGGGAAGGGAGAACTTCTGCCTGGCAGGGGACTGGAGGGCAACGAGTGTCATTTTAAACCGCTAACCTTCCGGGAGTTTCTCTTGCAGACGGCGGAATACATCGGAAAATTTGCCCCCTCTGAGGGGTTCCCCCAAAGGCTCAGCAGCCTGAGGTCAGTCCTCCCCAAATGCCATATAGACCTCGAGGCAAAACTGGAGGTATAGCCGAGATTATACCCTACAAGAAAGAAGTCCAATATCTCTTCAGAATTTATCTCATTTGTCCACAGGTTCCAAATCTGGGGAGGTTGAGGTGACAACGAGATCTGCTTCAGCTTTTCTGAAAGTGTATAGTATCTTCCAGAGGGTAGGCTGGCAAGATGTGGGAAGATTTGAAGATAGCCCAATATAGCTTTACCTGTAGGGCCAAGGAAAAGATAAGGCTTCCCCCCTATAAGGGTTCAGCCCTGCGCGGAGGCTTTGGCCACGCCTTTCGCCAAGTGGCCTGCGTGGTGAAGGGGGGGAGTGGGTGAAATTTTTATGTTGAAACCAGCTGTTCAAAATTCCTTGCTTCAGGATGAGTGAAAACGTATAATTAAAGATAGGAAGCGCCTAAGGAGACCTTGATACAAATTGTAAGATGGTTCGGTGGTTGTCGAAAAGAAATGAAACGATGAAGGGTGTGTTTTATAGATTCATATTAAAAGCTACAGGACTATCCAGTATTTGGGACAAAAAATATTTGGTCGATTTACTATTTTTACCAAGTCGTCTTCGACAGAAATACGATTTAGGCTACTAACTTAAAAAAAGCAAGTGTTTAAGGGTAAGAAATTATGGGAACTGATGAGCCATTGATCTTCCAGCGGCTTTTATGGCAGGAAAGCATCCAAGCGATAAAAGACAGCATAAGATTCAATAATTTTCAAAGCTTCCGCGCTTATTTGAGAGAAAGTCTCCCCCAAAATTCCAGCTATGTGCGTGTAAGGTATACTAGATCTGTAATCCGCTGGTTTTTCCCTAATTATTCATTGGATGTTCTTCCAGCCAAGGTGTGGCGCAGTTATCACGATGACTCCCTACTGCAAGATATTATGCGCTATTGTTATCTCGCTCAGGAACCGGTAGTAGCAGAATTCGTTACTGAGCATCTTCTTCCCCTTGCACCAGGTACTCTTGTGGATTCAGGTTACTTTAAGAATTTCTTGAGGGATAAATACGGGGTAGTCAAAAAGGATCCATTAAGATGTCTTAGGACTGCGGTTCGTGATTTAGGGTTTATCCACCGCAATAAGAAAGATGCAATTGTCCAGAATATCCGCCTACCCAAAACAGCTCTGCTAATTCTTACACATCATATTTTCACTTCCTCTCCTCAAACGGTGAGCCTAAAAGAGATCATTTCGCATCGATTCTGGAAGTTCTTGGGTATCAAAGAGCCAGAGGAGGTTTGCAAAATTTTGAAGGAGGCAAATGCAAAGGGAGCAATTACTAAATATATAATCGCCGATCAACTGGAACAGATAACCACTAAATATAGTTTAGATGAGCTTTTGCGAAGGAGAATTAGGCTGTGACAAGTGCAGATTTTATGAACATAGTCGCACGGTTTCAGGAACGTCCTGTTCCGGGCCGTAAGGTTTATGTTTGGCATGGTTCTCAGGTAAGATTATGGCAATGTCTGCCAGCAAATATCGTCCAAGAGATGGATCTCGTGAAAATAATTCCTGAAGATATAGGATTAGATGCGGATGAGATTCGAAGAAAAATGAGGAAGGCGATAGCTACCGAATTAGAAAAGTGCATCTCAGGGTTGAAAGGTCAGCAGATTTTAGTAGTTTCCAATGCCTATCTTTTAGCTCGTTACAGAATCCCATTAAGTGTTTTTTATGCGGCCTACCTTAGCGATAGAACAATGCTTGTATTCCTGGTTCCGAAACAAAAAGTAGTAACAGAACTTCCTAAATACGCTGTCTTCATCCAAGATGCTACATTGAAATACATTCAGGAATTACTCCCTAATGAACATCGAGATAACATCATCAAGGAGGCAGAATAATGGATCGTGTCCCTATTCAAGAACTTATTGAAGTAGCCTTAGAGAAACCTGAAACAACTATCTCCTTGCTACAGGCGATTAAACAACCGGTAAAGACTGTAAGGACTTATCGTTTTACCTCCGATATTCGCCAATATTTCGAGGGGATTCTGGAAAAGGTTTCTACCGGCTGGGGGGGTGGCTACTGGGTTCAAGCGGAATACGGCGCAGGCAAGAGACACTTTTTGGCTACGCTAACCTGCCTTTTGACCGATACATCTGAAGAGTTATGGTCAAATGTGCAAAATGAGGAAGTGAGAAAATATCAGCACAGATTGGAGGGTGTAAGACTCTTCCCGGTGGTCTTCACATTGAAAGGGCGTGCGGGAGTGGATGAAGGTGACAATCTTTTAAGAGTTATCGAAGAAGTCATTCAGGAAACTTTAGACGAGCAGGGGGATATAGAGGAAATTTCCATCACTACTGAAGATGAGATGATTCAATGGTACAAAACATGTCAACATAGCCTGAAGGTCCCCATTGATGACTTTATCCGTGAAAAAGCCTATATCGATCCCTCTGAGCTAACAAGGGGAAAATTGGCGCGATTGATTACTGAATACTGCCAGAATAATAAAATACGTCCTGCAATAACCATCTCTACGAAGGATAGAATCTCTCATATTTATCACCAGATCAAAGATCAGGGCTACCAAGGTCTTTTATTCGTGATTGATGAGTTTGAGGCCTGGCAGAGAAGGCATCCCATAGATTCGCCTGCCTATGCTTATGATGAAGAGGTGTTAGAAACCCTTTCTTGGATTCTCCCCAGGGATTTGGGTCTGGGAATCTTTACAATTGTCGCCTCTCAAATGGCTGCCCCAGCTAAACTGAGGGGAGAGGAGAAGGATCGATTTACCAATGTCGTATTGCTCAGAGAGGAGAAAGATTACGATGTGATTGTCGCCAGCCGAGTCCGTGAATTAATCGGAGAAAAACTACCCGAAATCGCCCAATACTATGAATATTACTACAGCGAGTTCAAATTCTTAAAGACTGTTTCCAAGGATTACTTTTATTCTGTCTTCCCCTTTCAACCTCGTACTTTTGAAGTCATCCGTAAGATCACAGCCCGGGAGCTCCCCACCGCTCGATTGGGCATTAGTGTCATCTATGATGTGATCAGCAATTCTGGCATACTATCTCGCAATTCCCTGGTGACTGCTGGCGATCTGATGGTTTCAAAAGACTTCTTGGAGGCGATGGAGACCACTCCCTACCGCGATAGCTATAGAGCATATCAGGCGGCAATAGAAGGTTTAGATGACTTTGAATTGGATGAAGAAGACAAAGACCTCGCGGTCAGGATAATAAAAACCCTCTTTCTCTGGCACATCGCCTATTTGGATACACCAAAACCCATTTCAGTTCACGACCTCACTGAGGCAACCTTAACCTTTGGGGATGTGGTCTCAGGTGAGGATAATGTCCTCAGGGTTCTAAACAATATCCGTGATTTACCACAGGTCGATTATACCAAAGAGAAGGGAGTCATTTTCAAGGTTACTGAAAGAGAAATAAGGCCGGCCCGGATCTTTGGCATAATAAAGAAGAAGGTCAAAGACAAGTATGAGATCAAGACCAAATGGGAAAAGGGGCTGATCCTCAGTTTACAGGAAACCGAAGGGATAGGGGAAGGACTGTTCAGCGGATTTGATTTTGACGTCAGGAAAACTGTGTCGGTGGAATGTCAAAGACTGGAATACCCCGGAGAGGTCATCTTGGCCAGGAACTGGCGTGAGGAATATGGCTCTAAACTCGATGGACTTCACTTTAGAGTTGTGTTTCTCACCAAACCCATAGATTTTGATCCCCAAGGTTTAGAAGACCCCCGGATTGCCGTTTGTGTTCCTTCGCCCTTGACTAATCCGGTCTTTGAGGCGGCATGGGATCATCTGGCGATAACCAATATGGAAGAGATTTACGCCTCACAAACAGGAAGTGAGGCAGAGGGAGTAAAGGAATGGATTAAGTCGAAGAAAAGAGAGATCATTAGCAGTTTTTTGAGTAAGCAAATCGGACTGTATAGAGATGGCAGGATATTTACTAAGCGGGAAATAGGTATAGAGTCCAAAGAAATCTTCTCGGTGAAAAAGGTGGATGGAATACTGGAAGGGCTTATCCCGCCCATACTATCCAACACCTATTCCCCGCCGCTTATCGGCACTGACAGCTTTCGGAAGAAGTTTACAGCCAGTGAGGCAAGGAAACTCTTTGAGGGCCTCTTCAAAGGGAACAAAAGCTCCAGTGCTACCAGTGCTTGCACTAACTTCGCGGCAGGACTAAAACTTGCCAGACCAGATAACCCGATGGAATTCAATCCAGAAGGAAACAAAGTATTCGAGATTCTTAGAGAGAAACTGGCCCAGGACAATGAAATCCACCTCTGGAAGTTGTATCGAGAGCTTCAAAATCTGGGATTGACCAAGGAAATCGTCACCCTTAATCTTTTAGCTTTTGTTTACCACAGGAAGCCCCCGGTAGAGATCGCACTCAAACCGATGAACCGTCTTTCCATCCCTGGCAATAAGATAAACTCATTCAATCTCCGTCAAGTTGAATGGAAAGCTAGGTTTGAGGAGGATTTCGATACCCTTGCGCCTAGCGGGGAGATCGCTTGGGAAGAGGTACTTCCCCTGGTTCGGATTATAAATCCCAATTTGAGAGTAGTTAGCAGGGCAGAGGAGATAAAACAGCAGGAACAACAGTTGCTCCGTTCCTGCCAGGAGATCAAAGAACGAATCCCCCAGGTAAAAGAGAACCTGAGGATCCTTAGTGAGAAATTCGGTCAGCCCATAGCAGAGGGAAACTTTAAGATACTTGAAAATATTGAGAGATTAATCAGCATCAATGCCTACCCCGATTTTTACCTGCTCTTCAAAGATTTGTATGAAGATGAAGAGGGGTTTAAATCCGATTACGCAGCCTTCCAAAAGATGAAGACCTTGGCAGAACAAAGCACAGAATTACTCTCCATCAAATCCTACTTGGATGGTGTTTCTCTGGGAGAACAGGAAAGGCTTTTTATGGACAAGGTTACTTTAGAAGAGCGGATATCGATTCCAGCCTTGTTGAACAATCCCTCGCTTCTGGGAAGCATTAAAGATCAGTTTGAGAAGTTCAGAAATTCCTATCAAATCCGTTATCAGCAATTCCATCGAGATTATTTTGAGGAGATTGCCAGACTGAAAAAGGACCTTGAATCAGCTCAGTCTAAAGTAAAGGCTATCAACCGACTGGGTAAGATTTCCGAATTACAATTTCCCAAAGAAGAGGGGCTTTCCGCAAAATATGAAAATTTGCTGAGAGAAATCCAACCGTGCTCTAATGAGGACCCTGTAGCGGTGGAAACAAGTCCTGTTTGTCCAACTTGTGGTTTGAAATTAACCCAGGCTCTACCGACAAAAGAGATAAAAGAGTTGCTCTCTCATATTGACCGGGTCTTAGAGGCGAGGTGTAGGCAACTGGCACAAGCGTTGACCGAGCAGATCCTTAAAGAGGATAAGGAGAGAAAGCTGGACCAGTTGGTGAAAGTGGCCAATATCAGTGACTTGACCAAGTTAGCCACTATCCTTGATGACAACCTGGTAAGTTTAATAGCAGATGTTCTCAAAAAGGCAAATGTGAGAATGGAAGCCTATCCGGTGCTGGAGAACATAGGGAAAAGATACGGTCTGATCGAGGAGGAAAGGGTAGAAGAGGTGGTAAGTGCCTTTCGCCAAGAGTTGAAGAAAGCTTTCGAGGAGGCGAAGAAAAAGTATGCCGGGAAAAGGGTGAGGATAAGGTTGAGATGAAACCAGAGGGACACAAAGCAAAAGCTAACGAGATAAAGGATAGTCTGCAGGAATTGCTTCCCGACCCCGAAGGTAGACATGTGGTAGCGGTTGTGGAACTGACCTACGGAATTGTGCAACATCTAATTGCCTACGGTATGGAAATCAAATACAACAAGCATTCGGATACCCACGTGGGGCTGCCACGACTTCTTCGTAACTTTAATGAGGACAAAGTCGCTGCCCTTTTTGAACGTCTCGATTCCCTCAGACAGGGAAGATGGTATGGAAGCAGAGCAAATGGTGATGTAGTGAAAGAATGCTTGGAGATCATAAAACAGATTGAGGGGTGGTGTGCACCGTGATACCTGAAAATTTGATGATGCCTTTAATGGAATTTATTCGGAGAGCGCATGAGATTCCGAATTTAGAAGGAGCAATCCTTTTTGGGTCGGCGGTAAAAGGCGAGCTGACAAAGAAAAGCGATATTGACGTTCTTCTCCTTTTTGATACCGACCACAATCCGGAACTGGGAAAAGAAATGGATGGTGCCTTAAAACTCTCCTCTGATATCGCTAAAAAATATGATTTACCCTATTCCTTCTCTTTTGTGGTCAAGAATATAAATGATCCTGGCGATGTTGACCCCGATTTCCTCTGGAATGTTGCCCAAGAGGGGATACTCATCTGGGGGAAGCCAGACCTAAAGATTCTAAGGGAGCCTCACCCCTCCTTAGAGGCGATGATGCTAATTAGTTACTCCACTAAAGGCTTGAAGCCAGGCCAAAAGAGCGCGATTCAAAGAGGGCTTTTTGGTTATAAATATAAGCTCTCTATTGGGCAGAAGCGATATCAGGGAGATAAAAGGGGATTGGTTAAAAAAAGTGGATGTCGACTGGGAGCAGGGGTTTTCCTTGTACCAGCAAAGGACGCCAAAGCGGTGATCGAAATGCTACAGAAAAACGGAGCTAAGTATAAGGTTATCAAGCTCTGGAGATGAATTCGCATTCTTGGTGGCAAAATTACTCTTTATTCCACCTTTTTGCATTCTTGGTGGCAAAATAAACCTTTCCCATAGAGAAGATGAGTGATCTAACTGAATTCATAAAAAAATACGGCAAGCCATACGATCCCGAGACGGACGATTACGACGTGCCGCCGTTTCAGAAGAATATAGATAACGCCTCCAAATCTTCCAAGATCTACAATATGCATATGTATTGGACCAAACAAGACCCTTATGTGGTGAGGCAATACATAGAGCATTACACAAAACCTGGAGACATTGTCTTGGATGCCTTCTGTGGCACTGGGATGACCGGAGTGGCGGCGATGATGTGCGGCCGGCACGCCATACTTTTGGAGATCTCACCAGCCTGTATACATATCGCCAGAAATTATACGACACCCATAGACCCCAATGTCCTGTATAAAGCGTATCAGGAGCTGAAGGCTAAGGTAGAGCCTGAGATAAAGCCGCTCTATAAGACGAAATGCCACAATTGCGGGAATTCCAATGCCCAGATCGCCAATACTATTCTTTCGGACGTTTACAAATGCCCTCGCTGTGGCGTGGATGTGCTCTATGCCGGGGATGGACGCTGGGAGAGGATGAAGAAAGGGGAGAAGTTAAGGAGGATTCGGTGTGGAAACTGTGGCTACGAGTTTAGTAAAGCGAAGGCGGAATTCGTGCGAGTTGAACCGATCGAAATAAGGGTGGATTGTTCCGTTTGTAAAACGAAGGGGCAAAAGAAGGCAAAACCTTTGGATGAAGAAGATTGGAAGAGATACATTGAGATAGAAGGTGGCGAGCGGTTCATAAATGAATTGGGAAGTGAGGCTCTGGAGGAGATGAAAGAGGAAAAAGGGTTAGACAAACTCTCGCCTAAAGAGCCGCCCTATTGGTATCCCAAGGATGTGAAGTTTTTTGGCGATGAACCAAAAAGGAATTACAAGCGCGGCATCACCCATCCCTACCAGATGTTCTCCAGGCGGAATTTGATTGCACTGTCTATTTTGTGGCACTATATCGGTCAGATTGAAAGTGATCAGGTTGCGGATAAAATGCGATTACTATTCACTGCAACACTTTATAACGTAAGTTCGATGTACATGTGGCGAATGACTGGCAAAGGCGGTTTACGGAAAGGCACTCTCTATATTCCTTCTTTGATTCAGGACATGAATGTATTTAAGACTTTTCAGGATAAATCGGGTGATCTCTTTAGGGCCGCAATTGAGATGGGATCCTTTAAGCCTGTTCTGTCATTGGGAGCTAAGAGTGATGCAAGGAGGTTAGAGTCTATACCCGATAATTCGATTGACTTTGCTTATTATGACCCACCTTATGGCAAGAATATCAACTATAGTGAACTAAATATCATGTGGGAAGCGTGGCTGGATGAGTTTACTGATATACACAAAGAGATTCTTGAAAATGAATTTCAGGGGAAAAGCAGAGAAACTTATGAAGCAATGATGCTGAGTGCACTGAAAGAAGCTTATAGGGTTCTTAAGCCCGAGAGACGGCTTACAATGGTGTATAGTTATAGTGATCCCTCAATGTACCGCACCATCCAGAATATTGCGCATAAAGCTGGATTTATAGATGAGGGAGAAGTGTTACACGTAAACTCAACCATGAAAACTGTAGCCCAAATGGATTCGGATGTGACCCAACAACGCTTCCTGGTTTTTAACTTCAAAAAGCCAAGGGAAATACAAAAGGAAAAGGCCATCAGAATAAGCGAGGATATTCAATATGAAGTGATCAAAGTAGTGCAGGAGTTTCTCATCAAGCATCCAGGTCAAACCCGCGATTATATCTACGATCAGGTTATAAAAAGGTTGTTTACCTCCGTGCGGATTCAAAAGTTTGACCTCGATGAAATCTTGAAAAACTTCTTTCGCAAGGTGGGCAACGAGTGGTATGCACCAGGAACGCTGCTTACCCGGAAAGAAGAAGAGAAACCGCAAACAGAGTTATTCACCCCCCGATTACTTGAGCATCCGGAGAAGGAAGTTGTGCTCCGATTGCAGGAGTTTCTGGAAAAGTACGGGAAGGTCCCCTACAGCGAGCTGCGGGAGTTCTTTCTACGTAAGATCAACATTCCTATAGACGGACACTTTGACCAACTGGTGAAAGAAAACTTCATTATAGAAGAAGGGAAGGTACGGCTGCCAACCTTGCAGGAACAGCGGAGAATGCAGGACATAACCATTCGCTACCAAACCAGGATGATTAAGCGCTTTCTCGAAGGCAAATTTGACAAGAGGGTATCCGATACAGAACTCTGTGAATGGATGGAATTTTGCTATAAGAACGGGTTATACAGGGAAGGTGTAAGGCTTTTTGCCTTGATAAACCAAGAGGGGATGGACCAGGAGACGTTCAGAAAGATAAAGAAGATAGCCGAGGTATGTAGGATAAAGTCTGAGTAATATCACTTTAATAAGGGGGGAACCAAGGTGAATGAAAATCTGATTACACCGCAAAAGGCATTTGAAATACCTATCTTAAAGATCTTGATAGAACTAGGAGGAAGTGCTCCGACTCGAACTGTTTATGACCATTTGGAAAAGGAAATGAATCTGACATCAGGTGATTTACAAACAATGCATGATGGTAGGGAAATTAAGTGGCAAAATAATGCCGCTTGGGCAAGAGCCAGACTTGTTAGAAATGGTGAGATAGATAATTCCATAAGAGGGGTTTGGAGAATAACTGAAGAAGGGAGAAAGCGCTACGAAGCTGAGGGACCTCTATATAAGCAATCGGACTATCCACCTATTCCGGCGAGAGCTTACCGGCCGAGAAAAAAGGGAAAGGAAAAGCTGGTTCACCCTACCGTAGCCACTCCAGAGTTTTTGCAGAGATGGGGAGTTAATCAAGGATTAAATCTGTTTGAACTGGGATTAGAAGACGTGCGGCAAAAATATTGGGAGCATTACCACAGGAAAGCGGAGGTGGATGATGCCTATTTGCTCAAGAAAGTCAAAAGTTTCGTCAAAGAGATCAGAGCATTCTTGAGGGGAGCTTCAAAGGTCGGTTTAGGGGATGAGAGACTATGCTTTTGGGTTTGGTTCTGTTATGAATTCGAGCTTTACAGAGAAGGTGCGCTTGTTTTTCGGAGGATAGACAGAGATTCGGTTTCCCCTGAGTCCTACAATTTGATCAAGAAAATTGGGTTGGCTTGTGAGCAAAGGGCAGAAGGCATTTAGGATGACCGGTAAAGTGCCACAAAATTTGACGGAATATTTTGAAGCTCAATTAAGTCAACTCTCTTCAGCTACTACTTTAGTAGTGCTCGATCCCATCGGCTACCTGAATTTGCCGAGAGAGTACAGGGGGCCTACGGGTAAGGATTGGAAGGTCTATCATTATTGGGAAAACGACCTTGAGTTCAAAATGGAGTATTCACAACGGCCCTCTGATCCAAACTTCTCCTGTATTATCTGGGTAACTTTACCTCCTGGCAAGAGCGAAGTGAACTTGAGTTTTATCCCCGATATTTTAGCCAAGGCAGACAAGATAATTGACTTAGGTGTAGAAGGAGTGCTAAATCACTTCGTTCCCAATGAGACTTGGCCCAAGATCATCTTTGAATATCAAGAGGAGATAAGCTATAACTTGTCTGGTTTTTACAGGGCTTATCAAGATCTACGAGAGAAGATCAGGCCGCCTCTTCGACTAAACAAAAACCACATTATCGCAATAATATTGTCCTGTCGTAACCCAGAACTAAGTGTGGATGAGTTACTCTTTGAAGAGCTGGATGCTGTAGATCTCCTCAAACATTATCTGAAAATAGTCTGGGCACAGCGGTTAAGAATAGAAGATGTAAGACTTCTAAAGACATTGATCTTAGAGAGTAGCAGGGTAGGCGCTGGTCAAATTTTCCCCTGGCTTAGGGAAAGACATGACGAAGTAGCTGTGTTCCTTTATTCATTGGCTATTCTCAAAGGATACAAGATAAGTAACCCTGTGACACTTTTGAGAGGAATGGGCATTTTGGGATTTAATCCAGAAGAGATAGCAGATCAAGTCGATAAGCTTTTATCCTCAATAAAAAAGAGTAGCTCGCTCCGGGAGAGTCTTGTCAGAACTGCCGAGAAAAGTCTCAGCTTAGAGGATATGGACAGGATTGTCCAGAGTCTGGCTCTTAAGGAACCTGCTGTGATCGCCAAGGCTATCTTGAAGGAAGGTTCACCCCTTTTTGTTTTTAGTCTTACTCTGTGTTTTCTAAGAAAGATGGTTAGTGACAAGTTATTAGAGAAGGCGAATCTTTCGTGGATAAAAAGGTTAGATAGCCATCCCATCTTGCAGGATGCTGGGCCGATAACTAAATTCACTTTTGCTGCGAAAGAAGCGCTTTCTTTTCTGAGGGAAATAGGCTTTATCAAGACGACAATAGATGAACCCTTTCAGGAGAAGACGGAATTTGCCTCATTGATCGATTGGTACGACCAAACCCAAGCTTATCGTTTACAGTTTGCCTTAGCAAAGGCTAATCGATGCTTGAGGGCTATAGATAATCAAGATTTTAGAAAAACGCTCGCTAGTTACCTTGAGGTTCTTCGAAAAAGAGTCAGTGAATTCCTCGATAGAGTTGATATGAATTTAGCTGAACTAATAGAGAAAGACCCGGAGAGTTATTTTTCTCATCCACGCCTCTCTGTAAATGTTCTAAGAGATCATATTCTAAAAAAAGGGATTAAGCCTACTGACCGGTCTCGACTATGGGTTCTTGTCTTTGATGGTATGCGATTGGATACCTGGAAGGAGATAGTCAAGCCCCTAATCTCTTCCAAATTTGAAATAAGTGAAGAAAAGCTTTATTTGTGCCCTTTACCTTCTTGTACCGATATAGCACGCATCTCTTTGTTAGCTGGAAAACTTCCCCCTCATTGGAAGGATTACCATGGATACCAGACTACTGACCATAACATCTTAGCTTCTAGGCTCTTCGGCCTTTCTCGGGAAGGCGGGAAAAGGGATTTGCGTATCGTAGTGGCAAGTGAGACCGATTATGGCCAAAGGAAGCTTGATTTAGAGGTGAGGCCTTACAACGTCTTAATCTATAACCTGAGTGACGATTGGATCCACGATTTCAGAGACGATGTCTGGGAATTAAATCAGACCATCAAAGGGAAATTAGAGAGAAGTATATTGCAGGATTTAGAGGGTCGCATTGGTGAGGATGATTATATTATCATCACCAGTGACCACGGATTTATTGAACTGGGAAAAAACAAGGAAATCAAGATCGACGAACCAGAGCAAAGTGCCATCAGTTATCGGTACTTAGACAACATAGAGCGACCGGAAGGGGTGAAGATCCAATATGAAGATGGTTTTTTTACTGTTGTTAAAGGGAGAAACTGGTTTGGGAGACTGAAAGGACGATTCAATCGTTATTCCCATGGAGGAATTTCTCTGGATGAGATGGTGGTTCCTGGAGTGACATTGAAAAAATTGGTACGACCAGCTATTAAAATAAAGATGAGGTTTCCTAAAGAAACTATTGAGGTTAACGAGGATGAACTAAGCAAGATAAATTTAGTGATAGAAAATACAGGCAATAAATTAGCAAGGTTTACTCTGCTCATGCAATTGGATTCAGGCGAAGAGAAAAGATACGATGAAGAGCTTATTCCTCAAAAGTGCAAAGAATGTTTTCTCGATTTCATGCCCTCTCTAAGGACTAGGAATCTTCAGCTATTTTTAACCTATAAAGATGAAATGGGAAGAGAGATAAGGGAATCGAGGAGGCTGAATATTAAAGTAGTGGAGAGAAAAGACAAGATAAAGATAGACACCAGCGCTTTGGATAGATTGGAGGAACTATAGTGTGTGGAGGCAATCAATGGATTTCAACGAAAAGATTTTACACTACTTAAAGGATCGAGTAGTGCTCAAGCCCTTGACTCGATGGAACGAAGCCTATAAAGAGTTTCCACGATATGTGATGGAGTATCTGGTAGCAAGATATGTAGATCCGGACAATCCAGTAATGGGGCAACAGAAGATAGATCGAATCTTAAATGAGCGCTATGTAGAAAGTGGTGCAAAAGAGCTGATAAAGAGCAGAATTAAAGAAAAAGGGGAATACACCCTGCTGGGGCAACTTCAGGTTCGTCTTGATGCTGGCCGTGACCATTATTGGGCAGAGGTCCCTGCATTGGCCGATAATTTTGTGCGAGTTGGCCGAAGAGTGTTAAATGAATATGGTGACGTTCTACTCGCTGGTGGTGCCTGGGGCACAATGGTGATTGAGTACGACCCCCAATATGAACTCAAGGGACGACTTTATCCCTTCTATATCCGTGAATTCACTCCTTTCCAGATCACCCGTATATCTTTGGGTGATTATATAGAAAAGCGGCAGCTTTTCAATACCGAAGAGTGGATCGATCTACTTATTCAAAGCATAGGCTTTAACCCTCGAAGGATTAGCAGGCGCGAGAAGATGTTGATGCTGCTTAGATTAGTTCCTTTTGTTGAGGCCAATTACAACCTCATTGAATTAGGCCCAAGGGAGACGGGCAAAACCTATACCTATCGCAACACCTCCAGCCGATCTTTCGTAATTTCAGGGGGTAAAACTACTCCGGCTGTTCTTTTCTATCATAGAGGTACAAAAAAGATAGGTATTTTAGGACAGAAGGATGTAGTTTTTTTCGATGAGATTGCTAACACATCCTTTACTGAGCCGGATGCCACAGTTAGTATACTGAAGGATTATATGCAGACTGGGAAGTTCTCCCGTGGGGATATGGAATTTTCGGCTCAAGCCAGCATCGTATTAGCTGGGAATATCGACACGGATATGGAAAGAAAACGACCAGCTGATCATTATAAGCATCTGTTCGTAGTTCTACCAGCGGAATTAGGTGAAGATTGTGCTTTCTTGGATCGACTGCATGCGTTTCTCCCTGGTTGGGACATACCGAAAATAAGGCCGGAAAATTATGCTCAGGGCTATGGTTTTGTGACCGATTATTTGGCTGAGATATTCACCCGATTGCGACGGAAGAACTATCAGACCATTGTTAATGCTCATGTCGAATTCGGCCAAATGACTGGCAGAAATCAGACTTCCATAAAGAAAACAACTGCTGGCCTTCTTAAACTCATCTTTCCGCATCGGAAACCACAGGACATTTTGACCGAAGAATTCAAGATGTGTTTAGATTTAGCAATAGAAGCAAGACAAATGGTCATCGATCAGTTGTCAATTCTCGCTCCGAAGGAGTTTAAAAACATAGACCTAGATAGATCAATAAAATGTCTCTTTTGATCTAACAAATAGGGTATATTTGTGGTCACCTATGAAAAGTTGCCCCTCACCTGGGTGTTATGGTAGTGTTTTTTGCTGTAAGATTTTCTCTCCTATAGAAGGGACTATGAAAAATAGGGGCACTTCTTTTTTGTGGGGTGTTGAGATATGTGGATTCATCTTTTTGACAGGATGAACGGGGTAAGAAAACCTGGTTTATTAAACAGTGCAAATCACCGAGTTACAGCGGAAAAGCTCTACGCAACCTAAAGGTTGCGGCTACCCTTTCAGTGGGAAAATAGAAAATAGGGACACTTCCTATTTTTTAACCGCCAAAAACCAAAGCTTGAGGTCAACCTCAGAAAATAGGCTTTGACCTTTTGGGGTTAGTGGTTCTATTTTGTTTGGGTAAGCAGAGGGTAGCTCGTGGGTTATGGGGTAAGGGATTGGGGTTTACTGGTGATGACTGGTGGTTTTTGGGGGTGAAGGGGTAGGGAAGGGATACGAGCGACGGATAACGAGTTACGATCAACGACAGTGCCCCATTCAAAGGGGATTGCGACTTAGGGATGGTTTCAATATCAAAAGCTACGGGTATCATAACCATTGGAAGGATTGACCCCATTCAAAGGGGATTGGGTGAGGGGTCGTAGCTCGTGGTTCGTAGATCGTGGGTTAGGGGGTGAGGGATGGGGGTTACTGGTGATGATTGGTGGTTTTGGGGGGTAAAGGGGTAGGGATACGAGCAACGGATAACGAAACTACCCCATTCAAACCAATCTAAGGGCCAATATGGGTGGTGTGACATTTTGGAGAATGACCCAGCAGGGAGGGTGGAGGTGGAATGTTGAAATCCGTTAATAAGGCACTTGCTTATTGCAGGATTTGTTAATAAGGACGATTGTTATTGCAGGATTTTACTGAAAAATGCAATAAGATTTTTGCTATTGCAGTATCCAGCAATAAAAGGAGAAGACATTTTGAATCCAAAAGACTTTAAAGATTCCTCAGCGGGTAAATGTATAAAGACACTAAGGGGATACTGGGCTTTTATACCTAACCCTCTGCCTCCCTCTATCGATTATGATAAAAGCGTTATACGCCTTCTTTCTGATGCAGACAGATTGCTGGGAGAATTATCAGGGACAGGAAGATTATTGCCTAACCCATATCTTTTGATTGCACCTTACGTAAGACGTGAAGCAGTATCAAGTTCTCGGATTGAAGGGACTCAAGCTTCACTTGGCGATTTATTCTTCTTTGAAGCAGCAGTAAAAAAATAGGAAAAAAATAGGGACACTTCCTATTTTTTTAACCGCCAAAAACCAAAGCTTGAGGTCAGCCTCAGGAAGTGGGTTTTGACCTTTTAGGGTTAGTGGTTCTATTCTGTTTGGGTAAGCAGGGGGTAGATCGTAGCTCGTGGGTTATGGGGTGAGGGATGGGGGCTTATTGCTGATGATTGGTGGTTTTTGGGAGGATAAAGTATCATGTGGGTGCAGATGTGATATTACAGCAAAGAGTGAAAATGAAGAATAACAGAGAAATAGCGACAAGAACCTATGGCAATCTGCTTGAAAGGATCGCAGAAATACTTAATCAAGCAAAGACCAGGGTAATTAGAGAAATAAACAGAGCTCAAGTTTTAGCTTACTGGGCAATAGGTCGAGAGATTGTAGAATTTGAGCAAAAAGGAAAGAAACGTGCAGAGTATGGTGAGAAATTACTGATAAAGCTTTCTGCAGACCTGTCTGCGAAATTTGGTAGGGGTTTTTCGGCTGAAAATCTGAGATTGATGAGGAAGTTTTACATTACTTACCAGAGATCCAAGACACTGTCTTGGAAATCCGAAGATGAAAAATCCAAGACATTGTCTTGGAAATCTTTTGAAGGCCCCAAATCCGAGACAGCATCTCCTAAATCTTTAATCCCTCAGACACCGTCTGACCGATTTGAACCTCAGTTGTCTTGGTCCCATTATTGCGAGTTATTGAAGGTAGAAGAAGCACTTGCTCGCTCTTTCTATGAACAGGAAGCAATTCAGAATAATTGGTCTGTGAGAGAGCTAAAAAGGCAGATCAATTCTATGCTTTTTGAACGGCTAGCTTTAAGCAAAGACACCAAGGCAGTAATGAAGATGGCAAAGGAAGGGCAAATCATAGAAAAACCAGAAGATGCCATCAAAGATCCTTATATCCTTGAGTTTCTTAATCTTAAAGAAGAAACATCCTATACTGAAAGTCAGTTGGAACAGGCAATTATTGATAAACTGCAGTATTTCCTATTGGAGATGGGTAAAGGATTTAGTTTTGTAGCCCGTCAGAAGAGAATAACCATTGCCAATCGACATCATTATATTGATATGGTTTTTTATAATCGCATTTTAAGGTGTTTTGTGTTGATAGATTTAAAGACTGGTGAACTTGACCATTCCGATATAGGCCAAATGAACTTTTATCTGAATTATTTTAAAGAAAATGAAAAGACCGACGAGGAAAATGATCCTATTGGTCTTATACTCTGCGCGCGGAAGGACGATATTTTTGCCAAATATGTCCTGGGAGGCTTGAATAATAAGGTTTTTGCTTCAAAGTATAGATTAGCATTACCATCAGAGAAAGAACTGAGAGCAAAACTAAAATCACTTTCTTTGTTGGAAGGTAAAAATGGAAAGGAAAAGTGATTAAGGAGTTGAAAGTAAATATGACGTCCCAGAATAGGCTTTAAATGAAAGTATTTCTCAGAAGGAAAAATAGGGACACTTCCTATTTTTAATCGTCAAACCAAAGCTTGAAGTCAGCCTTAGGAAGTAGGTTTTGACCTTTTAGGGTTAGTGGTTCTATTCTGTTTGGGTAAGCAGAGGGGAACTCGTAGATCGTGGATTATGGGGTGAGGGATTGGGGGTTACTGGTGATGATTGGTGGTTTTTGGGGGTTAAAGGGATAGGGTTACGAGCAACGGATAACGAAACTACCCCAATCAAACCAATTTAACTATTGGAGGGAGCTATGATACCTATCGATTATGATGTCATTATCTTCAAAGAGGATAAGGTTTATGTGGCTTATTGTCCTGAGCTTGATGTCTCCAGTTGTGGGAATACTGTTGAACAGGCGAAAGCAATGCTAAAGACGGCTGTTCGATTATTTATTGAGGAAGCAGAAAGGATGGGGACTCTCGAGGACATACTGGAAGAGTCAAAATATAAGAAAGATGCCAGTGGGCGATGGTTACCACCTAAGCTTGTTGCCACCGAATTGGTAAGCATCTCATAAAATGTCTAAAATCGTTCCTATACCTGCCAGTAAGCTGCGAAAGGTATTTGAAAAAGCAGGGTTTAGCTGTGTTAGAATTGAAGGTGACCATTTTGTATATACGAAAGATGGAGTTCTAAGACCTGTGGTGATTCCTGATTGGAAGGAAGTTCCCGTATTCATTATCAAAAACAATTTGAGAACGGCTGGGATAACGAGGGAGGAGTATTTCTCCCTCCTGGAGGAGATAAAATCCTAATTTAGTTTAGCTGGTTTTGGATCAACAAAAAGACTGGGCTTATGGTCTAAATTATTCATAAAGACCTGCACGTAGCTGCAAAATGCCAATAGCTGAGCGGTCAGATCTCCTGATCTGAAATGACCCAGCAGGGAGGGTGAAAGTGCACTGGTGAAATCCGTTAATGTTCTTATTATCGGATTTACTGCTATCCGTTAATAAGGCACTTGCTTATTGCAGGATTTGTTAATAAGATGCTTGCTTATTGCAGGATTTTGTTAAAAACTGCAATAGCTGGTGTCGGTAGTGGGCCATTTTTGTTGAGGTGTCCGAGGTATATAGACTCAACTTTTAGACGGGATTGACAGGATGAACAGGATAAAGAGCCTCGTTTATTAAACACCGAATAATTCTTCAGTGGTTTCGGTGTCATTCAGCATTTCCTTGTGCAGTTGTGGGTAAAGTTCCTGTAAATCCAGTTCATCCTTCAGATAAGTATCTACAGAGTGGCTCTGATTCTGGGGCAGGGGAGTGGCATACGCGGGCAATTGGTCCCTCCTCCCCCTTTGGTCTTTGGGCAGTTGGTACGTGGAGGGCAGTGCGCGGTGGATTGCGGTCAGATAATTAATGGGGGGTTAAAGGGACCTCAAACAAGGCTTGCTTTTCGGGAAAGAAATGTTTATCTTTGGACCAGCCCGGGGAGTATGAAGTCATTGGAAGATGGTTATTCCGGTTTGCCCAGTTACGGCTCGCCCCTCTGTGCTTTCTTCTAAGCGGTAGGAACCGGGATGATCGGGGATAAAATCTACTTTACCTGAAGGAGGAAATGATGAGGTGGTTTACGGCTCTATTGGCTCTGCTTTTGCTCTCCCCCCCACTCCTATCCCAAGCCCATCCCAACGCGGGGACCTCTGGGCTGGACTTCCTCAAGTTTGGGGTGGGGGCAAGGCCAGTGGCGATGGGGGAGGCATTTGTTGGCCTCTCCGACGGTGTTGAGGCCCTTTACTGGAACCCCAGTGGCCTGAGGAGGGTTAAGGGGACCGAGGTAACTTTTATGCACAACAAGCGGTTTCAAGATATAACCTATGAGTTCTTTGGGGCAGGAAGGAGTTTTGGTTCCTATAGCCTGGGAATAAGCCTCGCCCTGAACACCGTCGGGGATATCCTCTACTATGAGGAGAGACCAACGGAGGAGCCCTTGGGGACCTTCTCCTCCCATGACTTCTTCTTCGGGTTGACCTATGCGAGGACCATCCGTCAAGGGTTTGACCTGGGGCTTACCTGGAAATGGCTCTATGAGAAGATCTATACCAATACCGCGCGGGGCTGGGCAGTTGATATGGGGGGGATCTATGGGCTCACCGATTGGTTGAGCCTGGGGATGGCTCTCCAGAACCTGGGCCCAAAACTGAAGTTTATCTCCCAGCCATTTCCTCTTCCCACCACCCTGCGGATAGGCCTCAGCTATTTGCCACCTTGGCTTTCTCCCTCAGTGCTCACCCTTGATCTGGTCAAACCAAGGGACAGCGGCTACCACCTTCACTTAGGTGGGGAATATAGCTTACTGGATGCCCTCTCCTTGAGGGCTGGCTATCAGACGGGCTATGGCGAGAGGAGCTTTACCACCGGATTTGGCCTCAAATATCGCAACTATGGGATAGACTATGGCTGGGTTTCCTATGGATCGGATTTAGGGGATACCCACCGGGTATCCCTGGGGATAAGCTTCTGAAAGAGGGGAGAAATGGCCAAATATAGGATAGCCTGGTTGCCTGGGGATGGGGTGGGAAATGATGTGATGGAGGCAGCACGTATAGTTCTGGATGAGATTGGGTTGGATGCCGAATATGTTCCTGGAGATGTGGGATGGGAGTTCTGGAAGAAGGAGGGCAACCCCCTTCCGGAGCGGACCATTGAGGTCTTGAAAAATACCGACTGCTGCCTCTTTGGGGCGATTACCTCCAAGCCAAAGGAGGAGGCGGCAAGGGAGCTCTCCCCAGAGCTTCAGGGCAAGGGCCTGGTCTACTTCAGTCCCATAGTGAGGATAAGGCAGGAGTTCAACCTGCGGACGAACATGAGGCCCTGCAGGGCATATAAGGGGAACCCCCTCAATTATAGGGATGACATCGATCTGGTCGTCTTTCGGGAGAACACCGAGGGGCTCTATAGCGGGGTGGAGTTCCATCCAGTGCCCAAGGGGTTAAAGGAGCTCCTCTTAGATCAACACCCCAAGATGGCCCGGTTTCGGGACATCCGGGAGGGCGACTTAGCCCTCTCCTGCCGAATCTTCACCCGGCAAGCATGCCAGAACATTGTCCGGGATGCCTTTGACTATGCCCAAAAATACGGGCGCAAGTCGGTGACCGTTGTGGAGAAGCCAAACGTGATCCGGGAGACATCGGGGTTGATGGTCAGGGAGGCCAGGAAGATCGCCGCCGAATATCCGGATATCGAACTCTGGGAGACAAATGTTGATGCTATGTGTATGTGGTTGTTGAAGAACCCACAGGATTATAGCGTCCTCGTCTCCTCGAATATGTTTGGTGATATAATCTCGGACTTGGCCGCGCAACTGGTGGGGGGGCTTGGGTTTGCCTCCAGTGCCAACATAGGTGATGGGTACGCCCTCTTTGAGCCCACCCATGGATCTGCCCCCAAATATGCCGGGAAATACAAGGTAAACCCGATGGCCATGCTTTTGGCGGTGAAGCTAATGCTCAATTGGCTGGAGGAGACGGAGAAGGCCCAAAGGCTGGAGGATTCCATAGCCCGGGTGATCAGGGAAGGGAAGGTGAGGACCTACGATATGGGGGGAAACTCCTCCACCTTAGATGTGGCTGAGGAAGTGGCCAGGAGGATGGGGTAAAGAGGGGGCGACAGACCAGGGGGGCCGTCCTCCCAGTTTCTTGATGAATAAATCTGACTGAGCCTTTATGGCTCTACTGCAAAAAGGTTGAAAATTAGGTAGCCGCAACCTTTAGGTCTTATGGTCGCCTCTCCATAGAGGGGAACGGACAGACATAAATGTCTATCCCTAATAGACCCGCACTAAGGTGCGGTATAAGTTGGCTGCGGCTGCCGATCCTATAGTTTTATCTATTCCTCCCCCCTGGAGAGGAAGCGGAAAAGCTTTTCCGCTAAGTGGGGATCGATTGCTTGCAGGGAGAAATACTCCTGCATAGCCCTCTCCCGGAGGCCCAGCATAAGAAAGGTTAAGGCCAGACTATAGTGGGCATCACCGTTTAGGGGATCGACCCTTATTGCCTCCGCAAACTCCTGGCTGGCCTCCCAGTAAAGCTTCCGATTGAAGAGGGAGAATCCCCTTCTGAGATGGGGATTTTTAGCCCTTACCATTCCGCCCTTAAATCTAAGGTAGAGATAGCCCACTGCCGCACCACCTAAATGGGCAAAGTGCCCGATTCCATCAGGAGTATGCGCCCAACTGGCCATAATCTCCAAACCCAAGAGGATAGCCAAGAGATATTTTACCTTTATGGGGAAGAGGAAGTAGACCAGGAAGACCCGATCTGGGAACCTCAGCGCATAGGCCACCAAAAGGCCGAAGATGGCCCCAGAGGCGCCTACAGTAGGGATGGGGGTACGATAGGAGAAGAGGCAGGTAATCAGCCCGGCCCCCACGCCGGTAAGGAAGTAGTAGCGGAGAAACTCTTTCTCCCCCATTCCCCTCTCCAGGTCAGGCCCCAATACCCAGAGGGCCCACATATTAAAAAGAAGGTGCCATAATCCCCCGTGGAGGAACATATAGGTGACCAGTTGGTAGATCATCCCCTTGCCCAGGGCCAAGGAGGGGATGAGGCCGAAGGTCATAAAGCTGGCCCGGTATCCGAGAAGGGAGGAGAGGAAGAAAAAGAAGATATTTGCCCCTATGAGGTATTTGACCATTGTGGTCATCCTCAGTGAGAGGGTAGACCTATATCTAAAGCCGTTCAATTGCCTATTCTCCTTTCTTTTGGACGCAGACAGCTCAGATTGTCATAAACCGCGCAACGCCGTGAATCGTCATTTCAACCCTGTTCAGGGATCGGGATGATAGGTGGTTCCCCCTATAGACCCGCACTAAAGTGCGATAAAAGTTGGCTGCTGCAAGCAACCCAAAGCCATTGGAAACTTATTTCAGAACCTTTACCTTCAAGGCTAAGAAGGCGCCAAAGGGGGAGCCTAGTTCGGTCAAGAACCTATCCAGCGGCTTGCACCAACCCTTTGCCCAGAGGGGGAAAGCGAAGAGGGTGCTCCTCCAGGTAAGGTCCACCCTCACCCCTGGGGGGAGGGCCTTATGCAAAATCCTCTTCAAATCCCATAGGCTGAGGAACCTCACCCGGCGGAAGACAGACCTGCAGAACTGGGCCTTCGTCCTCCGCACAAGGGCGGAGAGGCTTAGCCTGTTTAATACGGCAAGGAATACCTCTCCCCTTCCCACCCTAAGGGCCTCCTTCAATCCGGCGACTGGGTCGGCCATCAGCTCCAAGGAGGTGATCATGGTAACCTGGGAGAAGGAACTGGCTCGGAAGGGAAGGGATTCACCTCGGGCCAGGAACAACCTCCCCTTCGCTCCCAATTTCCCTTGGGCTATCCTCAACATATCCCAGGAGACATCTACCCCATAGACCTTAGCCCCGTGGGAGGAGAAGAGAAGCATCTGGTTAGCTGTCCCACAGCCGACATCCAATATAGTCTCCCCAGGTGAGTCCCTAACGAGTTGACTAATCAGTTCGTTCTCTAAGCTTTCGGCATACCTCCCTTGGGTGGTCTTGAACCACTCGTCATACCTCTCGGCCACCTCTCCCCGGAAGGCCAGCTCACCGGGATAGCTTCGACTGGACAGCATCCACCTTCCCCTTCATCGTCAACTCCTTGTCCCGGCGCTCATCTACCTTGAGGCTGGTAACCACCCTCTGGGCCCCGGAGGCAAAAGGGACACGGTGCATCTTGAGGACTGCCTCGAAGATTCGTTCAACCTCCCCCTCGATGACCGTGGACATCGGGGTGAGCTGGTATTTCAAGTCCGGGTAGCCTTCCAAGACCTTCAGGCAGGAGGCCACATAGGAGCTGACGCTGGGGCTTTGGGTGCCCAAAGGAACAACTTCCACAGAACAGACTGCCATCTCAGCCCTCCTTTCTGACTTTGTCAGGAAATTGGAATGTGCCCGCTTGCCCCCAGAAGGGGGCTTCAGCTTCTACCGCACTTTAGTGCGGGTCCTCAGGTAAAGAGCCAAAGGGGCTGCCCGCTGTGCTCACATGCGGACCATCTAAGCCCCTGCCAGTTCTTCCCTTACCTCTCTGGTTGCCTCCACCATAACCTGGAGCTTGGCCTTGGACTCCTCCCAGGTCCTGGTCTTCAGGCCACAGTCCGGGTCAACGGTTATCTGTTGGGGGGAGAGGACCTCTAAGGCCCTCTTAATCCCCCTTTTTACCTCCTCCTTGGTCTCTATCAGGTGGTTGTGGACATCAATAACCCCCAGCCCTATCTCCTTGGTAAACCGATGACGGCGGAAGAGCTCCAAGAGGTCATAGTTGCTGTTGGCCATCTCCAAGTCGATCTGGTCCACGGGGAGCTCCAAGAGCTTGGGGTAGATCCTCTCGAACTCCCCATAGCAGATGTGAGTGACGGTCTTGACCTGGAGATCAGCCGTTACCACCCCCAGGGCCTTGATGGCCAGGTCTATCTCCTCCGGACGGGTGGAGACAGCCGGCTCATCTATCTGGATCCACTTCGCTCCCACCCTTTCCAACTCCACTGCCTCCACGCGTATCGCCTGGGCCAGATCGAGCACCAGTTCTTCCTTGCTCCCATAGTATTCGTTGAAGGACCACTCAGCCATAGTATAGGGCCCGGTGAGCATCCCCTTCACCGGCTTAGAGGTCAAGCCCTGGGCAAAGCTAAAGTAGCTTATGGTAATGGGCTTTGACCTCTTCACCCTTCCGACAACAATGGGCTTGCGGTAGTAGCGGTTTCCATAGGAGCGCACCAATCCGCTTATCCGGAAGCCTTCCATATTCTCGGCAAAGAAGGTGACCATATCCCCCCGGTACATCTCCCCATCCACCAGGATGTCCAACCCGACCTCCTCCTGGAGTCGGATCACCTCCTGGGTGGCTCTCCTCTCCAGCGCCAAAAGGTCCTCTTTGCCCAGTTCCCCCCGGGCGTATCTGCTTCTCGCCTTGAGTAGATAGGTGGGTTTAGGAAAGCTTCCCACGGTCGTGGTGGGCAGTATCATTTGATCACCTCCTCGGCCCGCCTGGTGGCTTTGGCCACCAGGACAAGTTTCTGGTAGGCTATCTCCCGGGGGAGGTACTCTAAGCCACAACTGGGGTTGATGTGCAGCCCCTCCGGAGGGACTAATCGAGCCATCCTTTTGATTAGATCGACCAAGTCCCTCTCCTCTTCCAACTTTGTATTGCGGGCATCAACAATGCCCAACCCCAACCCCTTTCCCTCCGGCACCTCCTCGATCAGCTCAAGGCTCTTCCGCCCCCTCACCAGGTCCAGTCCGAAGAGATCGAAGGGAAGGCTGAAAAGCTGAGGATAGATGCCCTCAATGTCTCCAAACCAGGTGTAGAGGGAGGTCTTTGGCTTGAGCCCAGAGGTGAGGGCTTCCATCGCCTCGGCGAAGAGGGGAAAATCCTCCTTGTGCCTGAGGATGGCCGGTTCATCAAACTGTATCCAGGGAGGGTCTGCCTCCTCGAGGGAGAGGGCCTCCTGGTTAAGGGCGGCGGCTAAGTCCATAACCAGGTCCGCAAAGCTCTGCTCGCCTGGGTTCTGGGAGAGCCTTGCCAGGGTATAGGGCCCGGTGATCACCGGCTTTACCGGCCTTTCCCCCCTGGTTTGGGCAAACTTATAGTCCCGCAGACCAATCGGTTCCCTCCACCTTATCCTTCCCTCCACCACCGGCTGCCGATAGTAGGTGTTGGTGTCAAAATACCTGATCAGGCCATCGATGGAGAACCCATCCAGCCGCCGGGCAAAATAGGTCTGTCCATCCTCCCATCTGATCTGCCCATCGGTCAAGAGGTCGAGGCCAGCCTTGACCTCTTCGGCAAGGACCTCCTCGGTGACCTCATCCTCAACCCTCCGCAGGTCCTCCTCGCTTATCTCCCCCCTCTCGAACCTCGCTATAGCCCTCCTCAGCTTGGGCTCACCAGGGGGGGTGGGTATCTTCGGGTAGTTTCCCACTGCAGTGGCAATCATCTTTGGCTTCCTTTCTTACTTATGTCGGAGCCCTCGAGCGCATAAATGGCAACCCCACATTCTACTAAGCATTGGCCCCTCCGTGGGTTAGGTAGATGAGGTGATTCCCCTCTGGTAATTGACCATTGATCATTTCTTACTTGCCTCCGCCTCCAGGATCCTTTCGGCCATCTCATACTTGTGGAATGGGGGCATAATGCAGACCCCGGCCGCACCCCCCCTCAACTCCTGGAGAAGCTCTAAGGCGATCTCCACCCCCTCCTCGCCTTTTCCTATCCTCCCCATAATCGATTCCGGGACCCTGATCCCGGGGACCTCGTTCTGGAGGAATTCGGCATGCCGTAGGCTATAAAGGGGAAGGAGGCCAACGATTACCGGAAGATCGAGGTGGGCGGTTCTTTCCAAGAAGAGCTCCCATGGTCTGGGGTCAAAGAGGGGTTGGGTGAGGATGAAATCGGCCCCCGCGGCGGCCTTCTCCTCAATCTTTTCCACCTCCTGCCCCAGATCCTCTGCCCCTGGATTTGCGGCTACCCCCACGCAGAAGGTTGTCCGCTGGCTCAAGGGGTTGCCGGCTAGGTCTTTCCCCTGGTTTAGTGAGCTGATTATCCGCAAGAGGCCTGTCGAGGTTACCTCAAATACGGCTACCGCATAGGGATAGTCTCCCACGCTCGGGGGGTCACCGGTGAGGGCAAGTATGTTTTCAATCCCTAATGCGTAGGCCCCTAAAAGATCTGACTGTAAGCCAAGGATGTTCCGGTCCCGACAAGTAAAATGGAGGATGACCTCCATCCCCACTTCAGAGAGCACCCTGTGGGAGAGGGCAAGGGGGCTCATCCTTACCCTGGCCATCGGGCTGTCGGAGATGGTTATCCCATCCACCCCCTTGGCCTTGAGCCTCTTGGCAACCTCCAGCTCCTTGGACATATCGGCCCCCCGCGGAGGGTCCATCTCCACTAAGTAGAGGAACTCCCTTCCCAGCTTCCCCCGCAGGGAGGAGAGCGGCTTAGCCTCCCCAGGCCTCTCGCTTGGCCTCACCGAGAGGTGCACCCTCCGTTTAGGCCGCAGCTTTGGTTTTAAACCCCTTATGGCTTGGGAGATCGCCCTGATGTGGGCAGGGGTGGAGCCACAGCACCCCCCGATGATCCTTGCCCCAGCCTCCAGATATCTGAGAGCATAGGTGGCGAAATAGTCCGGGCTTGATGGGTAGAGGAACCTCCCCCCTACGAATTTGGGGAGGCCGGCATTGGGGAAGGCGGAGAGAATCCCCTCAAAACGGCTGCCCATCCTCTCTATGGCCTCCAGCACCCCCTGTGCCCCTATCCCGCAGTTGCTCCCTAAAACCTTTGCCCCTAAGCCAGCCATCTCCTGGGCAGCCTCCTCCGGTGGGAGCCCGGTGAGGGTCTTCCCATCCTCTAAGAAGGAGAAGTGGCAGACGACGGGAAGATCTCCCACCCGGCGACAGGCACGCAGGGCCCCTTTGGCCTCCTCAATATCTGAGAAGGTGTCCAGGAAGATGAGGTCTACACCCCCCTCGGCCAAGGCTTGAACCTGCTCGTAGAAGAGCTCCTCTATCTCAGAAGGCTTCTTTAGGGATTCATAGGGCCTGCTCAGCGGTCCTACACACCCAGCCACCAGGCTATCCCCAGCCACCTGTCTGGCGATCTTCGCCCCCTGATAGTTGATCTCCTTCAGCTTATCGCCAAGCCCATAGAAATCGAGGATGGCCCGGTTGGCGCCGAAGGTGTTGGTCTCTATGATTTGGGCCCCCGCCCCGATGTAGGCGGAGTGGATCTCCTTAACGAGCTCCGGCTTGAGGATATTTAGCTCATCAAAGCATTGGCCCTTGGCTACCCCCTGGGAGTAGATCATCGTCCCCATCCCCCCATCCCCTACTAAGACCTCCTCCCCAATCCTTTCCCAGAACGTTTGGCCCATCACTTAAACCTCCACTGCAGCTTAACCCGGCACTGGGGGTCCAACTGCAAGGTAAGGCCCTCCCCGAAGTCCTTCTTGAAACCGTAGAGGTAAGCGTCCACATAGGCATCAAGGGCGGAGAGGATGACAAACCCAGATGTCCACCAGAGATAAGCATTTCTCCTGGCCTCCGCGCTCAAATACCTATCCTGGTAGATCTGCCTTTGCTCTGAACCAGGGGGATAATCCAACGACTCCTTCCAGAACCTGTTGGCCGTCCGCCATCTCTGCACAAGCTCGATGATCAAGGCCGACTCGATGAGCATAACTCCTATCCCCTTTACATACTTGTGGTTATAAAATTGACCCCAGCCGGGGAGGAGGAAAGCCCTGAGGAGCGCTCCCCGGGGGGAGGGCCTCCACTCACCTTCCTTAGCCAAGCTGGGGCAGGATAAAAGCAGAATTAGGACAGAAATAGTTAGACAGGTCCTTCTCTTCATCTCCTTAAGTTAGCCGCCTTTGGGGGGACTTTTCTGACAGGATGAACAGGATTATTACTCATCTTGTCCACTCCCTCATTGGGATTGCAACATTTAAATCGGTAGTCAAAGGCACATTTGAATTGTAAGGGCTAAGGGTGTTCAACTGAGTTCCCTACAACTCGATCATCGGCATCAGGGGAGGTCTCCCGGGCTCGCATAGAGGTACTCTATGCAGGGGGGAGGTACGGGCGAATGAGCCTTATTTATCCTGATCCTCCTGTCAATCATGTCTAAAAATGGCTCAAGCTAATGTTCCGAACTTAGGGCAATGACCTCAATCTCCACCTTAGCCCCCTTGGGAAGTCGCGCCACCTCTACTGTGGCACGAGCTGGGGGATCTTTGGGGAAGTAATTTTCATAGACTTGGTTAAAGGGGAGGAAGTCGTCGAGATCGGTGAGGTATACGGTGGATTTGACTACCCAATCGAGGTCACTCCCCCCCTCCTTGAGGATAGCCCTTATATTTTCCAAGACCTGCGCGGTTTGGACCTCAATCTCCGGAGAGGGAATCTCCCCCGTCTTTGGATCCAGGCCTATCTGCCCAGAGACGAAGATAAAGCCATTGGCTATTATCCCCTGGCTGTAAGGCCCAATTGCCTGGGGTGCCTCTTTGGTTCTGATCACTTCCTTCATCTTCACTCCACGGTTACAGACTTGGCTAAGTTCCGGGGTTGATCTACATGACAACCCCGGAGAACAGCGATATGATAAGCCAAAAGTTGTAGGGGGATTACGGTCAAAAGCGGGGTAAGGAACTCCAATGTCTTCGGAACATAGAAGATGTGGTCAACCATCCCCTTAATCCTCCTATCCCCCTCGGTGGCAATGGCAATTACCATCCCCTTACGAGCCTTCACCTCCTCTATATTGTTGAGCACCTTGTCATAGAGGGAGTCCCTGATCGCAATGACCACCACAGGCATATTCTCGTCGATGAGAGCAATGGGACCGTGTTTCATCTCCGCTGCCGGATAACCCTCGGCATGGACATAGGAGATCTCCTTCAGCTTTAGTGCCCCCTCTAAGGCAACGGGGAAGTTATAGCTGCGTCCCAAGTAGAGGAAGTTATTGGACTGGGCAAAGGTGGAGGCGATCTTCTTTATCTCCTTCTCCCTGCTCAGGATCGCCTCCACCTGATCTGGTATTCGGTTTATGGCCTCCACCATCTCCCTTCCCTGTTCGGCGGATAGATCCCTCATCCTCCCCAACATCAGGGCGATCAGGGCAAGCACCATAAGCTGGGAGGTAAACGCCTTGGTTGAGGCCACCCCTATCTCGGGGCCAGCGTGGATATATACGCCGGCATCTGTCTCCCTGGCGATTGTGGAACCAACTACATTGCAGATCCCTAATGTAGTGGCCCCCTTGCGCTTTGCCTCCCTCATGGCGGCTAAGGTGTCTGCTGTCTCCCCGGATTGACTGATGACGAAGACGACGGTTCCCTCATCGATTAAGGGTCCTCGATACCTGAACTCAGAGGCATATTCCACCTCCACGGGGATATGGGCCAGATCCTCGATCATATACTCCCCAGCCAGGGCGGCATGCCAGGAGGTGCCACAGGCGGTGAAGATAATTCTCTTGATATGAGGTAGATCATCATAATACAGCCGGAGGCCGTTTAACCTTGCCGTCCCCTCCTCCTCGTTCAGCCTTCCCCGCACTGCATTCCGCAGAGTAGTTGGTTGTTCGAATATCTCCTTGAGCATAAAATGGGGGAAGCCGCTCTTTTCGATCATATCGAGGCTCCAGGAGATCTCCTGGAATTTTGGAGGCACTTTCACCTTCTCCGTAGTGGAGATGGTAAAGTCATCCTTAGTAATTACGGCCAACTCCCCATCCTCCAGGTAGACAACCTGATTGGTGTATCTAATCAAGGCAGCAACATCTGACGCTACTATATGCTCCCCTTGCCCCTTCCCGATCACCAGGGGGCTCCCCTTGCGGGCGGCCACAATCTGACCGGGATTGTGTAGGCAGAGCACGGCGATGCCGTAGGTCCCCTCTACCTGGGTAAGGGCCATCCTGGTGGCCTCGGTGAGGTCTCCTTGGTAATACTCCTCAATGAGATGGGCGAGGACCTCTGTGTCCGTCTCGGTCCTGAACTGGTGTCCCTTGCGTTCTAAGAGTTCCCTTAGGGCCATATAATTCTCTATTATCCCATTGTGTACAACGGCAATCTCACCCTTGCAGTCGATATGGGGATGGGCATTGAAGTCGGATGGCTCTCCATGGGTTGCCCACCTGGTATGGGCAATCCCCATGGTGGAGGAGAACCTCCTCTTACCTAACAGAACCTCTAAGTCAGTGATCTTTCCCACTGTTTTCTCACAGATGAGCCCTTCCTTCTCGATCACGGCTAGCCCTGCCGAGTCGTAACCCCGATACTCCATCCGCTTCAGACCCTCGACGAGGATGGGCACTGCCTCCTTCTCTCCGATATATCCGATGATTCCACACATAGGTGCTCCTGAAAATGTTTCTCCAAATATAATCACTCTGGACCGAAAAGGCCACAAAAAACTTTCCCCATTCTCAGAAGGGGGATTTTTCAAAAGCAAGCCGTCAGAACCCCGATTCTGACGGCAAGGGATGAGGTGGCAGAACCCAGATTCTGCCACCATCAGAACATTGTACCCTCAGGAGTTGCCTCTTCGGCCAGGAATCCCGTCCTGACGGGAAAGGCTCTCTGCCCCAAACCATTAGTCCGTAAATGGTCACTTACTTAGGGGAAACAGGGAAAATAGGAAGTGTCCCTATTTACCCTGTTATTTTTTGTTTAGTTTACAAAAGTGGCCGATAAAATGTTTCATTTCATCTCTCGAGCCATAAAAGCTGTAAAAAGATTTAACAATCATTATTTCCTTGCAAAACAACGAATTACCAGACCAACCTTTCAAAAATTGTCGAATCAACTTACATTTTGAGGCTCTACCTAAGTTTCTGAAAAGTCGATTCTCCCCCATATCTCTTTAAATCCCATTGGCTTACGTTTTTCCTTACAAGTTGGTACGAAATTTGCACTTTTAATTTTGTTTTTCCCTTGAGATTTCTAATCGTTCCTAAAATTAACGAAAGGGGGTGAAAAGGGAATGAAGAAGGTAGCTTTGCTCGCGGTGGGCCTCCTCCTGTTCCTTCCGGCAACAAGCTTTGGCACCTTGTTGAGCACAGCACCTGGTTATGGAATGGTCTCCTTCTGGGATAGTCCTGACCAACGGTTAGGCACAGACATATATAGCAATGACGGCCTCACTTTTGGCCCATTTATCGTTGGTCAGACCTCACCTATAACCATTGACTTAACCGTGGACTATTTCTTTGGTGATGGCACTGATGAATGGTTTTCCCTCTGGATAGACTGGGACCAGAGTATGACCTTTGATCCTGATGAACGTTGGCTTTACAATGATTCACCTGTAAACTGGTTTGACAACGGCACCTATAGTCTTGTTGCTTCAGTGACTCCAACACCTGATGCGGTTCTGGGGGATACCTGGATGAGAGCAATGATCAGCCCAGATGGGCCTTTTGATCCCTTCGGTGATTATGACAATGGTGAGGTAGAGGATTATCTTGTCAGTGTAGCTCCGATTCCGGAACCGAGCACTATCCTGTTATTGGGAACAGGGCTATTGGGGTTAGGGGGTTTTGGGTATAGGCGGAAGAGGAAGGAGAAGAAGTAATTTAGCGTCTGAATTCCCCCCAAAAAGGGGAATTTTCTCCTTGACAGGGGAAGTGTAATCTGCTACTATGGTGAGTAGTATAGGCCTGTAGTAGCTAAATATTGATTGAATAAAAGGGCGATTTAAGCCTGTCCATAAGTATGGAGGAAAGAATGATGCTTAGTCCTTATAGGGGCGGGGCTAAGGGGATTATATTTTTCTTTTATTCTCCAGCTTTGTGGACAGGTTTTTCTTTTGTCCGATTTCTTTACGACCCACGTGCTAGCCCTGGTTAAGGGATGAGCAGGTGGGTTTTTGGAGTTGAGAGTGTGAAAGCAAAGCGGCTATTTGTCCCGAGTAGAAAGTATTGTAAACCGCAGTTAACGGAGGGGGTCATGAAAACTTTCTTTAATACATTAAGTTCGAGATTCAGGGGGCTTGCTATTTCTATTGGGATATTATTGCTACTCCCGGTGAGTTCCTACGTCAGTGCTGCCACCTGTTTGGAGCGACCTTCTCAGCCTGACGGTCCCGCTCATTCTGGATTACTTACTCAACTCAAAAAAGGTAATCCTTTTATCTCTAAAAAGGGCGTTTCCAAAGCTTCCATAAAGGTTTTGATTGTTACAAGCGGGTGGGGGCCGCTTACAGGTATTAGTCCCACAGAGGAGAAGGACTACTGGTTGAGTATATTAGATGGTGGCAACTACGATGTTGACTGGTTGGATGTAGCATCTGGTTCGTTGACCTATAGCCAAATGAGTTCCTATGACTTAGTCATCTACGACGCTGGAGGATACTGGTATCCTTTCAGTGGAAACACCGGCGCATTGAGCCAGTACCATTCCAGTGGTAAGCCTCTCCTTTTGGTAGCCCCAGATGTCAATTACGACTGGCATATTAATGGCCTAGGAAGCTTCCCAGAGCAAGTATTACACGTTGACGGTGTACTTGGGATTATGCCCGAAGTATCCTTTGAGATAATCGCTAACACTGGCCATCCTATTATCCAGTCAATTCCTACCAACCAGCATGTTCCCGTGGTAAACCAGTCGAGTTGGCCTGATTGCTTTGATCCGGCTACTGATGCTTCTGGGGTTTTAACCCAGGGATATATCCCAGAGACCGAGTTTGGAGTCGGCAGTTGTTCTGATCTTCCAAGTTACTCTCCTTATGATCCAGAAGGAAATCTATTCGGTGTTATCGCCTATGCTGGTTCCGAATCAGAAGGTAGAGTTGTACTATATGGTTTTCCTGTGACGGCGATTCAACAGGGTGCAATTTTGAATGAACTTGCGGCAAGCACTGTACAGTGGCTCTTAGAAGAGGCTGTGGTTCAAGTAGAATTCACTTTAGTTGCTGAGGATGCTCCTGATGGGATAGTAGTCAGAAAAGGCAAAGGAGATATTGTTGATTTCGTGGCAAAAATAGAAAACTGCGAAGAAGAAGATTTAACTGGACTGGTCGCTGAAATTAGCATTCCTTCAGACCGACTCGGGGATCCCACCAAGGCATATACCCGGACTGATGAATCGGAAGGAGACGGCACTGAGAGAACTTGGACCGAGGATCCGACGGGTACTTACAAGGTGGAGCTACCCATACTTGAGGCAGGTGGTTCAATACAGGTGGGCTGGCGTTTTCAGATACCTTCTACCCTTTTTCCTATCAATATTGGAGCTTCTGGAGCAGTTCGCCATAATAGCGTGGCTATCCAGGCAGACAATGCTGGTATCGCGGTTGTTGCCAACACGGAAGGGATCATTGTAACAAACAGAAAACTGCTTTATGACAAGTACGGAACTACTCCTACTAATAAGAAGAAAGTGACTGAACTTCTGAACTATATTTACCAAATTTCAGATGGAAACGGCACCAATGAAGTGACAAACGTAGTCTATTACCTTGACCGCGAAAATGAGACTGTTAGGGACTGGGACCAATATGCTCTTGATTACTCTAATCCGAATTCCGTGAACAACTGTGCCAATATTGTCCGCTCGATGATCCAGACAAGATGTAATAGGTTCTCCCCTAAGCCAAAATACTTGACGATTGTAGGCGGAGACGAGGTTATCCCGTTTTTTCGGATCGATGACTCGAACTTTGGAAACGCGGAAGGCCGCCATCCTTATTCTGGAAAGGATCCTCTCCTCTTAGCATTCAACAACAATAGGTTCATTGTTGATGCACCATACGCTGATCTCACTGGCAATGACTGGGACGAAGGAGACGTTGAACTGGCCGCGGGGAGGGTGGTAGGGCCATCGGCAGCGGATATGTTATCCCTTGTTCAGCGATGCATAGCGAGGCCATCAACTCAAACAGACCATGCTATTGTTGCCTCAAGTGACGGCTATAACTCTGATGGAATAGCTAATAGATGTAAGGGTGTTAACTTCAACGTTCGCAATGATACGGAAGATCCACGAACCGTCAATAGTAATTCATGGACAGCTAGTGATTTGCGCTCGTTGTTAGGCAGCGGATTCCGACTCGCATTTTCTGGGGGTCACGCAAACTATGGGCTGATTCCTGGTGGAGTTAGCACCTCCTTTCTGCCGGACATGACCAGTTCCGGGGGATTCCTCTACGCAGGTGGATGTCGAACAGGTGTACCCACAGATGAAGATTTTTCAGAGTCTCCCTCGCCTAATACATGGTCTCCCTATTATGACGACAATAACGTATGGGCTGCGACGCACAAAGGTGCACGAGGATTTATAGGTACAGGAGGGTTGCAGTGGGCTGTGCTTGACCAAGACTATAAGGTTACATCGTGTGGAGAGAACTACTGCAGAGATTTCTTCCGTGAGTTATTACCACTATCAGGCACACTCTCAAAGCCGGTAGGCATTGCCCTGAAGAACACGTCTAGAGACTTTAATCCTTGCGGGTGGTTGGGATGTGATGATAAAGAAAAGAAAACCTCCTGTGAGTACATCCTTTACGGTCTACCTTGGATGCAGATCGATATTCCCTCCGCTCCTCTGATAGCTGCAGCAGGAGGTGTTCTGCCAGGTATTGGAGAGAATACATCTGTTAGGTCTCCTCAGATCCTTGTGCATCCGATGAAGCATATTGGGAAAGGGACATACGCAGTTGATGTAGAATTTGTCGCCGAGTCATACTCTGTTGAACAAGTTGATGGCTATGATTTACTTATAATACCCGGAACTGAACTGAAAGGCTTGGATCATAAACCGGGTTTGCCGATTTTTGAAACGGAAGTTGTCTTGCCTCCTGATGCTTCAATCCTCTCTGGGGAGATAATTAATAGCCATAACCTTGCACTGGGTAGTTTGAACATTCCAGCACCTGTTTCATGTGCCATGCCTCCTTGCCCACCGCCATTTTCGTCTGACTTTGATGTTACTGGGGTATTCCCTCCAAGCCGCGTTGGATATTACCAAGATGTGGAGGGGGGTGCTTCAACAGTCAGCCTTAATGTATTTGCCGCTACCTATGATGTAGGCACTCACGAAACCATTTTGTATGATACTACTGTGGTTCGCATTATGTTCACTAGCGATGCTCCCATACTAATTAGCAGCTTTGCTACTGGGGTCTACTGGAGTAGCGGTCAGCCAAATGTACGTACAGATGTGAGCATTAAGAATGTTAGTAGTCTTACCGTATCAAGCTTAACAGCCCGCATGGAAGTAGCTGATCAGTTTGGCAATCCTGTTGGGGAGGTAGAAAAAACCGGCCTTACAGTTGGGCCACAAGGAACAATAGAGGTACCCTTAGTTCTATCTGGGAACCTCGCCAACGGCAGGTATTTGTGTAATGTGTTTGTTCTTGATGCTGCGGGCATGCCTCTTGCGCAAGTTTCTGATTACGTTTGGATCTCTGCTGGCGAACTACTTGATTTTCATTGTCCTGATATAGTTACCGTAGGAGAGGACATGATCTTCTCTGCAACCTTTCGAAATAATGGAACAGTACCTATGTCGGCAGAGGAACTGGTTAACGTTTACGATGAAGGCGGGATACAGTTTGCAAGCCTTCCCGGGCCACAAACTGATGTTCAACCAGGAGAGACAGTAACGCTAAGTGTGCAGTGGAATACGCTGGGGAAACCGTTTGGCACTTACCAGGCATTCGGCTCTGTATCCGCGGAGGGGCAGCAATACGGCCCGTTATCCCAAAGTTTTAGTATAGTTCCAGTCACAATTAAGGTTTTAATCCTCCCCAACACTTGGTATCTCACCTGGCTTGATATTCACCGAGGGACGGTCAGGGCTTATATCGGCGATCTCACTGAGGGTTACGATATTAGCGATATTGACCCCCAGTCAATAACCTTGAATGATGACTTGGGAATCTACGGCGGCAGATTCAGGATAAGGTCCAGCTTCCGCGGATTTACAGGACCTGTTTTGGAGGTTGCCTTTGATAGATACGAGGCCCTCTCAAATCTTGGTGAAGTCGTAGCCGGTGAGAGGTATCCGGTTACCATTTCTGGTATGCTCACTGATGGTACCTCCTTCTCGGGGGTGGATACAATCACAGTTGAAGCGAGTCCTTACTTAAAGCCGGGTTCCCAGATTCCCGAAGCCTTTACCTTGACTCAAAACTACCCCAACCCCTTTAACCCGGTTACAACTATCAAATATGGCTTGCCTGAGGATGCTTATGTAAGGGTGGCAATCTACAATGTTGCTGGGCAGAAGGTTTGCACTTTGGTGGATGGGGAGCAGCAGGCTGGTTACTACGAGGTAAACTGGGATGGGAAGGGGATAGCCTCAGGCATCTACTTCTATCGGATTGAGGCTGGGCAGTTCACCCAGACCAGGAAGATGATCTTGTTGAAGTAGACAGCCGTAGATGGGAAAATTTGTCAGGGCAGGAGCCCTGACAGCACTGATGTAGAGAGGGAAGCCACTGGAAGTATTCCAGTGGCTTCCTTTTTATGATGCCCACATCTGGGCCAATCAGGAATCAGTTGTCGGTTATCAGAGTGAAGATTTTTGCCGACTCCTGGAAACTGTTAGAGGAGTTCTTGGTTGAGATTCGTGTACATCCTCAAACTTATAAATTTCAAAAGGTTGTGCAGATTCCCTATTAGTTTAAGTATCGATCGGATTATGGACATTCCGAATAAAAAGCTTGTTTTTTAAAATCTGAGGTGTTATTTTTATACCATGACCGAATTAAGGATAGGACAAATCAGGAAGGCCATAAGAGAAAATAAATACCTTATCAAAAGTCACGCTAAACAGCGAATGGGGCAAAGGAATATCCGTGATGCAGACATTATTTCTGTAATTCTTAATGGAGAGATAATAGAACAAACACCACAAGCAAAGCCATTCCCTAAATGTTTAATAATGGGATTCGTAAGAGAGAATGAGCCTCTGTATGTATCTTGTGCTTTTGACGGAAAATATGTACACATTATAACTGTCCACTGGTTTGATCCAGAGAAATGGATTGATCCTTGGACCAGAAGGAGGTGAAATTATGCAGTGTGCGGAATGTGGGGGGAATTTAGAGAAGAAAATAATAATTTATAACCAGCCCTGGGGGGAAGGGAAACTTTATCAGTTTGAGAATGTTCCTGCCTTAGTTTGCTCTCAATGTGGGGCAATTTATTTGGAGAGCAAAGTATCACAGACGATTGATAAGATAATCCAAAGCCGACAAAAGCCAATAAGGTATAAGCGAGTGCCTATTTACTCTTTGGAAAAACCCTTGGTGTAAACGGGGGGAATAGGAAAACTTCCTCTTTTTTAGGCTATTTTCTTAGACTGCCACCTGGTTCGGTCTGGTTCTTCTCTTGCAGTTTCCACCAACAAGATTCTTATAGATCCATCTCCGTAAGATGCCTTTCCTTTAAGGGCTCTTCCGAACCTGCACAAAGGGGATACCAAGGGGAAATAGGAAGTGTCCCCATTTGCTAAGGTTGATTTTACCATATTTAGGAGGGGATGTTATGCAAACTAAGAGATTAGGGGTTGTATTTAAGCAACCAGAATTTGAGATACTCAAGGAGAAAGCGAAGGAGGAAAGAAAATCAGTGGCTGAGCTCATCCGCACTGCGGTAGAAGAGAGATATCTCCTCTCCAGCAAAAGGGAGAGAATGAAGGCTTTAAATCGCCTATTTTCACCGGATAGGGAGATTCACTTTCCCCCTTGGGGAGAATTAAAGAAGGAACTCGACGAGGAGGTTAATAGAGAAGTTGAAACTCATTGACACGAATATCATCATATATTCTATCGGCAAACCACATCCCTTAAGGGGAAAATGTAGGGGTATAATGGAAAAAGCAGCAGAGTCAGTGATCGCTGTCAATATTGATGTCGAGGTTCTCCAAGAATGCTTTATGTGTATAGCTCAAGGGGAGAGAGGGAAAAGGGGTTGCTTACTGTCGGGGACATATTAGTCCTTTTCCCTAATCTAGTCGCCATAACCAAAGAGGAAATTCTTAAGGCAAAGGAGTTGATGGCCAATTATGACTTTTTAGTCCCCAGAGACGCTATACACGCCGCGGCAGTCTTAACCAATGGGTTTGAGGGTCTTATTAGCACAGATAAGGTGTTCGATGAAATTCGTGAAATCAAGAGGTTTGAACCAGAGTCTGACCTCTTTGGGTAATTTGCTGGTCCTTGGACGGAATTGACGGGATGACCAGGATGGATAAAACTTCTCCACCTCGTAGGCTGCCCATAAAGCTGATTAGGACGGGTGAATATAAATCCAGTAGATCCTGTTTATCCTGTCAAATCTGCAGGCAGGTAAATCAGGTAAAAATAGGGACACTTCCTATTTTTTAAGCTATCCTCCTTAAACTGCCACCTGGTTAGGTCCCATTCTTCTTTGTGCAGTCTTTACCAACAGGATTCTCCCACATTCATCTTCCCGTAAGAGGCCTTCCCTTTGAAAAAGGCTCTTCCGAACCTGCACAAGAGGGGATACCAAGGGAAAATAGGAAGTGTCCCTATTTTCCCTATTTTCCCCTATTTTCCCAATCCGCTATTAGTTTATGAATAATTCGGGTAGAGAGGGAGATCCACAAAAGACTTGACATCGGATTCCTTGTCCTTATAATAACCTTGCCGGATGATTGCTAAGGTTTTAAGCAGTGCTGTTCTGGGCATAGATGCCTATATCGTAGAGGTGGAGGCAGACATCTCCTCCCATCTCCCCTCCTTTTCCACCGTGGGCCTACCTGAGGGGGCGGTTAAGGAGAGCAAGGAGAGGGTCACCGCGGCCATCAAGAACAGCGGCCTCTATTTTCCTTCCAAGAGGGTAACCATAAACCTTGCCCCAGCGGACATCAAGAAGGAAGGGGCGGGTTTCGATCTGCCTATTGCAGTAGGCATCTTGGCAGCTACTGGCCAAGTGAAGGCAGACAAATTGGTTAAGAACGTGATTGCAGGGGAGCTCTCCCTTGATGGGGGATTGCGTCCGATAAGGGGGGCACTCTCTATGGCGGTAGAGGCCAAAGGGAAGGGGATGGAGGGGATAATCCTTCCTCCGGAGAATGCTCAGGAGGCAGCAATGGCCCAGGGGTTGAATGTTTACCCAGTTGGCTCCCTGCGGGAGGCTGTCGACTTTCTCAATGGGGAGAGGGAGGTAGAATCCTTTTCCGTGGATATCGATGAGGTCTTTAAAAGGGCATTAGAGTATCCAGTTGACTTTACCGATGTCAAGGGTCAGGAGCATGCGAAGAGGGCCTTGGAGGTTGCCGCCGCTGGAGGCCACAACATCCTGATGATCGGCCCGCCAGGTTCTGGAAAGACCATGTTGGCCCGTAGGCTCCCCACCATCCTGCCTAACCTCACCTTAGAGGAAGCCATTGAGACCACAAAGATACACTCGGTGAGTGGGCTCCTCCCCCCGCACACCCCCCTTATTGCCACCCGTCCATTTCGTTCCCCCCACCATACCATCTCCGACGCTGGCCTCATTGGGGGGGGCCAGCACCCAAAGCCAGGTGAGGTGAGCTTAGCCCATCATGGGGTCCTCTTCTTAGATGAGCTTCCTGAGTTTAGGAGGAATGTCTTAGAGGTGATGAGGCAACCAATGGAGGATGGTAGGGTGACCATCTCCCGGGCCACGGTATCCATAACCTATCCCTCTAATTTTATGTTGGCGGCAGCGATGAACCCCTGCCC
>JAOZPP010000045.1 GCA_029932675.1 bacterium
TTGGGTAACTACCTGATATACCTTAATCTTTCAATTTTTTTCCGGAACCTGGATTATAATAGATTTAAATCTCTTGGAAATTAAGATTCTTCTGAATTCTTCTTTAAACGCCTCCACACTTGCCCGTTTTTCTACTTGTGCAAACAAACCTTGAGGGTTAGCGCGTTCAAGTTCACCCTCATCCATCAAAATTTTCATAATCTCAAAATCCTCTTTATTCCAAGGCTTAATCACTTCTCCAAGATCTAAACTTTCAGGAATGATTGAACTCACTTTATCAAAATAAAGAACCGCCCATTTCGCCCATTCAGATGGAACAATAATTGTTGGGTAATAGATTATTTTTCTTTCCATCATGCTGTTTCCCTCCTTAAGGCAATGGCGTATAACTCGTTTATATCCGCATCTAATTGCGGATATACTTCCAATATGATGTTACATCCGAAGCTTACTTCGAATATACATCTTTATAGCTGCTTCTCCTCTTAAATATGTATAAACTTCTGTAGTCTTTGAACTCTTATGACCTCATAACTGCTGAATATAACTGAGATCTGTTCCACTTTCCAGTAAATGTGTAGCATAGGAATGTCTGAGGGAATGCACACTTACATCTTTCTTTATTCCTGCTTTCTCTATAGTGTCCTCGAACACCTTCTGAAGGAGTTGTAGCTTATTTCGCCCTTTCCCCTTTGTAATACCTGTCCATCTCGCTATAGATACACCCACAATACTGTTGGCGGTAGAGGCCGAGTTCCTTAGACACCTGGAGCCCCTCCTTCCACCCTTCCCGCCAATCCTCAAAGAGGAAGGGGACCCCATACTCTGAGGCCAACTGCTTGCCAATATAGCCCAATGCCTCAAACTCCTGATGGTTGCTCTGCAGAAGTGTGGTAGTAAAATAGTCAAACTTTCCCTTCTTGGCTACCTTCGCCGCCTCGGTAAGCCTCATTGCATAGCAGAACTTACATCTATCGGCCTCCCGATAGACAACCCCCCGGAGAAAACCAACCAGATCGTAATCGTCCCGGTAGATCATCCTCAGTCCTTTCTTCTCCGAGAAGAGCTTTACGGAATCAAGCCTTTTCTTGTATTCCAAATAGGGGTGGATGTTGGGGTTATACCAGAAGCCTAAGAGGTCCGCTCCCGCTTCGGTGAGTAGCTTAAACGGGTAGGCTGCACAAGGGGCACAGCAGATATGTAAGAGAACCTTTTTAGAGGATAGGTCTATCATTGGGCTCAGGGCAGACTTTAGGTAGTGATCGGGCATAATCCTCTCCTTAGTCCTCCCCCTTAAGGGGGAAGGAGATCGGTTTCAAGGACCATTCCCTGGGTGAACCGGATTCTCACTATAAAAGCCTCCCTTGAATGCCCGTTTTCCCCTCTACACCCAGATGTTGGTAAGCCAGGGCAGTGGCTTCCCTGCCGCGCAGGGTGCGATTAATGAAACCCTCCTGGATGAGGTAGGGTTCATAAACTTCCTCAATCGTCTCCTTCTCCTCCCCCACAGCCACAGCTAAGGAGTTTATCCCCACTGGCCCCCCATTGAACTTCTTAATAATAACCTCCAAAATCCTCTTATCCATTTCATCCAAACCCGATTCGTCAACCTCCATCATCTTCAACGCCTGATTGGCTATCTTTCGGTCTATCCTCCCATCCCCCTTTATCTGGGCAAAGTCCCGCACCCTCCGCAGGAGGCGATTGGCCACCCTGGGGGTCCCCCTGGATCTCCGAGCTATCTCCTGTGCACCATCCTGGTCAATCTCCACTCCTAAGATCCTTGCTGATCGGGTAACGATGTGGAAAAGCTCCTCAGGGGCATAATAGTCCAACCTCCCTACAACCCCAAACCTGGCCCGTAAGGGGGAGGTAAGGAGTCCCGCCCTGGTAGTAGCGCCGATAAGGGTGAAATGTTGCAGGTTTATCTTCACTGACCTTGCCTTTGGTCCCCTATCTATCATAATATCCAAGGTATAATCTTCCATCGCCGGGTAGAGATATTCCTCCACCACCCTGTTTAGCCTGTGGATCTCGTCGATGAAGAGGATGTTCCCCTCTTGGAGGTCAGTAAGTAGACCGGCCAAGTCCCCTGGTTTCTCTAAGACCGGACCTGAGGTGGCCCTAATCTCTGTCCCCATCTCCTTAGCTATAATATGGGCTAAGGTCGTCTTCCCCAGGCCAGGAGGACCATAAAAGAGAACATGGTCCAAGGCCTCATTCCTCCCCTTGGCCGCTTGGATAAAGATGGTCAGATTTTCCTTGAGCTTCTTCTGACCAACAAAGTCGGAGAACTTCTGCGGTCTCAGGGTCTTATCGAACTCTAAATCATCGCCGGTGGGATCGGGGAGGGTTATCCTCTCAGACATATTTCAATGCCTCCCTGATTAACTTCTCCAAAGAGATGGGGCCCTTGGCCTGATTAAGAGCCTTCTCCAAGGCCCTCTTCGCCTGGCCCTGCTTGTAGCCTAAGGATAACAGGGCAAGGAGAGCTTCCTCCTCAGGTTGTTTTTGTTCCTCTGGAAGGGACTCCACTAACTCCCTCCTCTCAAACCTCTCTTTAAGCTCAACTACTATCCTTTGGGCGGTCTTCCTCCCCACCCCAGGGATACGGACCAGCGAATCTACATCACCATCCGCTACATATCTTTGAAAATCATCAACCCTTATCCCGGAGAGTATCCCTTGGGCCAGTTTAGGCCCAATGCCAGAGATGCCAATGAGGCTTTCAAATAGGCTTCTCTCCTCCTGGGTAGAGAAACCGTAAAGTTGCACAACATCCTGTCGGAGGTGAAGGTGGGTTAAGACCTTTACCCTCTCCCCTATCTTCCCCACCCTCTCATAAGTGGAGAGAGGGATCCTCACCAACCATCCTACGCCATTGACCTCCAAAACTATCTGAGTAGGGCTTTTCGCTTCCAATCTTCCCTCTAAATAGGAGATCATCTTTCCGTGGGTGAAAGGTTATGGGTATGACAGATGGCTACGGCAAGGGCATCAGCAGCATGGTCAGGCTGGGGGACCTCCTCCAACTTGAGGAGGTTCTTCACCATAAACTGAACCTGACTCTTAGATGCTCCCCCATATCCAACAACGGCCTGTTTAACCTGGCGGGGGGTGTATTCGCTAATCGGTATCCCAGCCAAGGAGGCCACCAGACCAATTATCCCCTTTACCTCCCCAATGGAGAGGGTGAATTTCACATTCCTCTGGTGGAAGACGCTCTCGATGACCAGATGCTCAGGGGCCCAATCCTCCACCAAATCCCTCATCCCCTCAAATACTTCCTTTAACCTTAAAGGGCGAGAAGAAGGAGTGGGGAGAACTCCAAAGCTCAGGGCCTGCAGTTCCCTTCCATTTGCCTCGATGAGGCCGAAACCAGTAGCCAAAAGGCCAGGGTCTATTCCCAATACCTTCATAAACTTATCCGCCGTGGCGAGTTTTTGACAGGATAACAGGATTTACCGAATTTTTATTCATCTCCTCTATTTATTGTAAGAGGAGGCGGATAGACATAAATGTCTGTCTCTACAAGACAAACACATAATACCTTAAATTTAAGAGGGTTATGCCAATTCGTTTCCAATTTGTGAATAATTCGGGTAAAAAGGGGATTTCCTGTGCTTTCGAGCCAAACGCCTCTTAAACCAATCGTCAAGATCTCCAGATCCCTGGGAGATCTTTCCCCCTAAACCTACTTTGAGCTTAACTCTTCCATTATAGATACATCTATATCGAAGTTGGAATAGACATTCTGCACATCATCATGGTCCTCTAAGGCCTCCATAAGCTTAAGGGTTTGCTCTGCCGCCTTACCTTCCAGCTTTACGGTTGTTTGGGGGATCCTGGTAACCTGAGCCGACTGACATGTTATCCCCCCCTCCTCCAACTTCTCCTTAACCTCCCCCAACTTCTCTGGGGCAGTAATTATCTCATAACCGCCATCCTCTGGCTTCATATCCTCCGCCCCTGCCTCCAAGGCCAAAGCCAAAAGCTCATCCTCATTTGCCTCCTCTACGGTGATTACCCCCTTCTGCTCAAACATCCAGGCCACAGAGCCCGTCTCACCTAAGTGACCATTATGTTTGGAAAGTATGTATCTTATATCGGATACTGTTCTCTTCTTGTTATCGGTTAAGGACTCTATAAGGAGGGCAACGCCCTGTGGCCCGTACCCTTCATAGATCACTTCCTCATAGACGGCCCCAGGAAGCTCCCCTGTCCCTTTCTTTATGGCCCGGTCGATGTTGGCTTGGGGCATATTAGAGGCCTTGGCGTTTTGGATTGCCGTCCTCAACCGGGGGTTGCCTTCAGGATCTCCCCCTCCCTGACGGGCAGCAACGGTTATCTCCTTGATCAGCTTGGTGAAGATCTTCCCCCTTTTAGCATCCTCTTTCTCCTTCTTCCTCCTTATTGTGCTCCATTTAGAATGTCCAGACATCTCTTCTCCTCCTTTCGAACTTAGCCCGCTACGCTCGCAAAGTTCTCCAGAGAGGTCTTCGCCCCTCTGGCGCTCCCAGTGGGTTTTATCACCCACCAATTGGAAGGGAGACCATCTATTCCCGCAATTTCCCTATATCTTGGTTACTTTTTCCTCCCTTATCCCTCGGGTAGCGTTTCTGGTATCTACTACCAGCCGAGAGTGTTTGACTATCCATTCGTAGTTGTAGGATGAATGGTCAGTAACGATGACCACGCAATCAGATTGGTGAAGGAGGTCCTCCTCAAGCTCCTCGGATTGGAGGCTGTGACCGTTGAGGGGCAGAGTGGGAACATAAGGGTCATTATAACTGACCTTAGCCCCCTTGGAGATGAGCAACTTGAGGACATCCAAAGCAGGCGATTCCCTTATATCCCCAATGTCCTTCTTATAGGCGACACCCAAGACAAGGATATGGGAACCCTTAATCGAACGTTCTGCCCCATTGAGCACTTCCCCTACCTTCTCCACAACATAATAAGGCATCCGGGAGTTTATATCCCCCGCCAATTCGATGAACCGGGCGTAGTAGTTGAGTGCCTTTAGCTTCCAAGAAAGATAATGGGGATCAATGGGGATACAATGTCCTCCCAACCCAGGACCAGGATAGAAGGGCATATAACCAAAAGGCTTAGTCGCCGCCGCCTCAATTATCTCCCATACATCTATACCCAATCGGTCACACATCAGGGCTACTTCATTGACCAATCCAATGTTCACGCTCCGAAAGGTGTTCTCCAAAAGTTTGACCATCTCTGCGGATTTGCTTGAGGAGACAGGAAAGACTTTCTCGATGAACTGCTGATAGAAGAGGGTAGCCACCTCAGTGCACTTTGGGGTTACCCCGCCAACCACCCGCGGAGTGTTCTTTACCTTATAGACGGGATTACCCGGGTCTATCCTCTCTGGAGAGAAGGCCAGGAAGAAGTCCCTACCCGCCTGGAGGCCGGTTTCCTCTAATATGGGGAGGAGAAGTTCTTCCGTCGTCCCTGGATAGGTAGTTGACTCCAACACCACAAGCTGATTTGGATGCAGGTATTTCCTTATTTCCTTCACTGCATTGAGGATGTAGGAGACATCCGGATCCTTTGTCTTAGAAAGGGGGGTGGGAACGCAGATATTCACTACATCGCTCTCTTTCAAGATGGCAAACTCCGTTGTTGCCTTCAAGAGACCCGATTTAACCAACCTGCTCAGTTCCTCTTCCTGCACATCGGCGACGTCAGATTTTCCTGAATTGACCAGGTCAACCTTCTCCTCCTTGATGTCTATCCCCTTAACCTGAAATCCCACCTTGCTCAACTCCACAGCCAATGGGAGCCCAACATAACCCATCCCAATTACAGAGACTTTAGCCTTCTTAGTGCTTATCTTATCCCTTAAATTCATCGGAACTCCTTTCCTCCTTACGTGCCTTTCTGGCGGCCAGAAGGTTGGCCTCTAAGTAGGAGTCAATGGAGGCCCCCGCGTCTGCCCACCATCCTTTTAAGATATCAAACTTCATTTCTCCCCTTCTTATATAGTAGTTGTTCACATCGGTTATCTCTAACTCTCCCCTAAAAGACGGCTTCAGCTGCCTAATCACTTCAAACACCTGGGCATCATACATATAGACTCCGGTCACCGCATACCGCGATTTGGGCTGGGAGGGCTTCTCCTCAACCCCCAGCAACTTCCTCCCGGCCAGAACTGCCACCCCATAGTCTTGAGGCCTCTTCACCCTTTTTAAGAGTATGCGTGCCCCCTTCCTCTGCCTTCTAAACCTCTCCACTGAAGAACCTATCCCCCTTTCAAAGAGGTTGTCCCCTAAGATAACCACAATTTTGCCCCCGCCAGAGAAGTGTTCAGCAAGGGCAAGGGCATGAGCAATTCCTCCCTCTTCTTCCTGATAGGCATAGTTCAAGTGGTTCAAACCAAACTCCCTTCCATTGCCCAAAAGCCTCAGAAAATCACCGGCGTTGTTTCCTCCAGTGACAACCATAATCTCTTTTATCCCTGCTTCTACCAAGGTAAATAGGGGGTAATAGATCATCGGTTGGTTGTAGATAGGGAGAAGATGCTTATTGGTAATCTTGGTAAGGGGGTAAAGCCTACTTCCCTTCCCCCCCGCGAGAACCACCCCCCTCAGCATTTCCCCTCTCCCAGCTTACTGGTTGCCTCCGCCCTGAGGTCAAGGCCATCTTTAAACCCTCTCTCTATATAGAATAGGCCACAAGCAGCGACCATAGCCCCGTTGTCCGTGCAGAGGGGGGGAGGAGGATAGTGGACCTGGAGGCCATCCCTTTCCCCCTTCAGGCTTAGCCTCCTCCGCAGGAGGCTGTTGGCAGCTACGCCTCCGGCTAAGAGGATCCTCTCTGTATCCATTTCCTCGGCTGCCCTCAAGCACCTCTCCACAAGCACATCGATAACTGCCGCCTGAAAGCTGGCGCATATATCCTTTATCCTCTCCTGAACCCTCTTTGGCCCCAACTTCTCCAAGTAGTTGAGCACAGCGGTCTTTAGGCCACTGAAGCTAAAGTCAAAGCCATCATCGAGCCAGGCGCGGGGGAACTGATGGTAGTGGGGATTGCCCTCTGCGGCCAATTGGTCGATCTTTTTTCCCCCTGGATAACCCAGGCCAAGCATCACCGCTACCTTATCAAACGCCTCCCCTGCAGCATCATCTCTGGTCTGGCCCAAAAGCTTATACTCCCCTAACTCAGGGACGAAAAATAGCTCGGTGTGTCCGCCTGAAATGATGAGGCAAACAAAGGGAGAAGGTATCTTGGGGTTCTCAATGAAGTTGGCAAAGATGTGGCCCTCTAAATGGTTTACCCCGAGGATATCAACTCCCAATGAGTAGGCTATCCCCTTGGCTACCCCCAGGCCAACCAGAAGGGAGCCAATTAGCCCTGGACCGCGGGTCACTGCTATCGCATCTATCCCCTCAAGCCCGATCCCCGCTTCCTGGAGGGCGCTCCTGATCACTGGTAGGATAGACCTAAGATGGGCACGAGAGGCTATTTCGGGGACCACCCCACCGTAGCGTGAATGCATTAGTTGGGTAGAGACGACGTTGGAAAGAACCCTATAGTTCTCCTCGATTACCGCCGCCGCGCTCTCATCACAGGAGGTCTCAATCCCCAGAACCCTCATCTCCGCTCACCACCTTAAACTTCTCTGGAATTACCCTTATTAGCTTAATATTTGCAGGGAGATCGATCTTGGCCGTCAGGTTCTCCCTTCCCTTTATCCAGATCTGTCTGTAATCTACCGTTGCCTTAATATCTTCTGGCTGCAGCACCTCAATGAGTTTCTCTCCACCAATAACAGTAAGATCTACCTTATCAGGCTCTAACCCTTTGCCGGAAGGGAAATGGGTCAACTGCAGGGGAACCCCTCTTATTTGGCGGGTTACCTCCCGTTGAATATCGACGAAAACGCTTACCGATGGAGGGAGAATCTCTAAATGGGGGAGTGGGGGGATGAGCTTCACCACTTGGCTGATAGGAGTCTTCACCTCTAAGAGATCTAACTTTTCAGTCTTCACTGAGGTTATCCTCCTTACCTCTCGAGAGGGACCACTAATCATCACCTCGGTAGGGGTAAGAGTTATCTTCCCAATCTGAAGGAAGCCAGGAGCAGGTTTAGCCTCAACCTGAGAGATTACATCAACCTTCTTACTTACATACTTGTCAACCCGCAACTTCAGAATATGAGGGGAGAGGATTTCCACCCTATGGGTTAGCGCACCAGTGGAGACCTTTACATCTTGGGGGGAGAGTTTATAATCCAACTTACCCGGTTTGGCCCCTTCCAAATCGAGGGAGACCTTTAACTTTTGGAAATAGAGGCCAATGAGGTTTTTCCCTTTTGCCCTTATCTTAATCTTTGCCTTAGGTGGGGGGGGCTGCACTAAGGTCAGATTGGGGGGAAGGTGTTCCACAATCAAAGGGACCTGGTAGTTGACCTCATAGGTTTTGTCTGTAGCCACATGAAGCCAAACTAATAGGGCCAGAACAAGGGCACCAACTTTGGTCCAGAGGTTCTTAAAAATTTTGGATCTCGTGGATGAGGCCATCTCTTATCTTACTTGTAAGATTGTCCTATTGTCTTTCCTAAGCTTATCTCTCCATTATCTATTCTTATATTGAAACCACAGTCAGGGTTAGTACAGACCCAAGCCTTATAATGGATTGCTGCGCCCTCCCTCCCATAATCGGAGAGAGGGACTAAGACACCTCGTTCGCATTTCTGACATTCTGGTAGTTTGATTTCCATAGCACTTCCCCTCCTCCCTTTTGTGCGACCTCATCCACGAAATCCCACTCTTAACTGATCAGCCGCCCGATGGGCAATTCTTAAAGGTTCAGGTATCCGATAACCCTTGAGCGAGTTGAGGACAACCTCGATGGCCACCTCTAAGTTTGTCTTATATCCTGGGGAAACCCAGAGGGGTTTCACCCCATCCCTCGTTCTCAGAATAACCCCGATTGGCTTATTTCCCTCCCAAAGAAGTGAATAGTTACCCTTCCCCTGGGGAGGAAGCTCCCCCTCCCCCCAAAGCCAGGACTTGGCACACCCAATGGTGGGGAGATCAAGCTCCAACCCTAAATAGGTGGCCAGACCAACCCCGCGGGGATGGGCAATCCCTTGGCCATCAACGAGCATTATATCCACGGTGATAGAGAGCTTCTGAAAGGCACCCTTAATTACTGGCCCTTCCCGAAAGGCCAAAAGCCCTGGAATGTAGGGGAATTCTACTTCCCTCGCCTCTTGGACCACTTCAAGCTCTCGCAGTTGGGGATAACTTAATACGGCTACCGCCCCAAACACCCATCCCCCCTTATAGGAGGCATCAGCTCCCGCCACCCTTCTTATCACCTTATCCTCCCACTTCAGGGATACCCTCTCCCGTAACCTCTCCTGGATCTTTATTGCCTGGTGGGGAAGTAGCTTCAGATCAATTCCAGGGCTTCTATTCCCTGGCTCCATCTCCTATAGTCTTGCAGGTTAAAGCTCTTACGGAGGTTTTCCTCTCTCCCCATAGCCAATTCCTTTATCCCACAGATGGGATTTTTACAGGTCAAACAGGCCCCCGTGCAGGATGCTGCTGGTTGGAAGAGCCCGTCCCTGCGCACATAGATGGGGATATCTATCCCCTCACAGTTGGTTGAGCTCATAAACACCCGATTCAGCCCTATCGGCCGTCCATCCCTTAGCTCATATTCCATACAGAGGGCAAAAGTCACCCCCAGCCGGTCACAGATCTGGCGCAACTCACCAAATACCCTTTTGCGATAATCAATCCGGGCATGAAGAGAATTGCCAATCCTCTCGCGGTAAAGTTCCCTCAAAGGTTTCTCTATCCCTAAGGAGGAAAACTTAGCCCACACCTCCCTTGCCATACTCAAGGGTATGTCTAAGATGCTAGCCACTATGTGACTGGCTCCGGAGTCAACTGCTCTCTGCACCAGTGCGGCCAGTTCCCTCTTCCCATCAGTAAGAAAGGGAATAATGGGATCAATTCTACAGACGGAATGGAGGCCAGCCTTAGCCAATCTTCTCAGATTATCAAAGAGCTCATCGGTGGTTGCCCCTTCCTCCATCAGGCTTTGCCTCAGCCCCTCATCAAGGGTAAGGATGGAGACCTGACCAAAGGAGTGTTTCTGGGTGGTGAGAAGTTTTATAGCCCCTTCTGGTATTGGAGCCTTAGTGATAAACTCAATGGGTATATTTCTGCTCACAAACTCTCTAATTATCTTCAGGGAGAGGGAATATTTCGCCTCGATCCCTTGAAAGGGCTCAGTCACCGGAGAGAGGTAACCACAACTGACTACCCTCAGAGAGTCCAACTGCTTAGCCACCTCTTTATCAAAATCCCGGCAAACTGTGAGGATACCCCTCTCCCGGAAGAGCCGAAAATATCCCGGCAAGGCATGGGCGTAGCAGAAGAAGCAGTTTACCGAACAACCGTTATATGGATTGAGAAGGAGCCTTTCTGCTGTGCACTCCCTCTTTCCCTCCCACCATCCATGCAGCTTCTTTTTCGACTCCACAAGGATATGTGGATAAGGTTGAGGAATGACTTGATGGTCACCTCTATCTCCCAGGGATAAGATTTGAGCCATCACATAAAATAACCAAATATCTGCCCAAATGTCAACCCTTTTCTCCATACTTTTTAGATTCAGATCGATGAAGGGAGGAAGAAATAGGCCTAAATTTAAGGGGGCGCCCCAAAGGGCGCCCCCTCTCTTAACCCTCACACCTTTTAAGGAGTTGTTCCCATTTGTAGTCCACATTTGCCTGAAGTTCCTCTATGATGTGCTTGTTTTCCTCCTTCATCAGGTGCCTGAACCTTCCCTGCCTCCCTATCCAGTCGGTAATTGGCCTCTTTTCCTTTGGCTTATAGGTTAACCTCCAGGTTCTCCTCTCCACCTCGAAGAGGGGCCAGAAACAGGTCTCTACTGCCAGCCTGGCCATCTCTATCGATTCATTTTCTTTGAACCTCCATCCCCTTGGGCAAGGGGCCAATATATTTATAAACGAAGGTCCATCTATGGAGAGGGCCTTCTGCACCTTCCCCATGAGATCCCTCCAATGGGAAGGAACAGCCTGGGCCACATAGGGGATATCATGGGCAGCCAATATAGAGGTCAGATCCTTCCTAAACTCCCTCTTGCCAGGAATCTTCTTCCCTGCCGGGCTGGTGGAGGTGGCCGCTCCATGGGGGGTGGCACCAGACCTCTGAATTCCAGTGTTCATATATGCCTCATTGTCATAGCAGATATAGAGCATATTATGGCCCCTCTCCATCGCTCCGGAGAGCGCCTGGATGCCGATGTCATAGGTTCCCCCATCACCGCCAAAGGCGATGAATTTGATCTCCCGATCTATCTTTCCCTGCTTCCTCAGTGCCCGGTAAGCAGCCTCAACTCCGCTGATCGTGGAGGCCACATTCTCAAATGCATTATGGATGAAAGGAATTCTCCAGGCGGTATAAGGATATATAGTAGTGACCACCTCCATACAGCCGGTGGCACATCCAGCCACCACAGGCACATCTGCGGCCAGTAATACCTGTCTGATGACGGTAGTGCCCGCACAGCCCGCGCAGGCCCGATGCCCACCGGAAAGGAGGTCCTTCTTCTGAGCTAACTCCTTCAGTCTTAAAGCCATCATCGGCCTCCTATTCTCTAACTCCCAGATAGTTGATTCTCTCCTTCACTCCCCCCCTCTCTATGACTCCCTGCAGATCGGAGAATACACCTTCTATCTCCTCGAGACTGATATTTCTTCCACCCAGCCCATAGATATAGTTCAGGACCTCAACGGAGATATCTGAGCCATAGAGGACAGATCTTACCTCGGTAAAGAGGGGGCCGCCGAAGCTCCCAAAGGAGTGGGACCTATCGAAAATGGCAACTACTTTAACCTCGCGTAAGGCCTCAAGGAGTTCCTCCTTGGGGAAGGGACGGAAAACCCTTAATTTGATCAGCCCCACCCTTTCCCCTCTCTCCCGCAAAGCATCAACCACCTGCTTTACCGTTCCAGCAGTGGAACCTAAGGCCACGATCGCCCTCTCTGCCCCTTCCATTTGATATTCCTCAAGGAACCCATAACCCCGTCCTGATAGCTTCTCAAACTCCTTGCCCACCTCGAGGATTACCCTCCTGGCCTCCTCCATAGCCAAAACCTGCTGTCGCTTGTGTTCAAAGTAATAATCAGGAAGGTCCAAAGGTCCAAAGGTAACTGGATGGTCAACATCTAAAAGCGTATGTGCGGGTTTATACTCCCCAACGAACCTGTGAACATCCTCCTCATCCAAGATTTCCATCCTCTCCAAGGTATGGCTCAGGATGAAACCATCGGAGGTAACCATTACTGGAAGGAGAACGTCCTTATTCTCAGCTATCTTTACTCCCTGAATGAGGTTATCGTATACCTCTTGGGAGTTCTCGGAGTGAATCTGAATCCAACCCGCATCCCTCCCCCCCATTGAATCGGAGTGGTCGCAGTGGATGTTGATCGGGGCAGAGAGCGCCCGGTTGACCAGAGTCATTACAATAGGCAACCGATTGGAGGCGGCTATATAGACTATCTCCCACATTAGGGCAAATCCATTAGCTGATGTAGCCGTCATCACCCTTGCCCCTGCAGCCGCGGCCCCCACTGCAGCACTCATCGCGCTATGCTCTGATTCCACCAAAACAAACTCGGTATCTACCTCTCCATCTGCTACTGCATCAGCAAATTTGTGCATTAGCTCCGTCTGAGGGGTAATGGGGAAGGCCGCCACTACATCGGGCTTTATCTGTACCATTGCTGTTCCCGCGGCATCATTTCCGGTTAAGGCCACTATCTTTCCCATCTCATACCCCCTTTCCTTCGCCTTCTAAGACCATCTCAATTGCCTTCTCCTTAGGGGGACACTCCTCTGCGCATATGCCACAGCCCTTACAGTGCTCTAAATCTATCCCCTTCATCTTCCCTTCCTCCACTATTATTGCCGAATCAGGGCAATAGATCCAGCAAAAGAGGCAATGGATGCACTTTCCCTCATCCCAGACTGGCCGGTAGGTCCTCCAGGAGCCGGTTTTGTATTGCTCGGCGTTTCCCGCATCGAGGATGAGTCCACCGATGGGGATTTCCCTCCATCCTTTCAGTCCACTCATTCTTCCTTCACCTCCTCATAAGCCCTCTTTATGGCCCGGATATTTCCCTCCGTAACCCTTTCATCGAACTTCTTGCCAAATTTCCTCCTGATATCCTCATAGATGGTCTCTGGCTTGAGAAGCCCAGTTGTTCGAATAAAGGCCCCGATCATCGGCGTGTTGGGAATAGCCCTCCCAATCTCCTGGATGGAGATACCAGTGGCATCAACTGTATAGATCTTCCGACCAGTGATATGCAACTTCTCCCGGACCCAGCCTGGGTCCTGGGTGGTATTGACCAATAGGATCCCATCCTCCTTTAGACCCTCACCCACATCTACCGCATCCAGAAGGGTGGGATCAAGCACAATAACCACCTGAGGGCTAGCCACATCACAGTGGACCTTAATCGGTTGGTCATCAATCCGGGTGAACCCCTTCATTGGTGCTCCCATCCTCTCCGGACCATACTCAGGGAAACCTTGGCTATACTTACCCTCTTTTATCGCTGCCTCAGCCAAGAAGAGGGCTCCCGTCTTAGCCCCCTGCCCTCCCCGACCGTGCCATCTGATCTCGATCATCTCATCCCCTCCTTTTTGTGAAAAATATAACAAAGTCAAATCTGAAAAGCAAGTCCATCCCCAAGCCCTTAAAGTTCTGTTCTTCCCTCTATAGCCTTACTCAAGGTGATTTTGTCCGCATACTCCAGTTCCCCGCCAATGGGGATGCCCCGGGCTATACGGGTGACTTTTATCCTCAAGGGTTTTATCACCTTGGAGAGATAAAGGGCTGTGGCCTCACCTTCGGTCGTTGGGTTAGTAGCGAGGATTACCTCTTTGATCCCTTTCTTTAGCCTCGTTCCCAGTTCCTTAACCCTTAATTCCTCAGGTCCTACCCCATCTAAGGGAGAGATCACCCCACCCAAGACATGATAGAGTCCATTATAGCCTTGGGCCCCTTCGATGGTCAAGACATCCTTCGGTTCCTCCACTACACAGATAGTTGAACGATCCCTTTGCGGATCGGTGCAGATCGGGCAAGGGTCTTCCTCGGTCAGGTTAAAGCAGATCGAACAGAATCTGACCTTCTCCTTTACCCCCCTGATGACCCCGGCCAGGGAGTGAACCTCTTCCGCGGGTAGGCTGAGAATATAAAAGGCCATCCTTTGAGCCGTCTTCCTCCCAATCCCGGGAAATTTAGAGAGTTTTCCTACCAATTCCTCTACGCTCTGTAAGGTCGTCGCCATTGATCTATCCCTCAAGCTATGAAGCTACAAGTTTAGAAATCTATCTGGACAAATGTTAATACCCATTAGGTAAATCAGGGCTATGGTGTACCCTATCTGGCAAATTTTAAGTGGATAGGTTGTTCAAGGACCATTTCCCCCAAATAAATGGGGTGAGGAGAAAAAGTCAAGATGTAAATGGAAAAAAGAAATCATTTAAGTGAAAATTTTCACTTTCTAAGGGATAATTTTCCTTGACAGCTCCTAATCCTTGAGTAAATTATATGCAAAAATTTGAATATCTGCATTAAAGGAGGCAGGATTAAAGAGGTAATAAAGGTCTTCAAGGCCTTAAGCGATGAGACGAGAGTGCGGATGCTCAAAATCCTCCTGGAGAAGGAAAGCCTCTGCGTCTGTGAGATCATGCAGGCCCTGAACATTTCCCAGACCAGAGCTTCCAGGAATCTTGGTATACTTAAGGAAGCAGGCTTCCTCAGGGCTGAACGAAAGGGAACTTGGGTCCACTATTCGGTTGACAAAACCAACGAATACTGTAAACCCATAGAGGGACTACTCACCCGCTGGCTTAATGCAGATCCCCAGATATTGAAGGATAGAGAGAGGTTGAGTAAAGCAGTAAAATCGGGCAAGGGGTAGGAGAGGGGCATAGGAATGAGACTGTTGGCAGGTGGTGTGAGTGCATTGTGGGATTACCTATCCGCCCATGTGCTCTCCTGTTTGGTACCCGCTTTCTTCATCGCTGGCGCAATTAGCGTATTTGTCTCCCAAGCAGCGGTGCTCAAATATTTCGGGGCTCAGACGAGAAAATGGCTGTCCTACAGCGTGGCATCCGTCTCCGGAACAATACTTGCTGTATGCTCCTGCACGGTTCTCCCTCTTTTTGGAGGAATTTACAAAAGGGGGGCAGGTATTGGCCCTGCGGTTGCCTTCCTCTATGCAGGTCCGGCAATAAATATTTTAGCCATCGTCTATTCAGCCAGACTATTGGGATATGATTTAGGGGTGGCCAGGATTATTGGAGCGGTGACCTTTTCTGTGGTAATCGGGCTGGCTATGGCAACGATCTATAGGCAAGAGGAACAGGGGAAGATTGCCCAAGATTTGGCATTGCCGGGTGTGGATGGCCCGGGAAGAAGGTGAAAAACCCTCTTCCACCTCGTTTTGCTGGTGGCCATTCTGATCTTTGGCGCATTGCAACACTGGGTTATTACCGGCATCCTTATAGTAGTGCCGGTGGTTATCTTGCTTCACTGGTTCCCCAGGGAGGAGGTCATGGCCTGGCTAAGGGCTACTGGGGGTTTGCCAGGCAGATTTTCCCCTTGCTCCTCATTGGGGTGTTCAGCGCCGGGATATTGAAGGTGCTCATCCCTGAATCGATAATCTCCAATTGGGTGGGAGGAAATTGCCTCCGCGCAAATTTTTTAGCCACTATTTTCGGGGCGTTTATGTATTTTGCCACCCTCACTGAGGTCCCCATCGTGAAGGCATTTATGGAGCTTGGTACGGGGAAGGGACCAGCCCTAGCCTTACTTCTTGCTGGTCCAGCACTCAGTCTACCCAATATGCTCGTCATTCGGACCATAATGGGAAATGGAAAGACTTTAACTGACATTCTGCTGGTGATAATAATGGCCACATTTACAGGGTTTCTCTTTGGCTTACTGACCTCGTGAGAACAGAAAGAACAGCACCCCTAATTCACTTGATTCAAGGGAGGAGGTTCCTATGAAGATCGAGATATTGGGTAAAGGATGCCCTAAGTGCCAAAAGGCCGCCGCCAATACAGAGCAGGCGGTCAGGGAATTGGGTGTGGAGGCCGAGATTTAGGAAGGTAGAGAAGATAGATGAGATTATGAGATACGGGGTGATACTCACCCCTGCCTTGGCTATCGATGGTGAGGTTAAATGTGTTGGGAGGATCCCTTCGGTGGAGGAGATAAAAGGCTGGATCAGATGATTGAGGCCTGGAGGAGTGAGGGGTACTGACCCATAAACACAGCCCAGACCATCAGCTCTATTCCTAGCGAGCATGCTCCCCTGAGGCTTGCTTGTATTCCTTGCTCTTATACGGCACATCAAGTGCTAAATCTCCTTTTCAGAGGAGGTGAGAGATATGCGTTTTTCCAACCGCTCTATATGACCACCAGGACAGTGCTGCAGTTCAGCAGTGCCAGGGGTAATGAGAATAGGGCTCAAAGGAGGTGTTGAGGTAGGTATCTATGGGTTGGAGAAAATATTTCAGGAGGTTCAAGCCATGGGGGTGGGAGACGATATTCTCCTTAAAGGAGAGCTTCTCAAGAGGGTAAAGCTAAACACCTGGATTCCAAAGAGCCGGGAAGAAGAGTTTGGCGAAGCTATACTTAAAGCATTTAAGGAATTCTTGGCGGGATAAGATCCCTAATGCTATGGATAAAACATCGGGTATCCAAGCCAATAAACTTGGACTTTGTTGAAAGAAGAACTTGAAATCAAGTTTGTAAGCTTTTTATAATTATTGACATAGAATCAAGATACATCAAGCCTTAGGAGAGGGCCCAGTCTTAGCCCCCTGCCCTCCCCGACCGTGCCATCTGATCTCGATCATCTCATCCCCTCCTCTTTGTGAAAAATCTAACCAAGTGGGTCCAAAAAATCAAGTAATTCCTGAAATTTTTCTGACTTAGCTGAGAATAGACCACCCTATAGCTCGGTCCACCCCTCTATGGCCTTGTTACCTTGTCCGCATACTCCAGCTCCCCCTGATGGGGATCCCCTTGGCTATACGGGTAACCCTTATCCCCAAGGGCTTCACCAACTTGGAGAGGTAAAGTGCGGTGGCCTCCCCCTCAGTTCCTTAACCCTCAGCTCGTTGGACCCAACCACATCCAAGGAGGATATCCCCCCAATACATGGTAGACCCCATTGTAACCCTGAGCCCCTTCGATGGTCAAGACATCCTTCGGTTACTCCACCACACAGATAGTTGAACGATCCCTTTGCGGATCGGTGCAGATCGGGCAAGGGTCTTCCTCGGTCAGGTTAAAGCAGATCGAACAGAATCTGACCTTCTCCTTTACCCCCCTGATGACCCCGGCCAGGGAGTGAACCTCTTCCGCGGGTAGGCTGAGAATATAAAAGGCCATCCTTTGAGCCGTCTTCCTCCCGATCCCGGGAAATTTAGAGAGTTTTTATTCCTCTAATAATTTACGCGTAAGCTAAAAGCTACCAATAGCTGCTGTCTCACTTTTGGTGATGTGGATATCCCTAACGTCCAAGATGACGGCAGATTGGGGAGGACCGTCGAAAATCTGTGAATAGCCCGGATATGGGATCCCCCCGTTGGCCCCCTCCAAATAAACTGAAAGGGGAGGTAAAAGCCAGGCCAATAAATTTGACACAGGGGTATTAAAGCCGTGCACAACCGCACCTCACCCCCTCCCCTCTGCTCAGCCCCCCCAACCTTGTCGTATCATAACTTGCAGGATCTGCAATTATCTCCTCAAGCCCGTAGGGGCGAGAACTCCTTACGGATTTCTCCTCCTTCTCTCCAAAGCCCGTTGGGAGGCCCAGAGCAAGAGGGCACATCCGGCCAGCATGGCCCCAACTGCTGGGAGAGGAGGGATGAGGTCCACCGAGCCCAGGAGGGCGTAGCGGAGCAGCTCAACCTCATAGGTGAGGGGGAACCAAAAGGCCACCACCTTCAGACCTAAGGGAAGGGCGGTGAGGGGGAGGAAGACACCCGAGAGGAAGATCATCGGCAGCCTCACCGCATTGGCAAGGGTCATTGCGTCGAACTCCTGCCTGACGATCAATGAGAGAAAGCAGCCGAAGCCGGAGAAGAGAAAACTGGAGAGCAAAACGGCAAGCACCAGAAGAGCTGGGTTCACCAGGGTTGGCCTGAAGAAGAGGAACACAAGGGGAACCATCACCGAGGAAACCAAGAGGCCAAAGACGACCCCACCCAGGATCTTGCCCAAGGCCACCCCCCACATCGTTACCGGAGCGAGGATGACCCTCTCGAAGGAGCCGATCCTCCGCTCGAACATAATAGATGCCGTGGACATCGAGGTCGTCCCGAAGATCAGGGACATAGCTATGAGGCCAGGAGCCAACTCGTGCGCCCCCTGGGGGTTACGCAGCAGGAAGGCCAAGGCAAAGACGAAGGGGAAGAGGATCCCCCAGCTTATGGTGGGGGGCTTAAAGTAGTAGGCCCGCAGGTCCTTCAGGGCGATGAACCAGGCCTTGGTCAGCTCATCCCTCATCTCATCTTCTCCGCCTCAATTCCGGTAAGTTGGACAAAGGCCTCCTCCGAACTAGGCTCCTCGGTGTGAAGGGAGCCGATGAGAAGCCCTTTACCCTCAGCAAACCTGGTTATCTCCGTTAAAGCAAGGGGAAGGTCTCTGACGCTGAGGTGATAGTGGTCCCCCTGGGCGCGAACCCTATCAACCGAGGGAAGGGCTAAAAGTTCCGGTGCGAGCCCCTCGTTACGGTGGAAGCTTATCCTGATGCTGGGCTCTGCCGAAGCCTTGCTCCGGATGCCCTTAACAGTATCCAGGACCAAGATCTTGCCCCTGTTGATGATGGCGATCCTATCACAGAGCTTCCCTGCCTCGGCTATCTGGTGGGTGGTAAGGAAGATGGTTACCCCCTCATGGTTCAACTCTTCTATCAAACGATGCATCATCCGTTTCGCCCTCACATCAAGCCCCAGGGTGGGCTCATCCAGGAAGAGCAGAGGGGGATTGTGGATGAGGGCGCAGGCAATCGTTAGCTTCCGCTTCATCCCCCGGGAGAGGGTGAGGAACTTCCTCTCCTTCTTCTCTAAAAGGCCAAACCTCTCCAGGAGCTCCAATGCCCTCGCCTCCCAATCCCGGCGGGGTACCCCATAGATCTGGGCAGAGAAGATGAGGTTATAGTAGCAGGTGAGGTCAGGGTAGAGGTTGGAGACATCCTGCACTACGCCGATGTGGGCCTTTACCTCTTTGGTCTGGGTCTCCAGATCAAATCCCAGCAGGGAGGCTTTTCCCTCAGTAGGGGTGATCAACCCGGAGAGCATGCGCACAGTGGTCGTCTTCCCTGCGCCATTGGGCCCCAGGAAACCGAATATCTCCCCTTCCTTCACGGAGAAATGGATATGGTCCACGGCAACCAGATCACCGTAGCTGCGGGTGAGGCCATGGACTTCGATTGCCTGGTTCATAAATTATCCCGGAAGGTACTCCTTGATTTTGTGGCTAAGAATCACTTACTCTCTCCCCCTCCCCAGTGAGCACGGCTCTCATCGCAGGGCTCTGCTCCCCCAATCCTCCCCTCAAGATAGGCCTCCACTACATCCTTGACCTTACCGCTAACTCCTGTGACCGGTTCGATGCCGAACTCCCTGAAGAACCGCACGGCCCGGTAGCCCATGCCTCCGGCGACGATCACCTGGGCACCCTGGTTGTTGATGAAATTGGGGACTTGCCCTGGCTGGCCGTGCTCTTGGTAAAATGGATTAGCCACAGAGCTGGCTCCCTTGATCTTCCCCCTCTCCACATCCACCAGGGTGTAGTAGGGGCAGCGCCCGAAGTGGTGGCTCAGGAGGGCATCGAGCCCTCGGTCATCCTCGACAGCAACTGCAATCCTCATCCTTACCTCCCCTTCCGTTTAAATGGAAAGCTCTCATTTGATTTACACCTGGCACAACTAAGAAGACCACATCCGGTAAAATCGGATTGACTCACCTCCCCCCGATTATAACCCGCTTGCTTTGCCCTAAACCCCCACCTCCTTTCCGCAGGCTTATGGTACAGCATTCCCCTTAGGGGAGCATTCCACCCTCAGACCTGGCTGAAGATCTCCCGATCCCGCTCAGCTCTCCCCCTGAGGATATCAAGGGCCGTATCCAATAGGTTGAAGATGCGCTTATCTGCCACAGAGTAATACTTGCTTACCCCTTCCTTACGGGAAACGATCAGCCCTACCCCCTTCAGGATGGCCAGATGACGGGAGACGACGGAGATGTCCACCCGCAGCTTGGGCACCAGCTCGCAGGTGCACTTTTCCCCCTCCCGGAGAAGCTTCAATATGGCGATCCTCTGGTTGCAGGCCAAGGCTGCAAAGAGGTGGATTCTGGGGTCCTCTACATACCCTTGGAACCTCCCCCACCCTCCACCCCCAAATAGTTTTCCCAGCTTGGGCACCACTTTTTGCTCCTTTGCATAACCATGCAATAACGTAAAAAAAGGAAATTCCCCTGTCAAGGGATTTTTTGATGTTTCCCAAGAAAATCTGACGCGGTGTTCGGGGAAAGGGATGGGGAATCACGAAGCTATAGCTTAGGGGCGTAGCCAAAAGATCCCACGGATGGAGTGTCCCCAGTACCGGCTTTAGTTGGGGTTACGCAGGTATTTGCCCTTTGAGGCTGTGACTTTGAACCTTCCACAGGCTTATGACCTGCCTAAGGGGGTGCTAAACATCCAAGGCTCCAAAAAACAGCGCTAAAGTGCGGTAGCGGCTCTTGCCGGTTAAGCCATTTGCTAAGGCCTATTTGAGTAGCCCCTTGACTACGGTCTCCACCGCCTCACCCTCGGTCAACCCCCTGGCCATCAGGGTCTGTACCTGCTTTTTGTCCACGCTCCCAATGGCCGCCTCGTGGGTAAGCTTGGCCGTGGGGTCCACCACCTGCAAAAGGGGCACTGCCTTGGCTTTGGCTTCATTACCCTGAATTATCTCTAAACAGTCCACATGTCCCCGGGTATGAGCTCCATTGCCGATAATCTCCCCTAAGACCTCGCTTTCTGCCCGTTCGGAGACTACAATCCTGCTTTTCACCAACCCCCGGGACCAAGGGCCGTTCAGATAGACGGACTCTTTCACCCTGATCTTATCCTCCCTCTTTCCGTAGACCTTGGTCTCCAAATCACAGACCGCCTTCTCCTCCAGCTCGGCCGTGAGCTCCAAATCCAGCTTTCCCACAGTGCCGCTCACCAATTTGAACTGGTTGTTAAAGACGCCCCCAGCCTCAACCCTCACCTCTGTTTTGGGAATGACTACTATCCCTCCCTCCTTCCCATGAAAGTGAGTCTCAGAATAGGTTAGCTCCGCTCCCCTGCCAATATGCACCTTGGCCTCCATAAGATGTCTCACCTCCAGGGCATGAGGGAAGGAACAGTGGGCAAGGAAATTTACCTTAGCTCCCTCGCCGATCTCAAATTCGGAGCTAATCTCCTGAAGCCCCTCCTCAGGGATTACTCCGAAACAGAGATGAACGGGGTAGGCCACTTGGGTCCTTGGTTCCACAATCACCTTAGCCCGAACCCCAGTTTGGGCCCCTTCACTTTCGATCCTCACTCCGGGAATGGAATTAGAAGCTAAAACCTTATTCCCGCTTACTACCAGACTGGCGAATTTTCTGTCCAAGAGGGCAGCAGGGGAGCCTCCACTCTGTGCATAGGCTTGAGCAATGGCTTCAAACTCTTTGCTATAGTCAAATGTTTTCAATTAACTCCCCCTCTGGCTCGTTGATATGGGAACAGGTCCGACAATGAATGCTGAAGAACCGGGCCATCTCCTCTGCATTGCCGGTCCTAATAATCATCCCGCTACAGAGACAAGAGGCCCGATCAGCAATTCTGGTTACCTGTTCCTGATGGGTGATAAGAATAACGGAGCTTCTCTCCTCTGCCAGGGTGCGAATAACTTCAATGATCTGGTCAAGTGAAGGGGCGTCAATCCCCGAATCCGGTTCGTCGAGAATGGCCAATTTGGGCCTCATTGCGAGCACTGAAGCCAGCTCTACCCTCTTCCTCTCCCCCCCACTAAGGGCTTGATCTACCGGACGGCTTAGGTAGAGGGAGGGGTTCAACCCCACCCGTTCTAAACAAGTCGCTGGCGAAAGTGAACCCTCCCCATTCCTCCGGCTGAGGAGCAGGTATTCCTGCACAGTGAGCCCTTCAAAACGGGCCGGCTCCTGCCAGGCCATAGTTATCCCCCTCCTCGCCCTTTCCCAGATCGGGAGGTCGGTGATATCCTCACCTTCAAAGATGATCCGCCCAGATGTTGGATGATACCCCTCTAAACCCATAAGGAGATAGGCCAAGGTGGACTTCCCTGTTCCATTGATCCCTAAGATGGAGTGGATCTCCCCCCTCGAGATCCTCAGGTTAACCCCTTTAAGGATGGGGCCACCGTTGAGGTTTAAGGATACATCTTCAATCTGTAACATAGTTTAATCCTCCAGGTATCCCCTGCCTTCTGAACTCAGGGGATCAGGCTTAACCTTTAACCGTTTGATCACCCCGAGCAGGAAAACTGGTTTGCCCTGGGCATAACGGCCAAATAGGGCAGGCCGCCCGAAGCCCAAATGGCATCAGTGGGGTAAGCTACAACCCCGCTTTGGAACTCCACCCTTCACGGGGCTGTGACTCTTTAATATAGCAGAAAATCGGGATAAGGCAAGCGGGAATTGGAAACTGCCCCAAAATGATTTGATCCTCTGGAGCTGGAGACTCCAAGAATCGGCAATTTGGAAGTCTATTACTCAATGCGTTAAGCTTAGAGGCCTTGAATCTGCGCTAAAGCGCAGTAGAAGTTGGTCCCTCAAGCCCACGAGAAAAACTTTTCCCCAAAAGGGATCTCTGGCAGGATTGCAGGACAAACTACCTAAGTATCTTCAAACCTATGAGTTTTCACCCTTTAGGCAAAGGGAAATGTTTAACCCCAATTGGTGTGACTCCCTCTATTTTGAGTATCCTGTGAGAATCTTACGATTTCTTGTTGCATATCTAATCCCTTAACTTGTTCAACCCAGGTCTTGACAAAGCAAATGGTTTTGCCTATCTTTAGAACATCAAAGCAAATTGGGAAGGGACTATATCCTTGGTTCCTGGTAATCCCCTGGTGAAATGGTTTTAAAGGGAAGGGCCGCCGAGGGGGATCCCGACGGCCCTGGTTGAGAAGTCTACTTGCTTACCTCTTGTGCGGTGTAGTAGACTTCTACCTTAGCCTTCACCCCTGGGGGAAACTCTGGGTCCTGCACCACGGTGAGGT
>JAOZPP010000046.1:0-7591 GCA_029932675.1 bacterium
AGGAGTTACGGTTTGCCATTAGGGAGGGGGGGAGGACAGTAGGAGCAGGTGTGGTTACCGAGGTGATAGAGTAGGAGGGAAGAATTGCCAGGTGAGAAGATAAGGATAAGACTAAAGGCTTACGATCATGTGATGCTCGACCGCTCTGCCAAGGAGATCGTCAGGGCAGCCAAGAGAACTGGGGCTAAGGTCTTAGGACCCATTCCCCTACCCACTAAAAGGTCCGTTTATACGGTCCTCCGTTCCCCCCATGTGGATAAGAAGTCCCGCGAGCAGTTCGAGACTAGAATCCATAAAAGGTTGATAGATATAGAAGATACAACTCCTCAGACGGTAGACTCACTGATGAAATTGGACCTTCCAGCAGGGGTTGATGTGGAGATAAGGGTTTGAGGGATGAAGGGATTGATTGGCAAAAAGTTAGGGATGACCACTATATTTAGGGAGGATGGCAGATCCCTGCCGGTGACTTTGGTTGAGGCTGGTCCTTGCCGGGTTGTGCAGGTGAAGACCGAGGAAGTCGATGGATATAACGCCCTCCAATTGGGTTTTGAACCCATCAAGGAGAAGAGGGTGAACAAGCCGCTCTTAGGCCATTTCAAACGGGCAGGAACTAGCCCTTATCGGGTATTGAGGGAATTTAGGGATTGGGGGGGGGAGGTGAAATTGGGTTCAGAGATAAAGGTGGACATCTTCTCCCCGGGGGATACCGTGGATGTAATTGGGATATCCAAAGGGAAGGGGTTTGCCGGAGTGGTGAAGAGGCATGGTTTTCGAGGGGGACCGAAGACTCATGGGCAATCAGATCGTTATCGGGCCCCTGGCTCAATTGGTGCCTCCTCCAATCCCTCACGGGTGTTTAAGGGAACAAAGATGGCGGGAAGGCTTGGAGGGAAGAGGGTGACTGTGCGTAACCTGGTATTGGCCGATGTAGACCCGGGCAAGAACCTTTTGGCCATAAAGGGGCCAATTCCAGGTCCTCCTAAGGGTTATGTGATTATAAGGAAAGGTCCACGATGAAGGAGATCCCGAGCTACTCTTTGAGCGGTGAAGAGGTGGGTAGGATTGGGCTGCCGGAAGAGATCTTCGACATCGAGCCAAACCAGGGAGCCCTCCATGCATACTTTAATGTTTACCTCTACAACCAAGGTCAAGGTACTGCGGCGACCAAGGGACGTTCCCAGCTTAAGGGTGGGGGAGCTAAGCCCTGGAGACAGAAGGGAACGGGTAGAGCGAGGGCTGGGACATCCAACTCCCCTATATGGGTAGGGGGAGGTAGAGTCTTTGGGCCGTCCCCCCGACCCCGACATAGGGAAGTTCCTAAGAAAGTGAGGAGGTTAGCCCTTAAGTCGGCATTATCCTTATTGGCCAAGAGGGATGCTATCCTTGGATTGGAGGAGACGAAAGTTGACCCCCCAAAGACGAGGATATTTGCTGCCTTTCTGAGTAAAGTGGGGTTGCAGGACAAAAGGGGACTTCTTTTGGTTAGATCCAGCGATCAAAACCTCACCCGCTCAACCTCTAACTTACCTGGCCTTAAGCTGAGGAGAGCTACAGATGTTAATGCCTATGATCTACTCAATTCCGATTTCCTTATCCTTACTGAAGAGTCTGTGACCGCTCTCCGGGAGGTTTTGCAGTGAGAAATCCAAGGGCAATTATTAGGAGGCCTTATCGCACAGAGAAGACTGAGAACTTGAAGGAATCGAGCCACCAATATGCCTTTGTCGTTGACCCAAAGGCCAACAAGATAGAGGTGAAGTGGGCAGTGGAGAAGCTCTTTCGGGTAAGCGTCCTGGATGTGCAGACTATGGTTATGAAGGGGAAACCGAAGAGGATGGGGAGATTTGAGGGTAGGCGACCAAATTGGAAGAAGGCCCTGGTCACGCTTAAGGAAGGTGATACGATAGATATATTTGAGGGGTAGGGGATGGTTACAACCTCAATCGGAAAGTATGGGAAAGGGCAATTTCTAAGTGTCTAAGAACATAAAGGGAAAACAAACTATTGATCCGTTTTTCGAATTTGCCTTTAAGTCTAAAAGTAAAAGATTAGAGAGGAAGCAGTTAAAATAATAGAGGAACTATGGCTGTTAAGAAGTTAAATCCAATAACTCCGGGGATGAGGTTTAAGACATCCCATACATTTGAGGAGTTAACCAGGGCTCAGCCGGAAAAGTCACTCCTTCGCCCTTTGAAGAAGTCAGGTGGTCGGAACAACAAGGGAAGGATAACCATTCGCCATCGAGGAGGGGGACATAAGAGACGCTACCGGATAATAGACTTTAAGAGGGATAAGCTGGGCATCCCGGCCAAGGTGGTTTCCATTGAGTATGATCCCAACCGCTCGGCGAGGATCGCCTTGCTCAACTATGTTGATGGGGAGAAAAGGTACATAATCGCCCCTTTAGGACTAAAGGTGGGAGCGGTGATCAATTCCGGGCCGGAAGCGGAGATCAAGGTAGGTAACTTCCTCCCTTTGGAAAAAGTGCCTATGGGCACTATCGTGCATAATGTAGAGCTTAAACCGGGAAAGGGGGGACAGTTGGTGAGGGGGGCAGGTGCTGGGGCTCAGGTGGTGGCTAAGGAGGGGGAGTGGGTGCAGTTGAGGCTCCCCTCTGGAGAGGTGCGTAACTTTTCCTCCCGCTGTGGCGCTACTATTGGCTCGGTGGGGAATCCCGATCATGAGAAGATATCCTTTGGTACTGCGGGGAAGACTCGTTGGTTGGGTCGCAGGCCAAAGGTCAGGGGTGTGGCGATGAATCCTGTTGATCACCCTTTGGGTGGTGGGGAGGGGAAGAGCTCTGGGGGAAGACATCCGACTACCCCCTGGGGTGTGCCCACTAAGGGGTATAAGACCAGAAGGAAGAAGCCATCAGATAAGTTGATCGTCAGGAGGAGGAAGTAAATGGCCAGATCAGTGAAGAAAGGGCCCTATGTTGATCCAAAACTATTGAAGAAGATCAAACAGCTCAATGAATCCGGGCAGAAAAAGGTGATTAAGACTTGGTCGCGACGCTCGACCATAACCCCGGAATTTGTTGGCCATACCCTGGCCATTCATAACGGCAATAAATTTATACCTGTATATATCTCGGAGAATTTGGTGGGCCACAAATTAGGTGAGTTTGCTCCCACTCGTATCTTTCGGGGGCATAGCGGGAGGATAACGGAACGGGCAACTGCTCCAAAGTGATGGAAGCGATTGCTATAGCAAAATATCAGAGGATCTCCCCCCATAAGCTGCGCAGATATGTAGACCTAATTAGGGGGAAGGATGTAGATACTGCTCTTCGGATATTGCAGTTTACTCCACGACGCCCCTCAAGGTTCTTGGAGAAGGTGATAAAATCTGCTGTAGCTAATGCTCTCAATATTGAAGGGAGCTCAAAGCTGAATGTCGAGGACCTGTTTATCAAGAGGGCTGTAGTAGATGAGGGGCCGACTATGAAGCGGTTTCGGCCCCAAACAATGGGGAGGGTAGTGCGGATAAGGAGAAGGACGAGCCATATTACCGTTGTGGTCTCTGATACCGAAGATTAGCTAATTTATAGACGGGAAGGACAGGATATAAAAACCGAGTAAATCCTGTTCATCCTGCCAGAAAAGTTCCGCCAGAGGCGGCTAAATTTAAGGAGGGGATGTTTGGGACAGAAAACCCATCCAGTGGGATTTAGGTTAAAGATCAACAAGAGTTGGCAGTCGAAGTGGTTTGCCAAGAAGGATTTCTCTCGGCTCCTGCAAGAGGACTTGATGATTAGGGCATACATCAAGAACAGGCTGAGAAATGCGGAGGTTTCCACTGTGGAGATTACCAGAACCCCGAAGAAGATTACCATAAATTTGCATACTGCCAGACCAGGGGTGGTGATTGGCCGCAAAGGGATCGAGGTGGAGAAGCTGAAGGGGGAACTGCAACACTTGGCCAAGAGAGAGATAGTGCTTAACATATTGGAGATTAAAAGGCCAGAGTTGGATGCACAACTTGTTGCTGAGAATATAGCCCGCCAATTGGAGGGAAGGGTATTCTTCCGGCGAGCGATGAAGAAGGCAGTGGCCTCGGCAATGAGGATGGGAGCTGCTGGGGTAAAGATCGCCTGTAAGGGGCGCATCGGTGGGGCGGAGATGTCCAGGAAGGAAGAGTATAAGGAGGGAAGGGTCCCTTTACATACATTGAGGGCGGATATTGATTATGGGGAGGCTACTGCTCATACGACCTACGGGTGTATTGGGGTGAAGGTTTGGATCTGTAAAGGGGAGGTCCTTCCCCAGAAGGCTGCTTCCTCTGGTCTCTAGGCCAGAGGAAGGTGAACCTTAAGGAAAGTTTCAACCGGGCAGAAGGAAAGGGGACGATTTATGTTAATGCCGAAGAGGGTGAAATACCGAAAACAACAAAGGGGGAAGATGAGGGGCAAATCCTTAAGGGGTTCAGAAATAAGCTTTGGGGAATATGGAATTCAGGCCTTGGAACCCGCCTGGATAACGAACCGTCAAATTGAAGCGGCCAGGGTAGCAATGACCAGAAAAGTGAAGAGGGGGGGAAGGGTTTGGACAAGGATCTTCCCCGATAAGCCAGTTACGGTAAAGCCTGCGGAGACGAGGATGGGAAAGGGGAAGGGTTCACCGGAGTATTGGGTTGCGGTGGTCAAGCCGGGAAGGATCCTCTTTGAACTGGGTGGGGTTCCACGGGATCTGGCCAAGGAGGCCTTACTTTTGGCCTCTTATAAACTTCCTATAAAAACAAGGCTTATAACTTCTGAGGGAGTTCTATGAAGCCAGAGAAGATGAGAGAACTTTCCAAAGAGGAGATCCTCCAGTTAGAAAGGGACCTCGATGAGGAAGTATTCAATCTAAGAATCCAAAACTTCCAGGGGAAACTGGAAAACCCAATAAGGCTGAGGGAGGCAAGGAGGGACTTAGCCAGGGTAAAGACCATCCTGCGAGAGGATGAGTTAGGGATAAGAACCTTGGCCGGTAAGGAGAAAGGTGATGTCAAAGAATAGGCAAGGGCGGAGGAGGATAAGGGTGGGAAGGGTAATGAAGAATAGGATGGATAAGACAGTCGTAGTAGCCGTGAAGAGGCTCTTCAAGCATCCCCTTTATGGTAAGACGGTGCAGAAGACCTCAAGGCTTAAAGCCCATGATGAGAAGAACTTATGCCAAGTGGGGGATTTAGTGGCGGTAATGGAGACCAGACCGCTGAGTAAGGAGAAGAGGTGGAGGGTAGTGGAGATCTTGCAGAAGGAGAAGGCCGCGAAGGGAGTGGGGGATGATACAGGAGTACACCAGGCTTAATGTGGCAGATAATTCTGGAGCCAGGATAGTCCAGTGCCTTAGGATTTTGGGGGGCTCGCGCCGCCGATTTGGCTCCATTGGTGACATCATCGTAGTTTCCGTGAAGAGTGCCCTCCCCGGGAGCCCGGTAAAGAAGGGGGACGTGGTAAAAGCGGTGGTAGTAAGGACGAAGAAGGAATTGCGGAGGGGTGATGGTTCCTATATTAGATTTGGGGATAACGCTGCTGTTTTGATCGACGATCAGAAGGAACCTAAGGGGACGAGAATCTTTGGGCCAGTAGCCCGGGAGTTGAGGGAGAAAGAGTTTATGAAGATCGTGTCATTAGCCCCTGAGGTTATATGAAGGTGAAGAAAGACGATACCGTAGTAATTACTAAGGGAGAGTATAAGGGGAAGACAGGTAAGGTATTGAAGGTCTTCCACAAGAAAGGCAGGCTGATAGTGGAAGGGGCAAACTTTGTCAAGCGGCACACAAGGCCAACGCAGACAAGGCAACAGGGAGGTATACTGCAGAAGGAGGCCCCGATCAGTGTGGCCAATGTTATGGTCTGGTGTGCCAATTGTGCCCGTGGGGTAAAGGTAGGAATAAAGATCCTTCCCGATGGGAGCAAGGCCCGCTACTGCAAAGGCTGTGGGGAGCTTTTAGGATGATTCGTTGTTTAGGAAGGGTAAAAGGTGGGAATGTTGATTTTCTTACCGAGATATAATCGGGTAGTTTAAGCGGAGAGACATAAATGTCTGTCCCTACAAAGCAGATACATAAGGCCTTAAGTTTGAGTAAGTTATGCCAATTAGTTATCAGTTGTTTGGCCAGGGTTTAAATAGGCTAAGTTTGGCTGTTTTGGGCGCTGGTTTTGTGGTGGTGTTTTTCCTTTTGGGACAGCCAAATGTCTCCAGGGCTGAGGGAGTCTGGGGTCCACAGCTACATTGGCCCCAAAGGTTACTTGGGGTCAGTTTCAGTGACACAAACAATGGCTGGGTAGTGGGGGACTCTGGGACTATTTTGCATACAAAGGATGGTGGGTTGAGCTGGGTTGAGCAGCTAAGTGGCACAGATGTTTCCCTGACCGCGGTCTGTTTTGTGGATTCTCTCAATGGATGGGTAGTGGGGGGTAGGGGAACCATTCTGCACACAAGCGATGGGGGAGATGAGTGGGTATTTCAAGATGGGGAGACGAATCTCTGGTTAGGGGATGTGGCCTTTGTGGATACGCTTTTGGGATGGGCTGTAGGGGATTCTGGGCTGATCCTTCATACCACCGACGGTGGCAGCAGTTGGTATCGCCAGAGATATGCAGATAAGCCGCTCTACACGGTCTTCTTCCTCGATTCCAAATGGGGTTGGGCGGGAGGAACTGGCCCTACATATGGTGGGGCAACAATCTTATACACCGAAGATGGTGGAAGAGGGTGGTATGAGGGAGAAGCCAATTTGCCTCTTTGCTATGGGATATACTTTGTTGATTCACTCAATGGTTGGGCAGTGGGGTGTAGTATGCCTCCCCAACCGCCTCCCTGGTTGAGGCCGATAATTCATACCAGAAACGGAGGGGTGACCTGGTGTGATCAGGAGTATGAGGGCCACGCTATATATGACATCTTTATGGCTGATTTGTATAATGGTTGGGCAACAGGATGCTACTGTATCTTTCACACCAGCAATGGAGGTTACACCTGGGAGGGCTACTACGGTCCTGGCTTGTGGTGTTTGGGAAAACTTTCTTTCCCGGATCCTGATCATGGCTGGGTGGTGGCTACCTGGGCTTCATTTCCCATTGATTATATGGGGGCGGTTTTCTCCTATCGTAATAGCTCTGGTATAGAGGAGAGGGATTCCGAGCATAGAGGGGGTGAGAGTTTTGCCCTTCAGCAAAACTATCCTAATCCGTTTAACTCAAATACAGCTATCAGCTATCAGTTATCAGCTATCAGGCCGCACCGCACCACCCTGAGAATCTATAACGTCTTGGGGCGAGAGGTTAGAACGCTGGTGAATGAACCACAGAAAAGAGGGTACTATAAGGTGATCTGGGATGGGAGGGATAACCGGGGGAAGGAGGTGAGCTCAGGGGTGTATTTCTGTAGGTTAGAGGTGATAGGTGGTGGGTTAAGGGAAACAAAGACGAGGAAGCTGATAGTACTGAGGTAAAAAAACTCAAAAATTTCAATCTCCTTAAAGGGAAGGATACCTGATGTTTCGACAGGATTTAAATAGGCCAAGTTTGGCTGTTTGGTGTGCTGTTTTTGTGGTGGTGTTTTTCCTTTTGGGACAGCCAAATGTCTCCAGGGCTGAGGGA
>JAOZPP010000046.1:7691-23259 GCA_029932675.1 bacterium
GTGGGGCAACAATCTTATACACCGAAGATGGTGGAAGAGGGTGGTATGAGGGAGAGGCGAATTTGCCTCTTTGCTATGGGATACACTTTGTTGATTCACTCAACGGTTGGGCGGTGGGATGTAGTGGGCCTCCTCCCCAACCGCCTCCCTGGTTGAGGCCGATAATCCATACCAGGGATGGAGGTATGACCTGGTTTGATCAGGAGTTTGATAGTGACACTATATGGGATATCTTCATGGCAGACCTGTATAATGGTTGGGCAACAAAATGCTACCATATCTTTCACACCAGCAACGGAGGTTACACCTGGGAACGCTACGACAATTTTAGTCTCTGGTGTTTGGGAAAGCTTTCCTTCCCGGATCCTGATCATGGCTGGGTTGTGGCTACCTGGGCTTCATTTCCCGTTGAGTATATGGGGGCGGTCTTCTCCTATCGCCATAGCTCTGGCATAGAGGAGAGGGATTTCAATCATAGAGGGGGCGAGGGTTTTGCTCTCCAGCAAAACTATCCCAATCCGTTTAACTCAAATACAGCTATCAGCTATCAGTTATCAGCTATCAGGCCGCACCGCACCACCCTGAGAATCTATAACGTCTTGGGGCGAGAGGTGAGGACGCTGGTGAATAAACCACAGAAAGGAGGGTACTATAAGGTGATCTGGGATGGGAGGGATAACCGGGGGAAGGAGGTGGGCTCGGGGGTGTATTTCTGTAGGTTAGAGGTGATGGGTGATAGGTTAAAGGAAACAAAGACGAGAAAGCTGATAGTGCTGCGGTAAAGAGGTCCAAAGACTTAAGCCTCAGAGAAGAGGTGGAAACAATGTTTCAGGAGATCTTAAAGAAGTTGGCAAAGGCTGGCCTTTTTGCTGTTATATTATCCCTCTTTTGTCTTAACTCGGCAGTGAGTCAAGAGTCCACCCCCCCGCTGCAATATGTGGGGGACAATTACCCGCAAAGCTGGGAGGAGTATCAGGAGACGAAAGACCAAGGTCCCTTTGTTATCGACGAGGTTCATACCAGCTCGACCCAGAGGCCAAAAGTGCTTTACCTCATAGTCCATTCCTCCATAATCGACTCTCTGGAGAGCACTCTGGACCAGTTCTATACCGACTTAGAGGAGCAGGGATATTTCCTGCGGGCCTATTCGGTAAGCGGTGGTGAGCCGAGCGACATCAGGTCGCTTTTGCAGACCGGCTACTCCTCCGAGGGATTGGAGGGATGCATACTTATGGGACGGAAGCTCCCTGTAGCTTTCTCTGAGATAGCGTGGCGCGACGCCAAAGTTGATAGTGATTACCCAATTGATCTATATTATATGGACCTCGATGGTGAATGGATAGATGCAGATGCGGATAACTGGTTCGACGATCACCTTGATGGTTCAGGCGATGTTGAGCCAGAGATCTACATCGGTAGGCTGGCCATAGAAGATGAACCATACGGCGATAAACGGAAAGAATGGCAGATGATACGGAACTATCTCCAGAGAGATCACAAGTATCGTATAGGAGAGCTCTCTTCCTTTTATCGAGCACTGGTCTTTATTGACGACAGTTGGCGGGGGCAGGCCAACGACTCCCGGGACGCAGTCCACCAAGCCTACCCCCAGGCGGTTTTGGTGGTTGACCAGCCCGGGGCACCTGAGTATCATACCACGACTCAGGGTTACCGGGATGAACTCTCCCAAAGCTATGAGTTCGTCCATGAGATGTCTCACTCCAACTATTATATGCACGCCTTCCAGTCTCCCGAAGACGTGGGTTGCAGTTGGTGTTATAGTCAGGGAAGCGTATATTCGGATACCATGGCGCTTATCAGAATTGACGGTAATGATCCTGACCATCCACCGGCCTTCTGTCTAAATAGCATTGCCAACGGTGCTGGTCCCCAGGCGATATTCTATAACCTCATCTCCTGCACCGCCGGCAACTTTATGGCAAAGGATTATGGATGTTACTATTTGGCCGGACATTATATATTCCGTCTGAATGAGAATAGCTGCGGCTTGGGAGCTATAGCCAGCACCAAAATAGGGGGTATGGGTAATTATAATTCTCATTGTGAAGATTTTTATGAAGCTTTTGCCAACGGGATGTGCATTGGCGAGGCCTTCTTAAAATGGTTTGTCAGACGAGGGGAGGCTTCACGCGAGTGGCATTATGGGCTCACTTACTTTGGAGATCCAACCCTACACCAATGTGGATATGTGTATCAGGACTACTCTTTAACCGGTTTTCCCGTCAACCTGAACGGCCCGGTTTCATCTTCCCCTGTTTTGGTTGATCTGGACGGCGATGGAAAGAGGGAGGTAATTGTGGGCTCAGGAAGTGATAGTCTTTATGTATTGGGCGCTACTGGACAAACGATATGGACCAAGGGGTTGGACGGTGGTGTGAGAACCTGCCCAGCCATAGGAGATTTAAATGGCGATGGTGATTTGGAGATAGTAATTACGAACTCACCTTCGGGTTGCGGAAAGCTCTGGGTTCTTAATGCCAATGACGGGACCAACTTTGGGAACTTCCCCTTAATAATGGGGGATTACCTAAATCTGCCTCCTGCTTTAGGAGATCTGGATGGTGACGGCCAGTTGGAAATTGTTATAGCAGCAAATTACTTATTCATTGATCCACACGAGGTTAAAGAGACTTTAAAGGTTATTAAACCCAATGGTTCATCTCTTTGGAGCCGCTATTCAGAGGTTTCGGCTCCTCCTTCTGGGATAGCATTGGGCGATTTGAATGAGGATGTCCTTCCAGATGTGATCGTTACGGCCGACGACTCTGTTATTGCACTTGAAGGCATGACAGGAGGTCGACTATGGAGCTCCTTTTTGCAAGGGCCCTTCGGTGCTGTAGCGCTGGCCGATTTAGACAGGGACGGAGATTTGGAGGTGGTTGTTGGCTCCAGCGATGAAATATTTGTTTTAGAAGGGGGTGAGGGAGGGGTCTTGTGGACACATCCCACTAATGGAATGGTAACTGGCATAGCAATAGGTGACATAGACGCAGATAGTGATTTGGAGATCGTGGCCGGGTCCCAAGGGGGGACACTCTATGTCTTGGATAACAGTGGATCTGAGAAGTTAACCTACCCAATTGAGGCTCCAATCTTTTCTTCCCCAGCTTTAGGAGATATTGATGAGGATGAGGAAACAGAGATCGTAGTGAGCACTTTTAGGGGTACATATGTCCTGAACCCTGATGGAAGCAATGTTTTGCCAGGATTCTTTTTGGGTGGAAAATCGTACTCCTCGGTGGCGATCGGTGATATTAATGACGACGAGAATACCGAAGCTGCGGTGGACGGTATGGATGGTCAAATTCATGTCTATGATTTCTGGGGAAACCCCGATCATACCGAATGGGGCATGTATCAGCATGACAGGTGGCATACGGGGCTATATGGAGCTGTGCCTACCAGAGGGGCTAGTGGTCATATCACCGAAAACACTACCTGGTCAGAAAGAATTGTTGTCCTCGGCGATGTCACAGTGGATAGTGGGGTGGTATTAACGGTTCAACCAAGCACAGAAGTGCTATTTATGCCAAATCAGGACAACGAGAAGTCAGGAGTAGATACTTCCCGGTGTGAGCTCATTGTGCAGGGGGAGCTGGTTGCCTCCGGTGCAGGTGCAGACTCCGTGGTTTTCAGTTCTCCGGTTAGTGGAGGTTGGTATGGGGTAAGGTTCAAGCCGGAGGGCCAGGGCCATATCCAAGGAGCTATAGTGAAGAACGGATACTGTGGGGTCTTTCTGGACACCTCCAGTGTGGTGACCATAGAGGAAAGCAGCATCAGGGATAATCAGCTTTGTGGCATTAGGTGCGATCACACGGACTCAGCCACGGCCATCTCTGACAACACCATCTCTGGGAACAATCTCTATGGGGTCTACGCCGAGGGTTGCTCTCCTTCTATAATCGGGAATAGCTTTCCCTATCCCAATCAGGATTATGCTATCAGGATAGTTGGGGATTCCCCTGATAAGCCAGTGGTCATCAGAAGCAACAATATCCTTATGCCTGTTCTGGAGTGTAACCCACCACGAGGAGGAGGAGATAGCACCGGTGTGGGGATATATATCGAGGATGCCACAGCCCAGATTGAGGATAACCAGATAATTGGTGGCCATTACGGCATAATAGGGGTAGGTCTTGATTCGGCTACCGTGATCAAAGGGAGCGAGGAATTGAGTCAAGAGTTGGATAGAAACTGTATAGGGTTGGCTCTCTATGCAGGCTCCAGGCCCATAGTCTCCAGCAATCAGATTAGCGATTATGGAGACATAGGTGTGGCCTGCTACCAGAGCTGCCCTCTATTAGGTGATTCCCTCATCCCGGGAACGGGCAACAACAGCATCACCCCAGGCTCCTGTTCTCCTCAATATGCGGTATACTGTGAGGGGGTAACCGATACGATAAAGGCGGAGATGAACTTCTGGGGTGGGTCACCGCCTGATCCCGCCTGGTTCTATGGGCCGGTGGACTATGACCCTTGGCTTACCTCAGTAGGGGTGGAACCAACTACTAAGCCATCTCTGCCAGATCACTTCTCCCTCTCCCAGAACTACCCCAATCCAATCAATTCAGTCACACAGATCAAGTATGCTCTACCAGAAGGTTACCAGGTGAGTTTGAAGGTGTATAACATCCTTGGGCAGTTGGTGAGAACTCTGGTCGATGAGGGTAAACCCACTGGTTATTACTCAATAGCCTGGGATGGGAGAACTGATTCTGGGGAAGAGGTGGCCAGTGGGGTTTACATCTACCGGATAAGGGCTGGTGGCTATACCAGCAGCAAGAAGCTGGTAGTTTTACGCTAAAGTGGAAACCTTTAGCCAGAAATTGAGGATATTGTGAAGAGGATTATACTTTTAACCATATTAGCCTTTACTATAGCTATGCCGCTTAAAGGGGCACAGTTGGAGATACCGGTTAAAACAGTCTGCCTCATATCGCCATCTGGTTCTTCCCAGGCAGGTATCTTCTCAAGGTTAATCTGCCATAGGAGGTTAATTCTTGGGGTTTGTGAAAGGAACATTTTACCTACAAGGTAATGGGGTATGGAAACCAAAGTGAGCCAATGGCCAGGTTGAGGGAATATTATCAGAAGGAGGTCGTTCCCCTCCTCAGCAAAAAGTTTGGCTACAAGAACCCCTTGGAGGCGCCTAAGCTGGAGAAGATCGTGATAAATATGGGGGTGGGGGACGCTATCCAAAACCCAAAACTTTTAGACGCTGCTGTCGATGATCTAACTTTGATCGCCGGACAGAGACCAGTGATCACCAGGGCAAAGAAGTCCATCTCTAACTTCAGGCTGAGGGCGGGGATGGCTATCGGCTGTAAGGTGACCCTACGCGGGGAGAGGATGTACGAGTTCTGGGATAGGCTGGTGAATGTGGCCATACCTCGGATAAGGGACTTTCGCGGTGTGCCCACAAAATCCTTCGATGGAAGGGGAAATTATACCTTGGGGATAAGGGAACAGGTTATATTTCCGGAGATCAACTATGACAAAGTGGAGAAGCTGCGGGGTATGGATATCACCATCACCACTACCGCCAAAACGGATGAAGAGGCCTTGGAGCTTCTGGCGGCTATGGGTATGCCATTTAAGAGGTAGAAAGGAGAGGGTTTGGCGAAAAAGTCCTTAAAGATAAAGGCAAGTAAGGAACCGAAGTTCAAAGTGAGAAGATATAACAGGTGCCCCCGTTGTGGCCGTCCCCGCGCCTACATGCGAAAGTTTGGCCTCTGCAGAATATGCTTCCGGGAACTGGCTCTACGGGGAGAAATTCCAGGTGTGGCCAAGGCCAGTTGGTAGGGGGGTAAATCGATGACTATGACAGATCCCATCGCAGATATGTTGACCAGAATCAGAAATGGTCTGCAAGCCAGATTGCCTGTGGTAGAAGTTCCCTCCTCAAAGATTAAGAAGAAGCTGGCCGAGATTCTCTTAAAGGAGAAATATATAGCCGATTATAAATTATCCGAGGAGGGAAGTCACAAAAAACTAAGGATTTATCTAAAATATACCCCAGATGGACGCCCGGTAATATCCGGCCTAAAGAGGGTGAGCAAGCCAGGGTTGAGGGTTTATGTGGGGAAGGATAAGATCCCTCGGGTGCAGAATGGTTTGGGCACAGCAATTCTCTCCACATCCAAAGGGATTTTGCAGGATAAACTATGCAGGAAGGAAGGAGTTGGAGGGGAGGTCTTGTGTTACATATGGTAGGAGATAGAGATGTCTCGGGTAGGTAAAGCCCCTATACCCCTTCCCCAGGGGGTAGAGGTGAAGGTAGAGGGGGATAGGTTACGGGTAAAGGGACCGTTGGGGACCTTAGAGAGGGAGATCCATACCGGCCTGCGGGTGGAGGAAAGAGAAGGGAAACTATTTATTTTACGTCCTTCAGATGATCGGTTCTATAGATCTCTACATGGACTGACCAGGACCCTGGTGGCCAATATGGTGGAAGGGGTATCGAAGGGATTTAAAAAGGTTTTAGAGATAATTGGGGTGGGCTATAAGGCCGAGCTCATCGGGAGGAAGCTCAACTTTCAGTTAGGTTATTGCCATCCCATTCTTTTTGAACCCCCGGAGGGGATCAGCTTTGAGGTGGAGATGATGGCCAGGGCTGGTCGGGGGGACGTAGTGGAAAGAATTACCGTCAAGGGGATAGATAAGGAATTGGTGGGTCAAGTTGCCGCCAAGCTAAGGTCACTACAGCCACCTGATCCCTATAAAGGCAAGGGTATCAGGTATCATGGAGAGAAGGTGCGGCGGAAGGCTGGCAAGACAGCAGCTTAAAGGCTATGGGTATCGTAGATAAGAATAAAACGAAAATCCTTTCCTGGAAGAGGAGGAAAAGGAGAATAAGGGAAAAGGTCTTTGGTACCCCACAACGTCCTCGATTGAGCGTTCACCGTAGCCTCCGCCAGATTTATGCGCAGGTAATTGATGACCAGGCTCAGAGGACCATCCTTTCCCTTTCTACCCTTTCCCCAGAATTATCCTCAGCACTGGGGGAACTGTCGGGGAAGGCAGCTAAGGCTAAGCACCTGGGTAAGGTCTTGGCTGAAAAACTGAAGGAGAAAGGGGTAGAGAAGGTGGTTTTTGATCGGGGAGGTTATAAATATCACGGAAGGGTTAAAGCTCTTGCTGAGGGTGCCAGGGAAGGGGGACTGAGATTTTAGAAAGGAAGGAAAACTTGAAGGGGAAAAGGGAAGAGGAAGGGGGCATTGAACTTGAGGAGAAGCTCATCTACTTAAATCGGGTAGCAAAGGTAGTTAAGGGAGGGAGAAGGTTTGGTTTTAATGCCCTAGTGGCGGTAGGAGATGGCAATGGAAGCGTGGGGGTAGGTTTGGGAAAGGCCAATGAGGTATCCGCTGCCATTAGGAAGGCTACTGAGGCTGCTCGCAAGACAATGATTAAAATCCCTCTTCTGCGGGGGACCATACCCCATGAGATCTTGGGCAAATTTGGGGCGGGAAGGGTGCTTATGAAACCGGCTAGTCCGGGGACTGGGGTGATAGCTGGTGGGCCGGTGAGGGCGGTGATGGAGGTGGCTGGTGTAGAAAACGTGTTAACTAAATCCTTGGGTTCATCTAACCCTCATAATGTGGTCAAGGCAACCATGAATGGTCTGTTACGGTTGAGGGATGCCCGGATGGTGGCCAATCTGAGAGGGATGGAGATTAAGGAGCTCCTCTCCTAATCTTAGGATAATCCATTAAATCGGATTTATTAATCGTTTACACCATAGGAATTATTCAGACCGAGGAGATTAGATGGCCAAAAGGTTGAAGATAACTCAGAGAAAGAGCGCAATAGGCTATCCGCGTAGACAGAAACTTACCATTGAGGCCTTGGGGATAAAGAGACTGAACCGATCAGTGGTGCACCAGGACACCCCTCAGATAAGGGGTATGGTGAGGAAGGTAATCCATTTGGTGGAAGTTGAGGAATTAGAGGATGATGCAGATTAGACCACCTTCTGGGTCAAGAAAGAAGAGAAAAAGGGTGGGAAGGGGCCCGGGCTCTGGCCTGGGGAAAACCTCCGGTCGGGGAGAGAAGGGGCAGAAATCAAGATCTGGTTCAAAGTCAAAGGCCTGGTTTGAGGGAGGCCAGATGCCCTTGAGTAGAAGGGTGCCCAAAAGGGGAATGAAGAGGGGAAAGAAATCAGTGATGATGCGCCACTTTCGCCCTTCTTACCAGATAGTCAACCTCAAGCAATTGCAGAGGTATGGTGATCCTCAGGTCATTGATCCGCCTCGACTGAAGAGGGATGGTCTGATAAAGAGTTTAGATCTTCCCTTGAAGGTGTTAGGGGAAGGTCAACTGGAATGCGCTCTCACCATCAAGGCTCAGGCCTTTAGTAAATCGGCGAGGACAAAGATTGAAGCCAGTGGGGGGAAGGTGGAGGTGATCTAATTGTTTCAGACATTTCAAAACACCTTTAAGATCCCTGAGCTGAGGAGGAGGATACTCTTCACCATAGGTCTCCTTGTCGTTTACCGAATAGGTTGTCATATCCCCATTCCGGGTATAGATATGAGCGTTTTGAAGGGCTTCTTTGCCCAGGCTCAAGGGACCCTCTTCGGCCTCTACGACATATTTGCTGGGGGGGCATTCAAGAACGCTGCCGTCTTTGGCTTGGGAATAATGCCCTATATCACCTCCTCCATCATTATGCAGCTTTTAGGGGCAGTTGTCCCTTATTTTCAGAAGTTACACAAGGAGGGAGAGGAGGGAAGAAGGAAGATAACCCAGTATACCCGATATGGAACGGTTCTCATCTGCATTCTTCAATCCTATGGGGTGAGTATATTCTTAGAGAGCCTCCAATGGGGAGGGGCTTCGCCGGTTGTTCATCCCGGGATAGGGTTTAGGCTTTTAACTATGTTGACGATGACCACAGGGACCATCTTTCTGATGTGGATTGGGGAGCAGATGACCGAGAAGGGGGTGGGCAATGGGATTTCCCTCATCATCTATGTGGGGATTCTGGCCCGGTTTCCCGGGTCTGTCTTAAACGAGGGAAGACAGTTAGCTGCTGGCACCCGCACGCCATTTCAGGGTTTTATGATTTTGGCCATTATTGTGGCCGTCACCGCTTCAGTTGTCCTCATTACCCAGGCTCAGCGGAGGGTGCCAGTGCAATACGCCAAGAGGGTGGTAGGAAGAAGGATCTACGGCGGGCAATCCACCCATATCCCCTTAAATATGAATGCTGCTGGGGTCATCCCAATTATCTTTGCCCAGTCCCTGATGTTTGCCCCTCGGACGATAACTACTTTCTTCCCGAAAAGCGAGCTCTTAAAGGGTATAGCTAATTGGTTTACCCCTGGGGCGTTGGTCTATTCGGTAGTCTATGCTCTTTTGATCATATTCTTTGCCTATTTTTATACAGCTATCGTCTTTAACCCTGTTGAGTTGGCCGATAATATGAAGAGATACGGTGGTTTCATTCCTGGGGTGAGGCCAGGGAAGAAGACAGCGGACTACATAGACAGGATACTTACCCGCCTCACCCTCCCCGGTGCCCTTTTCTTTGCCTGCATCGCTATCTTACCTTGGTTCCTGATGAGATCGATGGATGTTTCCTTTTACTTTGGGGGAACCTCTATCCTGATCATTGTCGGGGTGGCCTTGGATACCATGAAGCAGGTGGAATCCCATCTGGTGATGAGGCATTATGAGGGGTTTATGAAGAGGGGGAGGATAAAGGGGAGGAGATGAGGTTAGTGATTTTGGGACCCCCAGGGGTAGGGAAGGGGGTAGAGGCAGAAATGCTTAGCCAGAGGTTACGGATACCGCATATCTCTACAGGGGAGATATTGAGATCCTCAGTGGAGGAGGGTACCCCATGGGGGGAAAGGGCAAGGAGCTTTTGGGAGAAGGGTGAGTTAGTTCCCGATGAGATTATGATGGAGTTGGTTAGGTTTAGGCTGGCTGAACCGGATTGTGAGAGGGGCTTTATCTTGGACGGGTTCCCGCGCACCCTTTCTCAAGCCCAGGGGTTGGATGCCATAGGCAAGGAGAATGGTTGGACCCTCGATGGGGTCATTAATATGGGTGCCTCAGAGGAGACCATTCTGCTTAGGCTTTCTAACCGGAGGGTCTGTTCAGTTTGTGGAGCGGTCTATAACCTAATCACTTCGCCTCCCCAGGTGGAAGGTATCTGTGATCGATGTGGGGGTAAGCTCTATCAGAGGGAGGATGATCAACCTCAGACTATAAAGAAGAGGCTTTCCATATACTTTAGGGAGATAAAGGGGTTAGAGGAGTATTATCGAAATAGGGGGATCTTAGTGGATGTTCAGGGAAACGGGGAAGTAGAGAAGGTTTACGAGGAAATAGTGGAAAAACTTACCCCAAAGTTTGAGGCCAAGTATGGCTAAACAGGAGACGATAAAAGTGGACGGGGTTGTGATTGAGCCCCTCCCCAATGCCACGTTTAGGGTTGAGTTGAAGAACGGTCACCAGGTTTTGGCACACATCTGTGGGAAGATGAGGATGCACTACATAAAGATTCTTCCTGGAGATAGGGTTGCCGTTGAACTCTCACCTTACGATTTAACCCGGGGAAGAATAACCTATAGGTACAAATGAAAGTTAGAGTTTCCATAAAACCCATCTGCGAACACTGTAAGGTGATCAGGAGAAGAGGGGTGCTCAGAGTCATTTGCTCTAACCCCCGTCACAAACAGAGGCAGAAGGGCAAACCAAAAAGGGTGGGCTGAAAAGGAGGCTTAAGGTTGGCCAGAATAGCAGGTGTTGATCTGCCGAAAGGGAAGAGGTTAGAGATCGCTCTTACCTACATTTATGGCATTGGCCGCTCCTCTGCAAACGAGATATTAAAGAAGACAGGGATCTCACCGGATATTAGGGTGGAGAAACTTAGCGAGGAAGAGGTCTCTAAGCTGAGGTCTGTTATAGAGTCGGACTATAAGGTCGAGGGGAGTAAAAGGGCAGAGGTGGCGATGAACATTAAGAGGTTGATGGATATAGGCTCCTATCGCGGCCTCCGGCACAGGAGGAACCTTCCGGTGAGGGGGCAGAGGACGAGGACCAACGCTCGCACAAAGAGGGGTTCCCGCAGGACTATTGGTGCGAAGAGGAAGAAAAAATAGGAGGTATGGGATTTGGCAGATAAGAGATCTAGGGGGAGGTCAAAGAAGAAGGGGAGGGTAGAGGCGAAGGGGGTTGCGCACATTCAGGCAACTTTTAACAACACGATAATCACTATTACTGATATCCAAGGAAGGGTCGTCTCCTGGGCCTCAGCAGGGAGAGTTGGTTTTAAAGGTTCAAAGAAGAGCACTCCGTTTGCCGCCGGACAAGCAGCTACCACCTCGGCTAAGGAAGCAATGGATAGGGGGATGAAGAGTGTGGAGGTGAGGGTTAAGGGCCCGGGCTCAGGGAGGGAGGCAGCCATAAGATCCCTCCAGGCCGCAGGGTTAAATATCACTGCCATTAGAGATGTGACCCCTATTCCCCATAATGGTTGTCGTCCTCCAAAGCGAAGGAGGGTATAAGGGATGGCCAGGTATACAGGACCAGTTTGTAGGCTTTGTAGAAGGGAGGGGGCTAAGCTTTTTTTGAAGGGTGATCGGTGCTATACCGATAAGTGTAGTTTGGAGAGGAAGGAAAGGCTTCCTGGGGAGCATGGAGAGGTGCCTCGACGGAGGATGTCCGAATATGGGCTCCAGTTGAGGGAAAAGCAGAAGGCGCGTAGGATATATGGGATAATGGAGAAGCAGTTTAGGAACTACTTCGAAAAGGCGGAGAGGAAGAAGGGGATAACTGGTGAAAACCTTCTGCGTGCCTTAGAGTGTCGCTTAGACAACGTCGTCTACCGGCTCGGCTTCGCCCCTTCTCGCAGGGCAGCAAGGCAGTTGGTGAGGCATGGCCACTTTCAAGTCAATGGGAGGAAGGTGAACATTCCCTCCTATCAGGTGAAGCCTAAGGATGTGGTGAAGGTGAGGGAAAAGAGCAGGAATCTGGGCGTAATACATGAGTCATTGAGGGCTGCGGAGAGGATGGGTAGGGTTAGTTGGCTCAGGGTGGATAAGGCCAAGCTGGAGGGTGAGGTCTTAGATTATCCCACAAGGGACCAAATACCGGAAGCCATCACGGAGAAGCTTATTGTGGAGCTCTATTCTAAGTAAGGAGGAATACTTTTAGATGAAGTGGATCAGCCTTCAACTTCCCAAGGGATTAGAGGTGGAAGAAGAGTCTATGACAGAGGAGTATGGTAAGTTCGTTATCGAGCCATTAGAGAGGGGTTTTGCGGTGACCTTGGGAAATTCCCTTCGCCGTATTCTCCTCTCCTCCTTGCAAGGGGCGGCCATAACCGCCTTGAGGCTGGAGGGGGTTTCCCATGAGTTCTCCACTATCCCTGGGGTAGTAGAGGATGTGCCAGAAATAGTGCTTAACCTGAAGGAGGTGAGGATAAAATTCTTGGCTGATAAACCAGTAGTGGTGCCGATTGAGAAGTCAGGGCAAGGAGAATTCCGCGCCGGCGATATCGATGGCGGAGGGAATTTTCTTATCCTTAACCCTGATCATCATTTGGCTACTTTGAGTGATGGGGCCAAGATTAAAGGGGAGATAGAGGTCGGTTTTGGCCGTGGTTATGTTACCGCTGAACGGAACAGGAAGCCCAACCATCCATTCGGCACTATCTGCCTTGATTCCATCTTCACCCCGGTGACCAAGGTCAACTATCAGGTGGACAGCACTAGGGTGGGACATAGGGTGGACTTCGAGAAGCTTACCCTGCAAATTTGGACAGATGGGAGTATTACCCCAGGGGAGGCTTTAAGCTATGCTGCACAGATCTTAAAGCAACATGTGGAACTTTTCATCACTCATCCCGCCCACTTCGAGGAGGTCAAGGAGAGTAAGGTGGACAAGGAGGTGCTGCGGATAAGGAACCTCCTGAAGACAAGGGTTGATGAATTGGAACTCTCCGTGCGGTCGAGCAACTGCCTGCGGGCAGCTAATATAGTTACCCTGAAGGATTTGGTGCAGAAGACGGAATCCCAAATGCTTAAATACAGAAACTTTGGCCGTAAATCCCTTTCTGAACTGCAAAGGGTTTTAGCAGAATTCGGTCTCTCCTTCGGTATGGATGTAACTCCATATATGGAGGGCGAGGAGGAGGAGCATTGAGACACCGCAAGAAGGGCAGAGCTCTGGGCAGAAACCCTGCCCATCGGATGGCCACCTTGAGAAATCTGGTTTCCAATCTTTTCCTCTGTGAGAGCATCACCACTACCGATGCCAGAGCTAAAGAGGCCCAGAGGCTTGCCGAGAAGCTGATCAACTTGGGTAAGAGGGGTGATTTACATTCCCGGCGGATAGCTTTAAGGTTGCTTCCTCGTAAGCCAGTTGTAGCCAAATTATTTGATGACATTGCCCTCAGGTGTGCGGAGAGGAATGGAGGTTATACCCGCAGGGTTAAGCTAGGGCCTCGTTCAGGAGATGGGGCATCATTAACTCTTCTCCAGTTGGTGAAGGAGAGGGGGGAGGGGGCAGAGAAGCCGGCCGGCAAAGGGGAGGAAGAATGAAGAAGGGTTGCCTGGCTACCATCTTCGCCGTTCTCGCCGTTTGCGTTCTGGCCATTATTATCATCATAGTTATGCGAGGAAGAATAGCGGAATACGGGGTAAAGGTGCTGGAGAAGAGGGTTGTTGAATTACTTCCCCCAGATGTTGAGCAGGCTAAGGTGAAGTCCGCCTTCAGGAAGTTTGAGGACGCTCTTCGGGAGAAGAGGCTGAAGGAGGGAGGGGCAGAGGAGGTTAGAAAGGCTATCACCCAGGCCTTTAAAGATGGGAAACTGACCCGCGAGGAGGTTGAACAGATTCTGGATAAGTTGCAAGGGGCGATAAAAAAATAGTAAAGGGAATCAGTTTTTAGGGGCAGGGGAACCTGTGGGAATTGGCCTCCTACCCAATAACTGTAAAAATGGGCCCCATTGATGAGGCCCTAATTTTTTATGAGACTTGATTCCAATCCGATCAGGCTTGGTTAACCAGCTATGAATATAGAGGTAATCCAGGAAAGATGTGTGGGGTGTGGGGTCTGTGTAGAGGCTTGCCCCTATGGGGCGATCAAAATAGTTGAGGACCTGGCAGTCATCGATGAGAGCTGCACCCTTTGTGGTGCCTGTGTCGACCCATGTAAGTTCGATGCCATCCTAATCAGAGGTCGGAAAGAGGTGCCTAACAGGAGGAACTACTCCGGAATCTGGATCTTTGCCGAGCAGAGGAATGGAAAGTTGCATCCGGTAAGTTTTGAACTCCTTGGCGTGGGCAGAAGGCTTGCTCAAGCTAAGGGTTGTGAGCTCTCTGCGGTTCTGCTTGGCTTAGAGATAAGGGATAAAGCGGAGGATTTAATCGCGAGGGGAGCAGATAGGGTATATCTGGTTGAATCCGCTCAATTAAAGGATTTTCTGGTTGAGAGCTATACCCAGGCTTTGGTTGAGCTCATCCAGGAATACCGCCCGGAGATATTCCTCAGTGGGGCGACCTCCTTAGGTAGGTCCCTTATTCCCAGGGTGGCCACCAAGTTGCGGACTGGGCTGACCGCCGACTGCACTGGGCTGGAGATTGATCCAGAGAGCGGCCTGCTTCTCCAGACCCGTCCCGCTTTTGGAGGAAACATTATGGCCACCATCGTTTGTCCCCACCATCGTCCCCAGATGGCCACCGTGAGGCCAAAGGTGATGAAAGAAGCGGCGGTTGACCAGAAGAGAAAAGGGGAGGTCATCTTAAAGGAGATCGGTTCGGATAGGCTTCCCTCCCGTACCAAGTTGCTGAAGGTGGTGAGGGAAGAGGGGGAGATGGTGAACATAGCCGAGGCCGATGTAATCGTCTCCGGAGGTAGGGGATTGGGTGACCCTTCAAAGTTTGTCTTAATAGAGGAGCTGGCCAAAACCTTAGGGGGTGCTGTAGGGGCTTCCCGGGCGGCAGTGGATGCCGGTTGGATCCCTTACTCTCATCAGGTTGGTCAAACCGGGAAGACCGTCTGCCCTCAGCTCTACATCGCTTGCGGCATATCTGGAGCCATTCAGCATCTGGTAGGGATGCAATCGGCAAAGGTAATTGTAGCCATAAACAAGGACCCAGAGGCCCCTATCTTCAAAGTGGCCACCTATGGGATAGTGGGTGACCTCTTCGAGGTGATTCCCGCCCTGATAAAGAGGATAAAGAGCACCGGCCAAGCCACCCCGGAGATTGGAGGGGGATGAAACTGCCTCCAGATAACCTCCTTCTCGATCACCTCAAACTTCCATTTCCTTTCCTATAATAGGCTTTCACTCACAAGAAGTCAAAGGTAAAGATACACCCTCTTTTCAATCGGTTTTCCCCCAGTTCCCCTAAGCCTTTTCGATGGAAAGCAACCCACCACCGGACGAGCGAGAAAAGCTTTGACAAATTCGTTCGATATGTTAACTTAGTAGTCAAATTCATAATTACAATGACGTATAAAGGACTTGACATAAAGGTTTTATTGTCCCCTTCGGGGAATGGGAGAAAAACCCTCGCCTTTAGGCGAAGAC
>JAOZPP010000097.1 GCA_029932675.1 bacterium
CATGTTCAATATGCAGCAACGTGAGATGTAAACTATTTAGTGCTCCGAGTAATAATACTGTGCCGCTTAAGGTGGCAAGCAAGCTGTATGTTGAAACCAGTTACTTGCTGCGGATTCACCGGCCAGGCTACCAGACCGCCAGGTCAATCGCTTCAGAACTGGCGTGGCTCGCCGCGTTACGGAAAGAGGTAGAGCTGGCCGTTCCCGAACCGGTGCTCACATTGCAAGGTGAGCTATTGACAGAGGCCGGTGCGCCAGGTGTATCGGAGCAACGGGTCTGCTCGCTGCTCCGGTGGATGAAGGGGCGATTCTATGAGCGTTGCCCTCGACCCAGCCACTTTACAGCGATGGGACAGTTGATGGCTCACTTGCACAATCACGCTGAACGCTGGCAACCACCGCAGGGTTTCACGCGAAGGCACTGGGATTGGGATGCGCTGTTTGGAGATAACGCCGGCTTTAACCTCAGTGGAGATGAAGTTTGGGCGAAACTGCCACGCAGCTACTATGAACCCTTTCACGCGGTGGCCAATCAGGTAGGTCAAGTCATCCACGCACTGGGTAATGGGCCGGAGGCGTGCGGGCTGATCCATGCCGATCTGCACTTGGGAAATGTGTTGTTTTTCAAAGGGGAGGCGCGAGCTATTGACTTTGACGACTGTGGCTTTGGTTATTGGGTATACGACTTTGCTGGACCTCTCTGCGAGTGCCTGGAGTACGAAAACTGGCGGGGCTTGCGCGATGCTCTGATTGAGGGATACGCGCAGATACGTGTGGTGCCAGAAAGGCAATTAGTCCATGTGGACACGTTTATGGCAGCCCGGTATGTGTCGATAGCCCTTTGGGCGACCGATCTGGCACAAGTTAATCCGAGTTTTCGGGAAAACCTGGATCGGTGGCTCGAGTGGACCGCTGCTCATGTCGGACGATTTCTTGATGGCTACCGGGTGCTGAGTAGCAGTTGAGTGCCTTCGAGAAGTCTTCGAGGCATAAGGAGGGTCGCCTCACAAGGTGCTTCACCTGACCGCCCTGTCAAGGATCAGCTTGTTGCCGGTCTTGTTAGAGGAGGAGCCTCTGCTTGCTGAGCACATCGTTTCACCTGGCGGCGGATTAGCCCCAGCCGGAGAGCGTTCCTCGAAAAGACCCACTATTTTGGGTTTTTCTAAGCAAGATCTTCTCCGGTGTAAAAGCTCAGCAGGCAGAGGACTCTCAGAGTTCAATTGACACTATCACAAATTTTAAATGCTAAGCAAATGAGCTATTTTCAGGATGATAACCCTGTTCTTAACCCCTGATCTAAGTCTGTCTCCTCTGGTCTCGTTGTAGACCAGGTAGAGGCTGGAACCCGGACGATAGATGTAGTTAAACAGAAGATTTGCGCTGAACTCCTCTGCATCCGAGTTATACTGAAGGAAGGCCCGAGAGAAGAGATTAGCAGAGAAAGAGTAGTTAATCCGTGCGGCAATTAGGGTGGTGTTAAAGCCTATCTTCCTTTTTTGGTTGTGGGTCAAATCCAAAACCGACAGATCCCTCACCCAGTTTCGGGAGAGACTAGAGGAGAGAGATAAGTTCTGATTGGGCCTAAAGCTTTCCCCTACGCCGAACTCCAGGATTTTTCCATCGAAGAGCCCATCACTGTTAAGTTCACAGCGGACCGAAAACATTCTTCCTGGATCTGAACCAAATTCCGAGAAAAATCCGAGAGAAGTATACTTTCCAGCTTCTATAAGCTTTCCTTCCCGTATTTCAAATTCATCCTCCTCAGTCAGCTTTTCATAGCCTTGGTTGAACCCTATCATCAGATGTCCCCCGCTCTCCAAGGCGTTATAGACTCCTAAAGAGCTCTTTCTGGTCAGTAAGGTATTTTCCCAGTCAGTATAAAATTGGTTGTTGAAGAAGAAATAAGACTGTCTGATTAAGCTTAGCTTAGGACGAGGGCTGTAGCCCAGCTCTAATTTGGTCCTGTGGACATCTTTCCTCACCAGAAAACCCATTTCAGGGTTAAAATTTTCCCCTATCTCCATATAGGATCCGTCAAAACTGAAAAGGTCGTTCCTCCAATCGAAATAGATATTGCTCGCCCAGTCCTTTCCCTGCACATCTGGTGTATAGGTCTTGGCTAAGAAGCCGCCGAAATTTAGGCTTTGAAGGAGGGAAAGGCTTAGATCAACTCCCCAAGTCCTGTTATAGGTGTTTACGAAATCCTCATGGAAATAGGTATTTGTGTCCCCGTTTACTTCGGCCCAGTCGGATTTAGTTCGATTCAAGTTTTTGTCAAGAAGAATAATGCCAAAGCTGGACCTCTCAAAGATATCTTTCTTTAGCCTGAGAGCAAAGAAATTAGTCCTGGGAACGATATATTTTACGCCCCCATCATCAATCTTGGCCCCATCGACTGCCATGGTGAGCAAACCAAGGTTGTAGTCACTGGCCTTTCCAGTAACCCTCACTCCCCATAATATGGGCAGAGCTGTCTCCCCGGCAAGGCCTATCCTTCTGCTGAAGAAGAGACTTATAAAGGGACGATCTTCCCAGGGTTTGAGTTTCTCTCCAAAATAGAAGGTACCTGCACCCTCAAGGAAAAACTCCCTCTTTTCGGGGAAGAAGAGATTGAAGCGACTCAAATTTATCTGCTCCTGATCCGCTTCTACCTGAGCAAAGTCGGTGTTAAAGGTGATGTCTGCAGTCAGGTCTGAGGTGATCCCATATTTTATATCCAGTCCTGTATCGAACTTCCTTTCCCTCTCCCCCGTCTCATAATCTCTCTCCAAACCGCTCAATAGATAGGGCTTTAATTGAAGGTTCCTTCCCTTTTTCAAACCCTGAAGTCCCATCAATTGCCCTATCTTGGAAACTTTAAACTCTGCATTTATACCGTAGTCCCTCAGCATGGGGGTCCAGAAGGAGACCTCGTTTTTTCTCCTAATGGAGCGCATAATGTTTGTTCCCCAAATCTGCTTCTCAGCCGATGGAAATCGGAGGGTCTTAAAGGGAATAGCCACCTCTGCCGTCCAGCCGAGGCTGTCGATCTTGGCCGAACAATCCCAGATCCCATTCCAGTCGAAGTTCTTGTCCTTGCCCTCATCGGTGATCAACCCATCCTGTTTTGTCCCTAAAGGGTTGAGACAAAAACAAAAACAGTTTCGATGATCATGAAAAGTATCCAGAAGTATCATGACCATATCGTTATGGCCAAGTTCTGCATCCCTCCTCAACTCATTGGCAACGATCTTATCCGGGTGGCTATCATAACATCTTATCCCAATGTAAAGGTTGAGATTGTCGTAAAGAAACCATACCTCTGTCCTCTCCGATGCTGGCTTTCCCTCCTCAGGCTCCAGTTGAAGGAATCCCGTAGCTGGAGAGGCTAAACCCCAACAAGCCTCATTTAGCCTGCCATCGACCTTAATTCCCTCCTCTACCTTTACTGCTGTAACCTTATAGTCCTCAGGGTTTACCTTTTGGGTCCCCCGCGCATAGGAAATGGAGGTTCCAACCATTAGTGTCACGAATAGAACTGACCTCCACCGCACCGCATCGGTGAGTTTTCTTCGGATAATGGAAATCATTTTAGACCTTTCTCCCCCCTTAGGAGAGATTTGTGTACAAAAATCACCTCAAGGTTTTCACCATTATCTTAAACTTCAAATTGGTAACCGTCAAGGGAAATGTGGCTAACCTGACGTTTCGGAATTCCTAAGAATTCCGAAACGTGGGGGGGCTTAAGGGGGGTATGCCCCCTTTAAGGGTGACAGTGGAGCAATCCGAACAGGCGGAGGATTGCGGAGCGCCATAGGGCCGGTGAGGCCCTCTGGAAAAGTTAGCGACCGAAGTATGAATATTTTGGAATTGCCTGTGCATTAAAAGAATCCAATTCCCTCGATACCTGAAAAAGTTCTAAGAAAGAATAGACTCAGTGAAGGGACCAAAAAATTGGTTGACACCATCAACATGTATGATTAATTTTAAAAAATGGTGGTTTTGTGATAGATTGTAACAATTCGATGTAGTTGAAATTAGGAGGTGGTAACTGTGGTCTATAGAGTTATTATTGAAAAAGGCGAAGATTTTGGTTATGTGATGCACTGTCCAGCACTCCCTGGTTGTCATTCGCAAGGAAATACTATTGAAGAAGCAATAGAGAACATTAAGGACGCGATAAGGGGATGCCTCTCGGTGTTGGACGAAGAGGTCACCGAATCTGCCAAAGAACTCGGCGTTATGGAAATAGAGGTTTAATTGGTGAAATTACCGGTAATCTCTGGGAAAGAGGCAATCCGCGCCTTTGAGAAGGCGGGTTGGTACATTGACCGTCGAGCAAGAAGTAGACACATAATCATGAAAAAACCAGGTATGAAGACTACTTTATCTATCCCTGAACATAAGATACTTGATAGGGGACTTCTGCGAGCTTTGATAAGGGATGCGTATATCTCAATTGATGAGTTTAACGAATTATTGAGGAAATAATTAGGGACAAGTACCACTTTTAGACAAAATTGACAGGATGAACAAGGTATTCAATAAATACCGAAAATCACTGTTTCGGTGGTTTTGGTGTTTAATTTCGGAAGATCTTGTTACCTGTTAGAAAAGTCGACTCGAGGGGTATGAAGTTCAAAAACGGCAACGTCGGCATAGGCAGAGGAGAGACTCTTACGCCTCCGGACTATTTGCCCGCTCAGCGTAGCAGCGATGCAAACGGCAATATGGACAAAAGCGGAACCCCCCATAGTTTACGATGTCACGGATTTTACTGATAGAAAACAGACAGTTAAATTTATCACGGAAATTCACGGAATCACACAGGAAAAAGCAGATTGTGATCTGTAGTTATCTAAAAGCCAGCAGTGGACACCATCGCCTGGGGTCTGGGTGCGAGTACCTTCCTCATGCTGTTCGCGCCCCTTGTCTTTACGCCACTTCCCTACTAAGACCAGACTTTATACAACCCACCAGGCTGGCAGGAGGCTTCTGCGACCTTCCTGGATGAATTCCCCAGCGTGCACCACATACCCACGCTCTACCCCGTATCGTTGCATAAACGATCCCAGCGCACGGGAATGCCCGGCCCTCCACTTTACCTCTATGGGGAATAGCCTGGTGGCCCGCTCTAAGACAAAATCTACCTCAGCTCCATTCTGTGTCCTCCAGAAGTGTAGCCGGTCCAATTCCCCCATACGTTTCACAAAACCTGTATACACCAAATTCTCCAACAGTTTCCCTATATCTCCTCTTAACTCCGACTGTGCCAGATCCCCAAGGAGATAGTTACGAATTCCATTGTCCAGAAAGTACACCTTGGGCGACTTGGTTACTTCCTTCCTCCGATTGGTGAAATACGGAGGGAGCAGCGAAAGGATAAACGTACTCTCCAAAATTGAAAGGTACCTCGAGGTGGTATGGCGAGCGATACCCACTGCATTGGCGATGTTGGAGATGTTCAAGAGATTTCCTATCTGAGCCGCAAGCACACTAAGCAGTCGGTTGAACTTAGAGATGTCCTCTAACTGGAAAAGGCTGCTCACATCCCGGTATACATAGGTGCTTACAATTTCTCCCAAGAACTTGGACTTTCTCTCCACCTCGTCCTCTAACACCACCCGAGGGTAACCACCGAATACAAGAAACTCCAGGAAGTAGCGCCGATAGTCCCGCTGATAGAACCGACCCTCATCAGCCGTACCTGCGAAAGCATTCTCAGGCAGAAGAGCCGACAGTTGGGCTTCCTCCTTAAACACCAGCACTTCCCGAAAGTCCAGGGGATACAGATGGAAGACGATCTTTCGTCCCACCAGTGAATCCCGAAATTTCATCTTAATACTCAGTGCCGAAGACCCGGTAACGATCAACTTCACTTCATCGCTATGGTGGTCTACCATCAATTTGATGAACTTAGAGGGGTCCCGAAGATACTGGATTTCATCGAGCAAAACGATATTGCGCCGCTTGCGATCTGCCCCTTCTGTCCTGATGAATTGCAGGAAATCATCTACACCCTCATCCAACACCTCTAAGACCCGGGTTTCCTCTAAGTCATAGTAAAACACCGGGGCGTGCGATTTCAGATCCTCCATCAACAACTTCAGCAGCGATGTTTTTCCCACCTGTCGGGAGCCGAGGACGACTAGAGCTTCTCTATCATCTATATATTTCAGAACGTGTCGACGAATTCGGCGGTCATAGAGCATAGTTCCCTCCTTTTTCCCGGTTGTCTGTGAAAGGTAAGATACAAATAACACGGTTATTTGTCAACGATGTTTTGCAAATAACTTGGAATTATAGGAAATTCCTTTTGGGGACGCAGATAAACCCAGCTTGTCAAGATCTTAACTTTCTGCGGTTATCGGCGGTAACTATACCAAGGGGAGGGATCTACCTAATTTAACTTATTCATAAATCCTCGAGAGCTTTATGTAAGCTCCTGTCACCATGAAAGCATAGGATTTGCATTTTTTCTCTTTGTTAATCAAAGAATTACAAGAGGGTTAGGGTTGCTGAGCCCAAATTCCTCATGCCGCAGACTTTAATCTGCTTTCTATCGTAACCTCCGAGGATACCGCTATCGTTGGAGGATATAGTACCCTCTCCCTCCAAAGGGAGAGGGACAGGGTGAGGGGGAAATAGATGAGATCTTCACCCTCTCCTTAGTTCTCCCCCCTCAAGGGGGAAGAAACCTGAATTGTTCATAAAACTTGCACGTAGCTGCAAACTACCAATAGCTGAGTGGTTAGATCTCCTGATCTGACCGTGGCAGAATAGGGGTTCTGCCACCTCACTTTTTTATGATACGGTTATCTCCAACATTCAATGCAACGGCACATCATACAGAACCATCGGAAATTGTGGAAGATATCTTTTGGCAAGGTTCACCCCTTTAGATAGCAGGAATCTAATGGGGTGAATATACTTTTCAATCTTGTCTGAAGTATGTCGCTGCTTAAAAGTGGGGGGCAGTCCCCATATTTTGGTACTGGGAAGGCAGATGGTAACCAGGGTGGGGGGGGCGGGGGTCCAAGG
>JAOZPP010000047.1 GCA_029932675.1 bacterium
TCAATATATCATATCAAAGATCAAAATGCAAACTACTTTATGACCTGAGTAATAACCAGTTTCGTTATAAAAGAACTTGCTTCTACTGAATTATGTACAGGCGCCCTTCCCACGAAAACTTCAGGGTAGAAATCTACATTGTCAACAAAAGCCTCACCAAACTCGGCATCTCCGTTCTGATTCCAGTTCCCATCTAAATCGGAAAAATAGAGATCAGTAAGGATGTAATTAGCGACAAAATCACTATGAGCATATCTAGTGGGAATAATATCAGTATCTCCACCGAGCAGAACCCACACCGTCCCCCAGTTCTGGTAGGCATCCCTGATGAAATTACGAATAGTCTCCGCTAAGTCACAACCATTAGGATAGTTCACCTGAATCCAGGAAATGGTTTTGACCACCGCTGGAGTGCCTTTCTTGGTCTTCCAATCGGCAAGCTGCTGAAATGCTGAGGCCATCTCATCATTAGTGATTATCACATACTCAACTGAGCTCCCTTCCAGGGAGGGACTACCCTTAATGTCCAATTTTCCCTTAATACCACTGGTAGCTTTGATGAAAGGAGCATATATCTCAACATCCATTGGATTTTCCACCAGATTCTTAACTGCCCTTTTATATATCTTCTGATTCTCAGTGCTCATCCTATTCGGTTTAACATAGTCTCTAAGGGTTGCCTGGTACTGCACCTCAAAGCTAACTTCGGTATAAAGGTAGAGCTCTTTCTTTGCAGGAATATACTCAACAGGATAGACCAGGAGGTTGACTATATGATAACCTCCCATATAACCATCACCAGTTAATTCCACCAACTTGCCTGGAAACGGATTATTCGAGTTGTATATCTCCTCATCAGGCTCCACCCAGGGAGCGGTCTCTCCTATGGGGACTACCGGCTGCGCTGGGATGACATTGTAACTTCCATCCAGTTTCGCCTTCTTAAAAGATAAAACCTTCACCCCGGTAACCCTTACATCCTGAGGAACAATGAGAGAGACGCCTCTCACTGGCAACTGCGGTGCTCCCACCTTCTCGCTTGGTAGGCATCTCGGAAGGGTAACAGTATCAAAACCCTTCTCAGTAAATATTACAAAATCGGAACGAGAAAAGCTCAAATGAGAGGCAGTGTTAGCAAAAGATAAACTTACGCAAAAGGCAGAGAAAAAGATTGCCAACCCTATCTTAAAAAGCCGTCTGGACCTCATCTTGACCTCCACTGTTAAAGACTTAGAAACACCTGTTAAAACCTCACCTTATCAGCAGCATTTTCTTAGCTTCAGAAAAACTGCTCGCTTCCATCTTACAGAAATAAACACCACTGGCAACTGGTTGGTCATTGTCATCCTTGCTATTCCACCAGATTACGTGATAACCGGGCAATTTTTCTTCATCAACAAGAGTTCTCACTTTCTGGCCTACAAGATTAAAAACGATGATCTTAACCCTTTCTCTTTTTGATATAGCATATCCGATTTTAGTCTTTGGGTTGAAGGGGTTGGGGAAATTCTGAGATAATGAGTTTTGAGTCGGTAATAAACCGCCCCAACTTTGCTCATCAACTCCGTCATAATAATCCCCTATGCCTTGAGCAATTCCTTGACCAGCAGCATCCTGGTAAAACTCGTTCTGAAGATAGTACCAACCGTCATAATTGCTAATAAATTCCGTTTCAACAACGTTAGCAGGCATTGGGGTCTTCCACAATACATACACATCAGTGCCCCTGCCCCAGATTCCGTCTCCACCCTCCTCCCAGATACAGGCACCTGGCCATATAGATGAAGTGTGGTAAATGTAATCCTCAATTATATATTTTGCCAGCTTAAATCGTTTGGTGTCTGTGGGTGGGTTGTTAACCCAGTCATCTGCTGTTGCGTTTTTGTCCCAAATCATTATGGATGTTCCCTTTTTTGAAGCGTCCGCGCTGGAATTACAGTGAACGCTCACAAAAAGGTCAACTGCCTTATTAGGTTTGTTACCATACGCATCATACTCCTCTCCCTTAGCGATTTTTACTCTCTTTTGCAGTGAAACATTCACATCCTCAATTCGCGTTACATAAAGCTTGTCCCATCCTGTAAGTACGATCTCGTTGATCCAATATTCGAGATGATTATGGCAGATTTGCAGGGTTATATCTTCTTCATTAGGCTCACCATCCCCATCCCAACCGGGAGCACCGATATCATCTCCTCCATGTCCAGGATCGATACATACAGTGTGAACATATTGTGCTTTTGCCAGTGAAGAGAAACTGACTTGAAAAAACAAAGTCAGCAGACAAAAAATGACACTAAAGATAACCTTATAATTTGCCATTTTCATGTTATCCTCCCCTCGATACTTAATTTATTAAACCTTCAAAAACTCATTTTAGCTGAACTACAAATTGCAACATATTCCACTAACGTGAATTCAACTTCAGAATCAACAAGGTATCAACAACAGTGACCGCAATCTCATCTGGAGATATCCATGCTGGGTTTTCCTCCCGTACATTAGGTGTATCAGTCAAACGAAGAGGATTCGAGCCATCTGAATCTGCTATCCAGATGTCGCTGTTCTTGATTACCCCGTCCCCTTTAGTAACGGTTATCCCATGAGCGATTTCTCCTTCAAAGAATTCAATCTGACTGAAGGCGATCCTGGTTCCGTCAGGCGACCAGGAATAGGTGTCTATTATGTCACTGCCTTCGATACTAAAAACGCTGTCTGAGGCAATGTGGACAACTCCTAAACAACCATCGGAAGAATAACAAATATGGAGCCCATCAGGAGACCAAAGTGGATGCGCACCACCGGGAGTATTCAATAATCGCTTGTTACTCCCATCTGGGTTAATCAGCCATAAGCATGTTGTCCATCTTCCGGAGGGAATCTCCTGTTCCGCCGTTCTAAACGCAATTTGGTCCCCTCTTGGTGACCAGATTGGATCGGAACCATTCGTTAGGAATCTCCTGCCAGAGCCATCAACTCCAGAAACAAAGATCTCTATCTGATCTGATCTCGCTTTCCCTCTTGGATACTTGCAATAGGCAATCTTCTTACCATCAGGTGACCAGGTCGCCCAAGTGCCTGAAATTGTGCCCTCTATCTTCTGTTCCTCATTGTTATAGATTACCGTATAGTTATCTATCCCGTTAGAGGTGCTGAACGAAATCTTGTCCCCCACTGGCGACCATTGAGGGGCCCAAATCTGAGGAGAGGAAAATATTAGCTTCTTTGCTTTGCCATCTCTCGTGGATACCCACAACCTGGCCCAGTTTTTGTAATTGCCCTCACCGCGGCTGATATAGGCAAACTTCTGGCCATCCTTTGCCCAGACTACCTGTGGAGATTTCTCTGAGGGTATATGAGCTATTTTCACCATCTGCTCGACCTTTATCGCAGAAACAAGCCCTTTACCCAGGTCTCCTTCTTTACTACCTGCAGCAATCCCCAAAGAGACAAAGACAATCAGAAAAACTATTAAGAAACCAATTGAAAAACGCAACTTTCTCACTTGAATCACCCCTTTCAAATATAAACAACTTTCACTCTAAATACGGATTATATTCACCTCTATTTAATCTCTTATTCGTCCTTTCTTTCTGTTAGAAAATTTTCTCCCCAAACACAAAATCAAAGTCATTGGGAGTCATTGGGGTCAGGCTGAAAAATAGAAATAACTACCATGGCAATTTTGATTCTATGAATTGGAAGTCCAGGACATCACCTACATTTTTCAATCCCGGATAAAAAAATACCCTCAGCCCGATATTTATAATAACCATCAGATTGAGGGTAAGAAACCACATCTACCTGTCGGTAAACAGATTTGGATGTAGTTATCTGAGAGAGAGAGAGTGTGTGTGTGTGTGTGTCACCTTAAAAGCTCCTTTTCTCTTCTTATGCTATAACGGAATCTTGCGGTATCGTCGTCAATTCCGAAATTGACGATGTTATTATAAGCGACGATGAAGGATTTGTCAAGTACTTTTTTCAAAAATTTTGGCTGATGACCCCACATTTGAAGCTTCACCAAATTTATGATGCCAGAGCTTGATGGTTTGCCCCTCCCGGGTCGGGAAGGCGAAGCTTCGCTAGCCACAGGGAGCGATGTTTAGTCTAAAAAAATAATTATATCGTTGCTTCATAAAAGATTACAAAAGGCATCCCTTTTCCCACTAAGCTCTTCCTCTTAGCGGAGTCTGAGGAGGACCGAGAGGGGATAAATCTTCGTCCCCTGGTTTGTTACTGTGGCCAGTGAACAAAAAAATCAAAGAGTATCTAAATTTTTCCCTTGATTTTGGTGGAGAAGATGGTTATATTTCTCCTGCAGTTTATGGTTGAAGGGGATTATAAAAGAAGAAAAGGAGATTTGCCTATGCAATTTAGCTAAGGTTTTGTGGGGATAAAAAAACAGCATAGTGAATGGATTATCCCCCATAAACCAAGTTAAGGGAGCTATTAAGGCAGTGAATGCCGAAAGATCTAAAATATATGGTGCCGCCAAAAGAGGGTTATTCTGTTTAATCTGGGCGGTTTTTCTTTTCCTCCCTTCCCTTGCCTGGGCCGAAGTGGGGTTAAAGCTGAGCCTATCCTGCCCTTACTGGCCAGCGGTGAGGTACTACCAGGCTGAATCCTTCCCAGGTTTATCCATAGTTTACCAATCCCCAGCACTTCTCAGCTACAAATCCCTCCCTTTGAGGAGAAGCTTTACAGTAGAACTCCAGAAAGGAAACATCTATCTCGAGGAGACTATTGCCAGCCATCAATTTAGCCACCCTTTACTTATGGACCTCCCCCTCTACCTCTCTTTGATTCAGGAGAATAACCTTTGGGAGAGCTGGAGGGAGAGCGAAAGGTTGGAGCTTACCAAGGAGGAGAGAGAAAAGACAGGAGGCTTTTTGCAGTATGAGCTCCCCCTGAAAATGCCCAAGTTTATCACCAGCATCATCGGAGAAGGAGGTCCTGCTCTCAGGGTGAATGGCACAAGAAGGATAAGCTTCTCCGGGAGGAGCGAATGGACAGAGGGAGAGGCGGCCACTGCCACCCACCATCCCTCGAAGTTCCCGGCCCTGAAGATGGAGCAGAAATCCCGGTTCACCATAACCGGAACCATTGGCTCGAAGATCAAGGTCTCCATAGACCAGGATAGCGAGAGGGAAACCGATCTGGAGAACCGCATCCACCTCAGCTATCAGGGGGATGAGGACGAGATAGTCCAGAATGTAGAGGCGGGAAATACCACCCTCTCCTTAGGCGGAACCCAGTTTGTCGGCTATAGAGGGCACGCCAAGGGCCTCTTTGGTATCAAAGCCCAGGCCAAGATAGGCCATCTGAACCTCACCGCCATCACCAGCCAGGAGAAGAGCTCCGCAGATCAAGCCAGCTTCACGGCCAAGGGGGCAGAAGGAGAAAGTATAATATATGACAAGAATTACTTGCAGAATACCTATTATTGGTTGGGCTTGGCCCGGGGGGATACGATTCGGGATTACAAGATTTTTGTAGACAATGGAGCTATCACATCTGAGGAGATAAAGAAGAAACGTCCGGGCAGAGCATATTTCGATCCTGACACCTCATCCACCTTTGAAGAAGGCCACTTTGAGCTCATCGACCCCAGCCAGGGTGAATACTTCGTGGACAAAAACGATGGGTGGATAATGTTCGAACAAGCATTGGGGGAGAATTACATCTTTGGCGTTTGGTACACCACCACAAAGGGGGATACCATTGGGAAGGTAAGCTCTAACCAAGATGACACCCTAATCCTTAAGCTAATTAAACCGAAAAGTCCAAACCCTAATGATCCCACCTGGGTATATGAGTGGAGGAATGTCTATAGCTTAGGGGCAAGGAACATAGACCCTGATGGATTCGAGGTGCAGATATACAGGGATCTATCCAGTGGGATAGACCCAACCACTCAGGATTCCATCCCTTACTTGGAACTCTTTGGTTTAGATAGGGTGGACCAGGATGGGAACCCCATTCCCGATGGGAAGATAGATATTTCCACCCGTATCTTAGACCTAGGTAGAGGCCACCTCGTTTTCCCTGATCCTTACCCCTTCTGGTATGGTTGGCGGGATTCCCTCTTCCACCCCATTATAGCTCCGCTTCGCGATAGCATCCCTCAAATTTATACTACGAGCCACAACCGACTTAAGGATATTTCCTCCAAGTATTATATGAAGGTGAAATATGCGCAGAGGAAGGCAGAATATTCCCTTGGCCATATAAACATCATCCCAGGAAGTGAAGTGGTAACCTTAAATGGGAGAAGGTTACAGAAAGGTAAAGATTACAACATTAGCTATGAGATCGGCCAGATAACTTTCCTCACCAAGGAGGCGTTAGACCCCAATGCCAACTTGGAGGTGCATTACGAATATGCCCCCTTTATGCAGATAGAGAAGAAGAGCCTCTTAGGTCTGAAGGCGGAATACAAAAAGAGCGAGCACTTCAAGATTGGGGCACTGGCCCTTTACCGAAGCCAGAGCACCCCAGAGGAGAGGCCAAGGGTGGGACAGGAGCCGGTGCGGGATTTTATCTGGGATATGAACGCCTCCTTAAACTTGAATCCCCCGCTGATGACGGAGATGGTTGATGCTCTGCCTTTCATTCAAACCGATGCCAAATCATCCCTCAGTTTATCCGGGGAGGTGGCTCAGGTTATCCCCAATCCCAACACCAAAAACGAAGCGCTCATAGACGACTTTGAGGGAAGCAGGGAATACCTTGACTTAGGGATTATTCGCACCATCTGGACGAAGTCCAGCCCACCGGTGGGAACACCAGATTCCCTCCGAGGGAAACTTATCTGGTATAATCCTTGGGGTAGGTATCCGGTGAAATACATCTGGCCAAATAAGGAGACTACCCGCCAGGAGAGTGAGATAAATATACTTACCCTAAAATTCGATACTGCGCCTCCAGATTCCTCCTACTGGGGTGGTGTGATGAGGGCCCTCCCCCTAAGTTACCGGGATCAAACGGAGACCAAGTATTTGGAGATCTGGGCTCAGGGGGATAAGGGTAAGTTGGTAATCGACTTGGGCCAGATAAGTGAAGATATCAATGGCAACGGAGAGTTAGACACAGAGGATAAGAACCAGGATGGCATTTTAGATGAGGATGAAGATGTGGGGCTTGATGGCTGTTCTGATCCGTATGAGGATGGGAAGGGTGGTTGTTGTGCTGCCGGGGATTCTCCCCACGCTCACGGTATAGAGGACCCTAATGGCGATAATTGGAGTTACAATTACAAGTCAGATAATTACTCTCAAATTAATGGCACCGAGGGAAATAAGGATGACCCCGATGCGGGGAGGAGACCGGACACAGAGGACCTCAATGGGAACCTAAGCCTGGATCGGAAAAACAGCTACTTCGAATATGTGATCGACCTCAGTGATGCTTCCAGTCCTTATGAGGTCCCTGATTCCAGAAACGAGTATGGGTGGAGGTTATATCGGGTACCCCTCCAGGACAGCCTGAACTATAAGGAGGTGGGTAATCCGAATTGGCTGTATATTGACTATGTAAGGATGTGGTTGACTGGAACAACTTCAGAGGCAACTCTGAGGATAGCCACTATCCAGCTTGTGGGCAACAAATGGCGGGAACTGGGCATTACCCCAAAGGATAGCCTCTCTCAGGAGAAGTTTGACATTGCCACCATAAATACAGAGGAAAACTCGAAGGTTTACACCCCTCCCCCAGGGGTAAAAGGTAAATTAGATAGGCAGACCCATATCCGGGCTAAGGAACAATCATTGATCCTCAAGTATGAGAACCTGCAACCCGGGCATACGGGAAGGGGATATCGACTCCTGTATTCAAAGGAGAATTATACCAACTACCGCACCCTGAAGATGTTCGTCCACGGCCCAGATTCCCTACCTTATCCGTTCTTTCTCTTCCGATTGGGGTCAGATTCCCTAAACTTCTACGAATACCACACCCTCCTTCGCCCAGGGTGGGATCCAGAGAATGAAGTGGTCATCGACTTTGACGAGATAACCGCCCTGAAGAATTATATGCTTCTTAATGGCCTAAGGGACACTACAGATGGTCCATATCGGGTGAGAGGGGCGCCTACTCTCACCGCAATAAAGTGGTTTGAGGTGGGGGTGACCAATGTGGACAGCCTCTGGCCGATGAGTGGGGAGGTTTGGATAGATGAGCTGCGGGTGACCCGAGTGAAGAGGGAACCGGGGTGGGCGAAGAAGGTATCCCTTTCCGCCCAGTTCGCTGATCTCTTTCACCTCAGCGCCAGCTACCAGAATAAGGATTCCCGATTTCACGGTTTAGGCGGATCAAGGCCAGGGTACTCTATAACTTCCCAAAGCCTGAGCATATCAAACTTTGCCCTACACAAGTTCTTCCCCAAAAGCTGGGGGATAAACCTTCCCTTAAATGGCTCCTGGAGCAAGAGCCTCACCCTCCCGGAGCTTAAGTCAGGCACCGATATCTTCCTTCCCGAGGAGCTAAGAAGGGAGGAAAGGACGGAGAAGGTTACGCGTTCGGCAAGTGCCGACTTTAGCATCAACAGAAAGGGGGATAACCCCCTATTTAACCTCTTTCTCAACCGGATGTCCACCCACTTTGGCTGGGGTGACGACCATACAACCAGTCCCACTACCCCCACAAACTGGAACGATCAATACAACCTAAGCTGGGGTTATAGCCTCTCCCCAGAGCATAAGTCACTCTCCCCCTTTGGTTGGGCAAAATCTAAACTTGTTCCTCGGTTTATTTACGGAGCGAAGCTCTTCTACCTTCCGACCAGCCTGAACCTTAGCGCCGCGGTGAGCCGCACAAAGGGTTTGAGGGTGGACAACTCCGGCACAAGGACAGAGACCTACACCCGCAACTTCACTGGGTCGGCCTCCACCGGATTCTCCCCCTTCCAAAGCCTGCAAGCCAGTTACTCGGTTACCACCAATCGAGATATAAGGAGGGATGAGGAGATAAACCTCTCTTATAACCCGAAGAGGTTCTCCCTGGGTAGGGAAACCGCCTGGACGGAGAATGGTTCGGTGACCTTCCAACCCACCCTCTTAAAATTCCTCACCCAGAGATATGCCTATCAGGCTAACTACCGGGAGAGCTTTAACCCCCAGAGCTACGGGCGGGAGGAGAGGACCGCTAACTTGGACCTCTCGGGATCGGCCAGTCTCAGCCTGCGGATAAACGGGTTCTTCAACTTCATCAAACCACCGGAGAATCCAAGGAGGCTAAGGAAGGGCTCGCCAAGATGGATTCTTCTACAGTTTAAAGAGCTTTGGTCAAGCATAGACCCCCTCAGCGGTTCCTATCATCGGGATAGAAACCTCCTCCGTCACGGCTTGCTTGGTCGACCATCCTTCACCTACCGGATGGGGATAACTCAGGACCCTGGCGTGGAGATAAATACCAGGAGTGTAGGCTTCACTCGGGATTCGGAGACCGAATCCGAAAGTTGGGATCTATCAAGTGGTTTTTCCCCTCTCAAGCCGGTCAAAGTGCACATATCCTATAAACGGGGGAACCGGATAAACCGTGATCCTAGCTCCCCCACGGAAAGTCGCAGTGAGACCTTCCCCGATCTTACCTTGCGTTGGAACTCCGTGGAGAGGTTTCCTATCTTGAACTTATTTGCCTCCAGCGCTAATCTCTCCGCCGGTTACACCCGCAAGGTTGACTTCAGTGGCCCAGAGGGTTTGGATACCCTATATAGTAAAAATACATCTTTCAGCTACTCTCCCCTATTCTCCCTCAGGCTAACTTGGAAAAACGGGATTTCCTCTACTCTTGAGGGGACAAGGAGTGTCAACGAAAAGAGGGCTTATCAGGGAGCGGCCAATACTACCCGCACCGAAGATCGCACCTATAAGGCGTCCTTTAGCAAATCATTTCGTGCCCCCCACGGGGTGAAGCTCCCCATCCTCCGGAAGAAGATAAGGTTTGAGTCAAGTTTAAACATCTCCGTGGACATAACGGTAAAGAGCAGCAAGAATGAAAACATCACCCCGGATGGAAGGAGGGACTTGCTGGCGAACACCAAGGACTGGTCGATTAGTGCACACGGGAGTTATACCTTCTCCCGTCAGATCACTGGGGGGATGAACATCAGCATCTCCGATAATAATGACTTGAAAAGGGGAACCAAACGCAAAGTAAGGGAAATTGGTTTCTGGATGGAGATGAAGTTTTAGCTATGTTCGGCTTTACCCGTGAGGAGAGGGCGGTCGTCCTCTTTCTTCTCTTTGCCTTAATAGTTGGCTCTGGGATCACCCTTCTGAAGAGGAGGAACCCGGGGTTTGCCCCGGAGCTTATTCCCTCCCTAAGCGAGGGATCTAAGAGGGAAGAACTACTGAAGGGGAAACGGCAGACCACCCTCCACCTACTCCAAAGAAAGGTAAACATAAATACTGCCAGCCTGCGAGAGTTGGAATCCCTTCCCGGCATTGGACCTTCCTTCGCCCAAAGGATCATTCGCTATCGAACCGAGAACGGTGGGTTTAAAAGTATCGAGGAGATCAAGGAGGTGAAGGGGATAGGGGAGAAGAGCTTTCAGAGGATTAAGGAGCTAATCACCATAGGGGAAGAATAAATTTCCCCACAGCCCTTTGCAAAGGTCTCCTTGATTTATAGGTGTAACCTAAATCCAATGGTGCTGGCTTACCAGGGTCATTATTCGCTGTTCTCCCCTGATCCTTGATACCCTGGGGTGATGGCCACCAAAGCAATTTTCCTCTCCCCCTCCTTACTATTTCCTTCCCTTTAATCATAAGACCTCACCACTCTGCCCATACTATTTTCATCTGGCAAAATTTTGTTTTCTGAGGAGAGCCTCTTCAGTTGCCCGCGAAGGGGATATCCCTTCATTTATTAGCGTAGAATTCGATTATTAGTGTTTATACTCTAAGCTATTTTCCTCTGCGCATATCCTGGGGCACTCAGGGAAAGGTTCCCATAATATTGCCTTTCCACTTCTCTATGTGGTGGCCAAAATGGCTTGACAGGAGGAGCCGGTGATGTTATTTTGGAGACAAGGATTTAGCTAAGTGGGAGCCTGTCGAAGGCAAAAGGAGGTTTGATGCTTAAGGAGATCGAGGTGAGGACATCCTCCCGGGTGGAAGTGGTAGATATAACCTCCCAGGTGGAGGGGGTATTAAAGGAGAGCAAGGTGAAGGAAGGGCTCCTCTGCCTCTATGTGCCCCACACCACAGCCGGGGTATTTATCAATGAGAATGCCGACCCCAGTGTGAGGAGGGATATCATCAAGGAGCTCAACAAGGTTATCCCATTTGATGATGGCTACACCCACTTGGAAGGGAATGCTGCTGCCCATATAAAGTCGAGCCTAATGGGAGCCTCCGAGTGTATACCAGTTAATGGGGGAAGGCTGCTCTTAGGCACCTGGCAGGGGGTCTATTTCGGTGAGTTCGACGGCCCTCGCAGGAGGAGAGTTCTGGTTAAGATCATAGAGGGTTAGATGAGAGACCCTAAGGGCGTAGACTTAATGTGAGTTCCGGCGAAGCTGATGTCAGCAACTGGGGAGCTGTAGTGGAACGTTTGCGTGTGCAAGCTAAAGCAGGGAAGATTCGTTTCACTCCACACGCTCATCAAGCGATGGTTGAAGAGGATATTGGCCTTGAAGATGTTCTTGAAGCTATTTCTACAGGGACGATCTTGGAGAACTATCCTCAACACCGGCGAGGTGCATGTTGTTTGTTATATGGAGTTACCCGTGCCCACCGCCCCTTACACATTGTGTGCACAACGGCCCAATCTCTACTTATCGTTATCACTGTCTACGAACCTAAGCCGCCAAAGTGGGTCACTCCGACCCGTAGGAAGAAGGTGATAAAAAATGAAATGTAGTGTTGAAGGATGTCCCGGTGAGTATGAAGAACGAGAGATCGTGCATACTGTACGCTATCGTGGGGAAGTCGTTGTCATTGATCATGTCCCCGCAGAAGTTTGCTCAGTATGTGGCGATGTGCTCTTGAAACCAGAGACAGTGCGTCGGATCGACGCGTTGTTGCGAACAGCAACTAAACCCACAGGGGTAGTTCCTCTTTATGAGTACGCATGAAGCTAAGTTCAACTGAGGAGTGAGGGGATTACATTTCCCAAATTCTGCTCTGAGCAAATTCCTTTAAATTGGGGGACCTTAGATGAAGCGAAGGCTTGTCCTTTTCGATATAGATGGGACTCTTCTCAGTTCCCAGGGGGCTGGGGGGAGAGCCCTGAAGGGAGCTCTCAGGGAAGTTTTCGGTAAGTTTGGGCCAACGAATGATTATTCTTTCGCTGGACGCACAGATCCTCAGATAGTCCTCGATCTGATGGGGAGGTTGGGTTTCGAGGAGAGGTTCATCAGGGAGAGGATGCCCCAGGTCTTTGAAGTCTATCTGCAGAGGTTAGGGGAGGAGATAAGGAAGGGTCCACCCCCAACCCTTTTTCCTGGGGTCTTGCCCCTTTTAGAGGAGCTAAAGAGGGATGAAAGGGCCATACTTGGACTACTTACCGGAAATATAGAAGGGGGGGCAAGGATAAAACTGCGGGCCCTCAACCTGGAGGGATACTTCTCAATTGGGGCCTACGGCAGTGATGCTGAGGAGAGAAACCGTCTACCTTTGATTGCCCTGAAAAGGGCCAAGGAAGAATTTGATGATCATCTGGAGGGTGAGGATATGGTGATCATTGGTGATACTCCTCTGGATGTGGAGTGTGCCCAAGGTGTGGGAGCATGCTCCATTGCCGTAGCCACTGGTGTGGTGAGGAAAGAGAGGCTGGAGGCATCAGGGGCTGACTACCTCTTCGATGACTTCAGGGAATATCACCGCGTGATGGAGGCTATTTTTTCCTCCAAAGGGTGAAGGAGGAAACCGAATGGAAAACCTAAAAGGGGGCAAAAGATGATCACTACCGCCTATGTATTGATCAGCGTGGAGGCCGGGAAGGCCAGGGAGGTCTATGATGAGCTCTCTAATCTGGAGGGCGTGCAGAAATTGGATGCCGTTTCCGGTCCTTATGACTTAGTGGCTACTATCCAAGGTGCTGACTTTAACGCCATTGGAACCCTGGTGCTCGATAGAATTCAGGCCATTAAAGGGATTACCGATACCATCACCCTCAATGTGTTGAAATTTGAAAGTTGATCTCCAGAGGTGACTTCCCTCTACCGCCACCTGAGAAGGCTTATGGAACAAGCCATCCTGGACTATGAGATGATCCAGGATGATGATAGGGTTTTGGTGGCTATCTCCGGTGGATCTGATTCATTCTCTTTACTTAAACTCCTTTCCGGTCCAAAGGTCAAGGTCCCTAACTCCATATCAATTCTGGCAGTCTATTTGGATATGGGATTCGATGCGAAGAGTCAAAGTAGGGAGAAGTTGTTACAGCAGTATCTGAGGGAGAATGGCTACCAGTTTTACATCGAGTCCACCCAGATTGGCAGGATTGCCCAATCTCCGGCCAACAAGAAGAACCCTTGTTTTCTCTGCTCTCGGCTGCGTCGGAAGCGTCTCTATGAGATCGCTTGGGAAAGGGGTTGTAATAAGATAGCCTTTGGCCATCATAAGGATGACATTATAGAGACATTTCTCCTCAATCTTCTTTACTCCAGAGAGTTAAGCACAATGGTTCCCAACCAGGTGGTCTTCCGTGGTCTGTTTCGCCTGATTAGACCTTTGGCTTATGTGGAAGAGAAATTGCTCAAGGACTTCGCTCAGGAGTGCCAGTTTCCAATTTTGGAAGATAACTGTCCTGTGGCAAAAAGGACGAAGAGGACATTTGTGAAGGGGCTTTTGGAGGAACTTAATAGGGAGGATGGAAGGATAAAGGAGAATATCTTCAAAGCCCTGAAGAATGTAAAGAGGGATTTCCTCTTGTGAGGGGAGAAATTTAGCCGAATAGCAGGGGGGTGATATGTACTATCTTGGAGGACAGACATTTGTGTCTGTCCGTTATCCTAATGGTTAGAGTTAAGTTTAAGGGGGGAGGTATGGAACTAAAGGCTGTAAAGATGGAATACCCTGAGGGGACGAATATAATAATCGGCCAGACCCATTTCATCAAGACCGCCGAGGACCTTTATGAAATTATGGTGAATTCATCGCCCCAGCTTAAGTTCGGCTTGGCCTTCTCAGAGGCCTCCGGCCCCTGCCTGATCAGGGGTGAGGGAAATGATGAGGAGTTGAAGCAAGTTGCCATTAGAAATGTAGAGGCCATTGGGGCTGGCCACACATTTGTCATTGTCCTCAAGGACGGTTTCCCAATAAATGTGTTAAATAGCATCAAATCCTGTAGGGAGGTCTGCTCCATCTTCTGCGCCACAGCCAATCCAGTGGAGGTAATTGTGGCCCAGACTGAGCAGGGAAGGGGGATATTAGGGGTGATCGATGGCCTCCCACCCCAGGGGGTGGAGGCTGAGGATGATCTGCGGAAACGGAGGGATTTCTTACGAAAGATAGGTTACAAGCTCTGAGGAGGTAGATATGGGAAATGGATGGGGGTTATCCACAGTTTCTGTCCATGCCGGGGGGAGGAACTATGAGGGCTCATTGACTACCCCACTTTTTCAGACCTCCACTTATCTGCTTACCCCTCAGGCCTACCAGGCGATAGAGAAGGGTAAACCCAGAGAGGGATGGGTCTATACCCGTTGGGGGAACCAGAATCAACTTGCCGTGGCCGAGAAGGTGGCCAGGTTAGAGGGGGCGGAGGATGGGTTGGTCTTCTCCTCAGGGATGGCGGCCATATCCAGCCTTCTTCTCGCCCTGTTGAGGAAGGGAGATCACCTTTTAACCACCAGAGACCTTTATGGAGGAACCTATAGCTTCATTACCCAGGAACTTCCCTCCAGGGGGATAGAGGTAAGTTTCACCGATCAGAGGAACCCCCGCAGGGTAAAGGAGGATGTGAGGCCGAACACCAAGGTCATCTTCTTTGAGTCGCTCTCCAATCCCCTCCTCAAATTGGTCTCCCTACCGGAGATAGGCGAATGGACCAGGGAAGAGGGGATACATCTGGTGATAGACAACACCTTTACTACTCCCATAAACTTGCGGCCGCTGGATTGGGGTGCAGATGTCGTGGTCCATAGTTGCACCAAATACCTCAATGGCCATAGCGATCTTATGGCTGGAGCTGTTGTGGGGAGGAAGGAGGTTCTAAATAAGGTGTGGGAAGTGATGGTCAAGTTGGGAGGATGTTTAGATCCTCATGCCTGCTTCCTCCTGGAGAGAGGGATGAAGACCTTGGCTTTGAGGGTAAAGAGACAGAACGAGAATGGCCTAAGGGTGGCGGAGTTTTTGGAGAGCCATCCAAAGGTTTTAAGGGTTATCTACCCGGGGCTTACTTCCTATCCCCAAAGGGAATTGGTGGACAGGACCCTCTCCGGTTATGGAGGTATGGTTACCTTCCAAGTGAAGGGGGGAGACAACAGGGCCTTGCAGGTAATGGCTAAGTTGAAGCTCATCAAGGAGGCCACGAGCCTGGGCGGGATTGATTCCCTAATCTCTATGCCCACAAATACCTCCCATCATCACCTCTCTGTCCAGGAGAAGGCGGAACTGGGGATAGAACCAGGTCTTCTACGGTTGTCGGTAGGCATAGAGGATGCAGATGACCTCATCGGGGATTTGGCCTCTGCCCTAAGGTAGACTATGCTCAAATGGAGGGATAAAAGTAGAACCTATAGGCTTTGGCGGAGAAGGACCGTGGGAATCCTGCGCACGCAAAGGGTTGCCGCCGAAGGGCTAGAGCACCTCCCTTTGGAAGGTCCGGTCTTGGTTACCCCTAATCATCTTAACTGGAAGGATATATTCTTTATCGCGGCTAAGTTCCCCAGGCAAGTCCATTTTGTGGCCACTTATGAGCTCTTCCATATTCGGGAATGTGCTCAGATGGTCTACCAGTATGGGGTGAAGAAACTGGGGAGATGGATAGCCCCCTTGATGAAACCCCTCAGCCGATGGGTGGCTAAGACAATGGTCCCCCGGGTGAAGGATATGGAGGCCATTCCAGCTAAAAGAGGAGCCAATGATCGGAAGGTGTTTGAGCATATCAAGGAAAGGCTAAGAAGGGGGCAAGTGGTTTGTATCTTCCCGGAGGGAGGAACGGGGAGGGTGGGGGAGTTGAGGAGGTTCAAGAGGGGGGCGGCGAAGGTGGTCTTTGATCTCTGGGGGGAGGGGATAAGGGTACCCCTCCTTCCAGTAGCTGTTTTGGGAACGCACAGGTATTTCAATTTCGGTCGCCGGTTGAGGCTTAGAGTGGGTAGACCCTTTTACCTCAGTGAACACTTGGAGAGGGAAGGTGGGGGAAACTTGGAGAGCTTTACCCAGTTGCTCTATGATCGGGTAAGGGAGGTGTTAGAGGGATGAGGGAGGGTATCAAGGCGAAGGAGGAATATCAGCTTTTGTGGCTTCCTGGGGGGGGCTCAGCGATCCGGGAAAGCTGCAGCTTTCCCGGATAATCCGGATTTTGGCCATCCCCGCTGGGGAGGACCCCCAAGGTAGAGGTAATGAGTGAAAAATCATTGCTTTTAAGGGGTTATACTATCTGGCCTACCCCTAAGCCAGTGATCAAGAGATCTGCAGATGGCACGTGATGTAAGTGGTATTCACTTGTAAACAGGCTTAATGTATCTGGTTGAGGTAAAGTCATACTCCGGGTATCGGAGGGCGGAGAGGCCTGTCTCCTTCACCTTTCAAGGGGGAAAGTTTATGGTGGATGAGGTGGAGCGAAGTTGGGTGGAGGAAGAGGCTGACCTGCGGGTTCATTGGCGCATCTTTATAGTGAGGACAAGGGATGGGGCAAGGTTTAAGCTCTCCTACTCGGAGAGGACGGATACCTGGTGGTTAGAGGAACTGTAACTGTTTACACCAGTATTTGAGACTATGAGAAAACCTCAGAAAAGGAGGGAGGTTGAAGGTATTTATCTCCTTTGATATGGAGGGGGTGGGGGGGGTGAGTTCCTGGAGGGAAACGGCCAGGGGAGGGAAGGAGTTCAACAGGGTAAGGGAGCTAGCTACCCAGGAGATAAATGCGGTAGTTGAGGGTATAAAACAGAGCGGGGAAAAGATAGAGGAGATACTCGTTGCCGACTCCCACTCCTTTGGGGAAAACCTTCTCATAGAGGAATTAGATACCGATGTCAACCTGATAAAGGGTTTTCCCCGCACCTATTATATGATGGAGGGTTTGGACTCCAGCTTCGACCTCCTCTTCTTTATTGGCTATCACGCTGGTGCAGGCACTCAAGGGGGAGGTATGGATCATACCTATTCCCCATCAACGATCTATGAGCTAAGGATTGGAGGAAAACCCATGGGGGAGGCGGAGATAAATGCTGCCTACGCGGGACATTTTGGAGTTCCCCTTGGCCTGGCCTGTGGGGACGACCGATTTGTGGAACAGGCGAAGAGGAGCTTTGGTGAGGAGGTGGAGACAGTAGTTACTAAGTATGCTGTCTCCAGATTTGCCAGCCGGAATATCCATCCTCAAAGGGTGAGAGAACTTCTCCGTAATGCCGCTCAAATGGCAGTGAAGAAGACCAAGGTTTTAAAGCCCTACCGGATTCAATCCCCCTTAGAGGTGGAGATCGATCTGGTCTCCACCCTGATCGGTGACTTCGCCTCCTTAATTCCTGGGGTGGAGAGGCTATCTGGGAGGCAAATCCGCTTTTACCCTCCGGATATCCCGGCCTTATACCGCACCCTTATGCTCATTGCCACCCTGGGGGCCTTAGCCAAGCGCATTGAGTGATGGGTAAAAAGAGGCTTTTCCTCATCGATGGTTCGGAATTGGCCTATCGGGCCTACTTTGCCTTCATCCGTAATCCGCTGATCAACTCCAAGGGGGAGAATACAAGTGCTGTCTTTGGCTTCACCAACACCCTCTTAAAGCTTCTTCGGGAGGAGGAGCCCGATTACATTGCGGTAGTCTTCGATACCAAGAAGCCCACCTTCCGCCATAAGATGTTTGAGGCCTATAAGGCGACCCGGGAGAAGATGCCAGAGGAGATGAGTGCACAGCTTCCACGTATTAGACAAGTGGTGGAGGCTCTAAACATTCCCATCTTAGAAGTGGAAGGCTATGAGGCAGATGACCTCATTGGCACCTTGGCGGTAAGGGGATCAAAGCTTGGGTATGAAATCATCATCTTCTCTGGGGACAAGGATATGTTGCAATTGGTGGGCGATGGAATTAAGGTGATGAGACCAGGGAGGGAGGGACGGGAAACAGTGCTCATTAATCGGGAAGAGGTGAAGCAGGCTATTGGTGTAGAGCCGGAAAGGATCCCGGATTTCTTAGGGTTGATGGGGGACTCCTCAGATAATGTCCCCGGGGTTCCTGGTGTGGGGCCAAAGACCGCAGCAAAGCTAATCGGGGAGTTTGGGGGGGTGGAGGAGATGCTTAAAGATCTGAAGAAAGTCTCCCCGGAGAGGTTGAGGGAGAAGATCAGGGAACATCGAGAAAAAGCCCTTCTCTCCAAAAGACTGGTTACCATTTCCACCGATATCCCGGTGGAGATCGAAATAGAGAGGTTGGCTAAGGGGGAGCCGCATACTACTGAGTTGATCAGGCTCTTTCAGGATCTGGAGTTTACCAAGTTCCTCTCCCAGATTACCCCCCAGGAGCCAATCCCGGAGGTGAAATATATCCTGATAAACAGCACGGAAGGATTGCGCAGGCTGGCAGAGAGGTTAAAGTCTGCGGGGATATTTTCCCTCGATTTGGAGACCACCCACCAGGAGCCGATGAGGGCGAGGATTGTAGGGTTCTCCTTTTCACCGGCCAAGGGTGAGGCTTACTATATACCGGTGGGCCACCTTTGGGGGGAGAACCTCAGGCTGGAGGAAGTGAGGGCTCAGCTTGGCCCTATCCTGGCAGAGGAGGGGATAAAGAAGGTAGGACAGAACATAAAGTATGACAAGCTGGTCTTAGAGAACAGTGGCTTCAAACTAAATGGAATATGCTTCGACACAATGGTGGCCTCTTACCTTCTCGACCCTTCCTCCCGACAGCACAACCTTGACCTTTTGAGCCTCAAACATTTAAATCACAAGATGATACCCCTCTCCGACCTCTTAGGAAAGGGGAAGGAGAAGATAAGTTTCGAAAAGGTTCCCATCTCCCAGGCTATGCCCTACTCCTGTGAGGATGCCGATATTACCCTCCAATTGAAGGATATCTTTGAACCCAAGCTAAAGAAGCTCAAGCTCTGGCCCCTCTTTGAAGAGGTGGAAATGCCCCTCCTCGATGTCCTCTGCCAGATGGAGAAGAGCGGGGTGGCTATAGACAGGGAGCTTCTTGGCCAAATGTCCACCCAGATAGGGGAAAGGCTCTCTTCCTTGGCTGAGGAGATCTATGAGTTGGCTGGCTGTAGGTTCAACATAAACTCCCATCAACAACTCTCCCAAATCCTTTTCGAGAAGCTAGGTCTGAAGAGGCTTAGGCGCACGAAGACGGGCTATTCCACCGATGTGGGGGTCTTAGAGGAGTTGGCTAAGGATTCCGAGATAGCCAGTAAGCTCCTCGATTACAGACAACTGAGCAAGTTAAAGTGCACCTATGTTGACGCCCTCCCGAAGCTTGTCAACCCAAGGACAGGCAGGATCCATACCTCATTCAATCAGACGGTTACTGCCACAGGCAGATTGTCCAGCTCCGATCCCAACCTCCAGAACATTCCGATCAAAACAGAACTGGGTAAGAGGATCAGGGAAGCGTTCATCCCCGGGGATGGGAACAGCGTAATCCTCTCCGCCGACTACTCGCAAATTGAGTTGAGGATAATGGCTCATCTTTCTGGGGATGAGAAACTAATCGAGGCCTTCCACCAGGGAGAGGATATCCACCGGAAGACAGCATCCTTAATATTTGGCCTCCCCCTATCTCAGGTTACCTCCGAGTTAAGATCCCAGGCAAAGGTGGTCAACTTTGGTATCATCTACGGTATGGGCCCCCATGGGCTCTCCTCCAGGTTAGATATACCTTTAAGGGATGCTGAAGAGTTCATTGGTAACTACTTTGCCACCTACCCTCAGGTAAGGGAATACATCGACAGGACGATTGAAAAGGCAAGAAGGGACGGGTATGTAACTACTCTGTTGAACAGGAGGAGATATCTGCCCGAGCTGCGGGAGGAGAGGTCAAGGGAGCGAAGTTTTGCCCAGCGAACGGCCATCAATACACCTGTTCAGGGGTCAGCAGCCGATATGATTAAGCTGGCGATGATTAACATCCAGAGGGAGCTTTGGGAGAGGCATTTGGAGGCCAAACTGATCATCCAGGTGCACGATGAACTGGTCTTCGAGGTTCCCCGGGGGGAATTAGAGGAGGTTACCCAATTGGTGAAGGAGAAGATGGAGACAGCCCTCCCTCTGAGGGTTCCTATTAAGGTCGATATCGGTTGGGGGGAGAACTGGGCGCAGGCGCACCCATAACCGCCGTGAAGGGGGTCAGGTCTTGCTAATGTGGGAATTTAAGTGAATTTTACTATGAAGGATCAGTGATACTAAAGGAGGTATAGATAGGAATGTCTTCTTAAGTTGGTCAGGCAGCAGAAGTAAGAAGACTGCTGAAGCATTACGTAAGTGGTTAAGGCAGGTGATCCAAGCTGTCGAACCGTGGATTTCGTCTGATATAGAAAAAGGCGCTCGTTGGGGATCAGAAATAAGGGATAAGCTTGAAAAGTCAAAAGTCGGGATTATATGCTTGACTAAGGAGAACCTCGATCAACCGTGGATTTTGTTTGAGGCAGGTGCACTGTCAAGAACTAAAGATGCACATGTATGCACATTCTTGCTTGACATAGAATATACAGATGTACGGCAGCCCCTTGCTCAATTTCAACACACGAAATTCGAAAAGAAAGACATCCGACGACTGGTGCACACAATTAACAAATTGTTGGAGAGAGTGGATGAACATCCGCTTCACGAAGATGTTCTCAATAATGCTTTTAATCAGTTTTGGCCAGAATTAGAGAAAGAGCTTGAAGAAATTGCAAAAGGAGAGTCCGAAGAAAGTAGTAAACCAGCTAGAACTGAACGTGAGATATTAGAAGAAATTCTTGAGATTTTGCGAGCACAAGAAAGCAGGAGTTACATTCACGAATCAGTTGAAAAAGTATCCGGTAGTATGCCGCCGTGACTGTCCGGTATTCTCCAAGCTATACCGCTGTGGAAAGATTTTAACCAACTTATGCCAGAGGCTGAAGCGGCTTTAAAAGCGCCTAGAAAAACCGACAAAAAAGGTTAGGATACATTCGCCGTAGCCTAAAGTCTCATAGTAAACCAGAGGGGGCAGATCTTGTTTTTTGCAATCTTTACACCAAGGGGGTAGAGCCCCGATTTCGCCACCCTTCCCTTTGCCGTCAGATTCGGGGATCTGAGGGCTCAAGGAGGATGTAACCTTTAAGCTTCCACCCAGTTTTAGTCGGGATTGAAGAGCTTTAGCCCAGGAGGGAAGTTTCCCATTCAGGTCTACCCTCAGATTATTTTTGATACCCTATGCTGCAGATAATCATTGGAATCGTTGTAGCGCTTTTGGCTATCCTTGGCCTTGTTGGCGTTATCCTCCCCTTCCTGCCTGGAACCCCTCTCATCCTACTGGCTGCCGTGGTCTATGGGTTTGGATTTGGCTTTCAACAGATAGGCACGGGCATCTACATCGCCCTAGCCATCCTCACCCTCTTCTCCCTTGTGGTGGATTATATCACTACCTCCCTTGGCGCTAAGGGCTTTGGGGCCTCAAAAGCAGGGATGATCGGTGCTGCTTTGGGTGCCCTCTTTGGTTTTCTCTTAGGCAATCTGCCTGGTCTTTTTGTGGGGCCGTTCATTGGGGCATTATTAGGGGAAACCTTATGGGGAAAGGGCTCTGAGGGTAGCTTTAAGGCTGGATTGGGGGCTGCAGTAGGGGTCTTAGGTGGAATGGTGGTTAGGTTTCTCCTGGCCTTGGCGATGCTCGCCCTTTTGGTCTACGGTATAGCCAGATAGGAGGGGTATAACTCTCAGTTCCATCGGAAGGAAGTAATCCCATACTTCTGCAGAAATCTCCCCCCAAGACCTGACCCCGACCGCCTTCTTTGTGTGCCCTCAAGTATTTATACATTTCGAAATTTCTTAGAAATTCCGAAATGTGGGGGTTGTTTGAAGGGGGTATGCCCCCTTCAAGGGTGACAGCGGAGCGCCATAGGGCCGGTGAGGCCCTCTGGAGAAGTTAGCGAGCGTAAGGGAAGCTGAGTTCATTTAGCTCTTTTTTCCGCTCCCAACTTTGTTTTTTGTCTTTCTGCGATGGACTATCCCCAGTAATCCGTCAATAGAGATATCCTCATCGATTAAGGGCCAATGAATGCCGTATCCAGAAGGTGAAACTTCGTATGTCTGACGCTCAATAGGATTGGCATGAAGAAGCTTTTTGGAAACTTTTTCCAAGGGGAATCTCTTCTGGGCTCTATCGATTTTGAGGACGATATCATTGCCTTCGAAATGGATATCTTGGACATTGTGATACCTCTTCATATATCTCTCCTCCTTTGGAATTCCTCCCACTGCCGTTCAATATACTCAAAGTGTTCAAAAATGATCTTCTTTATTTCTCGTTTATCTCTTGGTGTCATATTGTAAGAGTATGCTTCCTCCAAATCAAAAGTTTCTGTGTCAAGCCAGTACTTGCATTCCTTATCGCCCTTTCGACAGTGAATATGGATAGGTTCATTCCTCTCATTAGCATAAAAGAAGAGGCGCCATCCAAGAATCAGGAGAATAGTTGGCATGCTTTGTCGTCCTTTTTAAGCCTAACTTCTGTATAAGTTCCTTAGGCAACCCTTCAAGCCATATAAGACGCTGACCAGCTATTCAGGCATAACTGGAACACATAAGGCAATATAAGCTTTTTTTCTATTCTGTCAAGTTATAATGGGCTATTTGCTGGCTGATGACCCCACATGGTAACCACCCTGGATAGATTCTCTCTCTTTCA
>JAOZPP010000048.1 GCA_029932675.1 bacterium
TGTAACGCCTATTTATTGCTTAAGCAAGTGTCCAATTTTTGGGGTGCAGTACATTAATCTTACCGTGTTTTATATCTTCAAGTAGTTCTTGTAAAGCTGGACGGTCAATATTTGCTCCAGTATAGCCAGCATCAGAATAAACCTTATAGATTTCCATGTTCTTCTGACTCCTGATAAACGAACCGATCTTTTCCTCCTGGGCCTCACAAGATTAAACTCAGCCTCTGCCTGATTATCTGTGGATACCCTTTGTAAATTGCACACTTCATATTTTTAGCTCCTCTTTTCGTAGATCAGTGTAGCAGAGCGTAATCTAATCTTATACACACCTTACCCCTACCTTAACAAAAACTTTTCAAAAAGAGGCAGGGTAAATTTGTATTTACCTCTGCCTACTCTGAATATCAACCCTTTCTCTATCAGACTGATCAATATCTGGTTAAGGTAGTTTTTATCTATTTTTACCTTTTCAGGGAAAAGCAGGCACACAAAAGGCGGCATGGAGTTGTAACTGCTAATAGCTGAGCGGTCAGATCCCCTGATCTGACCGCGGCAGAACAGGGGTTCTGCCACCTCACTTTTCGGTTACCTTATTAGAGATTAGGAGCCATCGGGAGGTTTTATCCATGAAGAAGAAATTTGACGCTGTGAAATTTCAGCGGAAGGTTCGCGAAGGGTTAAGCGAAAGATACTCCCCCGATCGGGAAGCTTTTCTTCGTGAACTCAAGAAAAAAGAGCGGGGTGAAAATACGGAGGGGTAATAGTGAAGAAAATAGAAAAACTCCCTGAACAGTTTAAGCTTGGTGCCCAGTCCCTGAAAGCGATACCCCCCTAATTAAAGGCTTGACCCAGTTTACTTAGAAGGGATCTCTGGAAGCTTAGGAGACTTCCAAGAAGATAGGGCTGGTCAGCGCCTTTTTCTTTTCCGAGGTGAGAAATTCAGCCCTAATGTAGTAGGAACCGGGCATTAGATCCTGGGTTTTAGTGGTAAATGTTCCCTTGCTATGCACGACCTTGGGCAGAGGGATCTCCTCTTCTCTCCCCTCCCCTATCCTCCCTAAATAGAGCCTTATCGAGGTAACATCTGTATATTGGTGGTTGAGATCAGCATCCCATCTGAGCATAAATTTGAATTCTTTTCCCTTTAACTCCTCTCCCAGCTCAGCTTTTTCCCCATTTTCATTAATCACCTCCATATACCCAAAGGGCCCATTAGTAGCAACGGTCTTCCCAGATTTTAACGCCGCCAAGATCTCCTCTTCCCTGTTTTCTCTGGCCCTTACATAGGTTCTTCCGCTGCCTACCCTTAAGGAGTGGGAGTCGCTGTTGCCCATAACCCAAAGCCTCTTACCCTGAAGAAGAAGCTTGGTGAATAGCTCCACCGCCTCTTCGTTTTTCCTCTCCTCGAAATCGCCGCCATTTAAGACCTCAAGTCCGACAATGGGATTGCCAAGATAAGTATCCTTCAACCTCTTCAGTTCATACCTCCATCTCCCCTCCATCTCAGCCCGGGGATGGGCGATGTAGCAGAAGCTCCCCTGGTGATGGGCGATAAGCTCCGCCATAACCGCATTTTCATCCTTGTTAGGGTTGTAGGAATGGAAGATAGTGCTCCCTGTCTTAACCATCCTCTCTAAACCAAAACCCAAGATGTGCATCGAGTGACATTTAGTAAAAGAAGGGAACCAATTGTCGTCATTCTTAGCGTGAATCTCCTCACCGATCAAAATGCTGAAATCCTCCCTGCTATTTTCCTGAGCAAACTTCTGGAGCCTTTCCCAGTCGAGTCCCTTAAGGTCAAAGCTGTGATCAGTGAGAACTGTATAGTCCAAACCAAACCACTCTCGGCCACTCCTGAATACCTCTAAGGGGGGGCCATACTCGCTGGAGTTGTCAGTGAATTCTGTATGGATGTGGCCATCCCCCACAAGCCATCCGGAAAGCTTCGGTAGCGGCTTGTCCGCCAGAAGGACAGAAGCATAAGTGGTTTCCCTATCATCCTTTGGGGAGATGATGAAATGGTCATCAAATTTAACCCTAATGTAGAGGGTCTTCCCTTCAGCATCGGAGAACTTCTCCCTCCTTAGGTAGAAGATCTTGTGCCAATCCCCTCGATGATCTCCTCTATATTCCCAGTAAATATTCCCCTCTTCATCTGAGAAACTTAGCTGCTCAAGCCTATCGGAATCGGGATAGAAACGGTAGATCCTGATTGATCTCACCTCACCTGACCTTCTGGGGGTAAGGTAGGCAACCCTGCCTCCACCCCTCCTCAACAGACAGAGCACCGGGATGCGATCGCATTCCGGGTTCAGCCTCCAGGGAAGGTCAAATGTCCTCTCTGGAACCCCATAACTCCAATCGGGTTTATCCTCAAGGTAGGAGAGAAAGAAAGGGAGGAGAAAAAGGCCCTCTGCATCCATTAGCTTTGCCTTTTTCCCAGCTTAGATGGGATCATATAATCTCTGTACCTGGCCACCAGACCCTTTTGGGGAACGCAAAGTTAGCCCAATTTGCTAATCATCCTATGATACTCCCCTGTTTGAGTCTATCCTCAGCTCCCCGGGAACATCTTCAAAGAGGGCATTGAGAAATTCCTGGGGATCAAAAACTTCCAGATCCTCTATCCCCTCTCCCGTTCCCACGAACTGAACAGGTATCCCTAACTTCTCCTTTATAGCCACCACTATCCCCCCTTTCGCCGTCCCATCCAGCTTAGCCAAGACTAACCCGGTTATTCCTACCCCCTGGTCAAAGAGCTTGGCTTGGGAGATGGCATTCTGGCCAGTGGTGGCATCGAGGACGAGGAGGACCTCGTGGGGGCTACCCGGAAGCCTCTTTCCCAGGACCCTCTTAATCTTCTTCAGTTCCTCCATTAGGTTTACCTTGGTATGCAGCCTGCCAGCGGTATCCACGATGAGCAGATCATAGCCTCTGCCTATGGCTGCCTCCAAGGCATCGTAGGCTACAGAGGCAGGGTCTGCACCAGGGATATTTTTGACCAGATCTGCCCCTGAAAGCTCGGCCCAGAGGGATAACTGCTCCGTCCCCGCGGCTCGAAAGGTATCCGAAGCAGCAAGGAGAACCCGATAGCCCCTCCTATGGTAGAGATGAGAGAGCTTGCCAATAGTGGTCGTCTTACCGGTTCCGTTAATGCCGATCACCATTATCACCCAGGGCTTGGAGTGAGGACGGAGGTCAAACCCTTTACCATCTCCCATTACCGCCATCAATCTCTCCCTGAGGGCTGGAATTAAAAGGGAAGGATCGTTTAACTCCCCCTGCGCTACCCGCTCCTTTAGTCCATCCAAAAGCTTGGTGGTCACCTCCCACCCCATATCGGAGAGCATAAGTGCCTCCTCTATCTTCTCCCAGATGGCTTCGTCAATGGCTGGCCTTCCCAAAACCTTAGCCAATTTCCCCCAGAAGAGTGAGCGGGTTTTGAAAAGACCTTGAGAAAACCTGTCCATTTAATCCCCCTTTACCTTTACGGAGACCAGTTTGGAAACCCCCGGTTCCTCCATGGTTATCCCATAGAGGATATCTGCCTCTGCCATCGTGCGCTTGTTATGGGTAATGATGATAAACTGAGAGTTCTGGGAGAACTTTTTCACCAAGCGAAGGAACCTTTCCACGTTCTCATCGTCCAAAGGGGCATCCACCTCATCCAAAATACAGAATGGACTGGGTTTGATCAGATAGAGGGAGAAAAGAAACGCTATGGCGGTCAGTGTCTTCTCCCCACCAGATAGCTGTCCCAGATTGAATAGCCTCTTTCCCTCTGGGCTGACCGAAATCTCTACTCCGGCTTCCAGGGGATCCACCCCCGGTTTAAGCCTGAGATGGGCCTCTCCACCAGAGAAGAGCTCCCGGAAGACCTCCTGAAAGTTGATATCTATCCGCTCAATTGTCTGCAAAAACTTCTCTCGCGCGGTGTAGTCTATTTTGGCAATCGCCCTCTCCAAGGATGCCTCAGCGCCCTCCAAATCCTCCTTCTGGGATCTCAGGAAATCCAATCTTTCTTTCTCCTTTTGATATTCCTCGAGGGCCAGAAGGTTCACCGGCCCCTGTCTTCTTAGTCTCTCTTTGAGGAACTCGATCCTTTCCGCGGTGACCTCTTCTTCCTTAGAGGGTCCTTGGATCTCGTCCATCCCTATCCCAAAATCCCCTTCCACCTTCTGCCGGAGAGCCCCTGCCTGGGCTTCAACCTGGGCATATTCCACCTCCAAGCTATGGAGCTGGGAAGCCAATTCAGCGGCCCTTTCCCGGTGGACCTTCAACTGGTTTCCCCTCTTCTCCCCTCTCTGGCTTAGCCTCCTCTCCTCTTCGACAACTTCTCTCATCCTGGCGCTCAGTTCCTCTTCTTGGGAAACTAACCGGGCAAGTTGCTCCTCTATTTGATGTACCTCTTCAGCGATCTTCTTCCTCTCCCCGTGAATCCTCCTCTTCTCTCCACCTCTCTCCCTAATATTCTCCTCTAACGTCTCCTGGATCTCCGCAAGTCTCCCCAATCTCCCCTGCAGTTCCTCCCTCCTCCCCTCTAAGGAAATCAGCTTCATCCTCCCCTCGTTCATCTTCCTGGTGAACCTGTTTCTCTCCGCCTCTCGCCTTCGCCAAAGGTTATTCTTCTCCTGCAACTCCCCCTCGACCTTGCCGATCTTCTCCTCCACACCCCTTAGTTCATCTAAAACGGGAGCCAAGGAGCGCTCCAGCGCTTTTTTCCTCTTCAAGGTCTCCTTTAGCCTGGATGCAATCTCTTTCCCCCTCTGGCTATATTCCTCTAAGAGGAAATTAACCCTCTCTATCTGCCCTTCAACCTGGTGCAGGTCTTTCCTCATCTCCTCCCTCTCCCTATCTAAACTCCTTATCCTCTCCCCCTCCCTCCCTATTTTCCCCTGAAGAACCCTCTTCTGGTCAAGCAATCTCTTCTCTTCTTGGAGATAACCTTGGCGAGCCGCACAGAGTTGAGCAAGCCTCCTTTCCCTTCCGATAAGAGGAACGACCTGCGCGGAGCCACCCCCACTTACCAGCCCCCAAGCTAAGTGAGTCTCCCCATCCAAACTCACCCAGTGGAAGTCCTTCTGAGGATGGGGGGGAATCTCCTTAACTACCACGAACCTATGGAGGAGAAAGTCTAAAATGGGTTTATATTGGGGGTCACATCTGACCAGATCCTTTGCCCAACCAATTGATTTAGGGGGTAAGGGGGGGGATGAATCTGGATCGGATACCCCATCGAGGGGGATAAGGGCAGCCTTCCCTGCCTTTTGGCTCTTCAACCAGAGGAGGCACTCTTGGGCAGACTGCAAGTCCTCCACTATCAGGTATTGGATAGCCTGACCCAAAGCTCCTTCAATAGCATCCTCATAACCCTCCTTGGCTTCGATGAGATCTGCCAAGGCACCCTTTATCTTCGGAAATCTCTTCCTCAAAAGGGACTTAGCCCCAGAGGGAAGCCCCTCTCTTTGGTTGATCAACTGCCTTAACAAGGCTATCTGCGATTCGAGAGAGGAAAGCAATCCCTTTAACCCCTCCCGCCTTGCAGCCAACTTATTTAACTTTTCCTCTGCGGCCTGTTGCCCCTTCCTCCTCCTGGCCAGTTCCCGTTCCACCTTCTCCAGTTTATCGATGAGTGATTTCTGCGTGGAGATTGATTGGCTCTTCTCCTCCTCGGCACCCTTCAGTTTCTCACTTATCCTTATCTTCTCCCCCTTGAGGAGTCGCTCTTGATCCCTTAACCCCTCCAGTTCCACGGAAAGCCTCTCCTTCTTCGCCCTTTGCTCCTGATAGCGATCCCTCAGTTGGCTAAGTTCTCCCCGCAGCTTTTCCACCTCCCGCTGAATAGTTAGATACTCATCCTCCAAGCGGACGAGTTTCCCCTCTAAGTCCTTCCATTGTTTTTCCACCATGAGAATCTGGGGAGACAAATCCGCCAACTCCTTTGCTATCTCCCCCTCCTCAGCTTTGGTCTCTGCCAGCCTATTCCTTAACTTCTCTTCCTCCCTCCCCTCACGGCGGAGGAGTTCATCCAAGTTCCTTATCCTCTCCTTCTTCAAGGAGATCTCCCCCCTGAGGGAGTTTAGTTTTCGGGAAACCGAGTTCATCCTCTCCTTCTGTGAGGATAACTCGCTCCTGGTCTTCTTGAGCCTCCTAGCTATCCCTTCAAAGTCCATGGAACAGCCCCTTACCTTCGCCTCCTCCTGAGAAACCTCATCCCTCAGGGACTTAATACCATCTCTCAGTTCATCCAGTCTTCCCTGCAGCTTCCCATACTCTTCCTTCGCCAAAAGAAGGGAGAGCCTATTGATTTCCTCCATTCTTTCCTGATACAAGCGAGCCGACCTCGCCTGCCGGCCGAGGGTAGCGACCCTCTTCTCCACTTCCGAGATGAGGTCACCAATCCTCACCAAGTCCCTCTTGGTGAGTTCCAGTTTCCCCAGGGTCTCTTTCCTCTGCGATTTGTATTTGGTGATCCCAGCAGCCTCCTCTAAAAGCAACCTTCGCTCTTCTTCCTTAGAGCTGAGTAAGGTATCGATTAGCTCCTGGCTCAATATAGAATACGTACCAACCCCCATTCCTGTATCACAAAGCAGATGATGGATGTCCTTAAGCCTACAGGGGACCCTGTTTAGAAGATATTCGCTCTCCCCAGAACGAAACAGCCTGCGGGTAATGGTTACCTCCGTAAACTCTATGGGAAGCAGGTGGGCTGAATTGTCTATGGTAATGGCTACTTCAGCCATGCCCAAAGGTTTCCTTGACTTTGTCCCATGAAATATAACTTCTTCCATCCTCTCTCCCCTGAGAAGGGTGGGGCGCTGTTCCCCTAAGACCCATCTTATAGCATCTACTATGTTGGTCTTCCCACAGCCATTAGGGCCGACTAAAGCGCAGATCTGCCCATCAAATTTGAAGGTTATCTTATGGAGAAAGGATTTAAAGCCAAAAATCTGCAGTCTGGAAAGATACAAGAAACCCCCTCAAAGCATAATCCTGGTCAAAAGCCCGTAGAACCCCATAGCCAAAATTGCCGCCAAGGGAACAGTCACCACCCAGGAGATAACAATCCTCTTCACTACCCTTAGGTCTATAGCTTCCAATCCCCTTCCCAACCCCACACCTACTACTGCTCCCACACAGGCATGGGTAGTGGAGACGGGCAAACCCAGCTTGGAGCAGAGAAGGACGATAGTGGCTGTGCTAAAATCTATGGCAAATCCCCTGGTGTTTGTCAGATCGGTTATCTGAGAACCCACAGTTTTGATCACCCGGTAACCCCAAGTGAGGATGCCTAAGGCTATTCCGCCGCCTCCAAAGGCCAGAAGCCAGAAGGGGATCTTCACCTCTTCGCCAATGCCCCCATTTATAATCAAAGAGCGGACAGTTGCTATAGGGCCTACGGCATTGGCCACATCATTTGCCCCTTGAGCAAAGGCCACATAACAGGAGGTCATAATCTGAAGGTTACGGAAGACATCCTCCACTGTCCTTCCCTCTCCCCACCGGAGATAACGGCTTACCCAAAACCACCCTCCGACTCCGGCCAAAGAGGCCCCCAAAAGGGAGAGAAAGACCCTCTCCCAGGATGTTAACCCCAAATTTTTGCCTAAAGGGGTCTTCAAAAAAAGGGAGAGAAAAATAATTAGAAATGTTCCCCCCACTAAGTAAGGGCTTAGCCTACGCAGGTTCTCCCTTTTCCCCCTCAGGAAGAGCTTCTCTATGGACTTAAAGAGGAAGAAGGCTAAGAACCCGCTGAGGATAGGTGAGGTAACCCAACTGGCCACCACCTCCCCCAACTTCCCCCATCTTATGGCCGAGGCATTCCCAGCCACCAAACCAAAACCGATGAGTGCACCGACAATGGAATGGGTGGTGGAGACTGGAAACCCCTTCCAGGTGGCCAAAAAGACCCAGCCACTGGCTGCCAAGAGGATGGAGAAGGCCCCTAAGACGACCATCTGGGAGCTGCCCACGGCCCCAGGGTCGACAATTCCTCTGGTCACCGTATGGGTCACATGGGAACCCACAAACACTGCCCCAATGAAGTCCAACAATCCAGCGATCACCACCGCCTGGCCGAGGGTAATCGCCCTGGCCCCTACGGCAGAAGCCATAGAGTTGGCCACATCATTGGCTCCGATATTCCAGGCCATATAGAGCCCAACGAGCGCGGTAGCGATGAAGAATAGGGTGCCAAATTCCATCCCCTTCTCCTACCTATTTGGCTAGCATAGCCCTAACCCGATCGCCAACATTCTCGGCGTGATTGGCGATGTTCCCCACCAAATCAACAACCTTTAAAAGATGAAAAAGGGAAACGGGGTCTAAATCGTTGTTAAAGAGATCAGAGGCTAATCTCCTCTCCACCTGATCGGCCTCCCATTCCTTATGGTGAACTTCTTTTAACCTCTCCTTACACCTCTCCCTTTCCTTCTTGCGAGGGGAAGTAACCAAAGATTTAACATTCTCCATAACCTGCTCTAAGGTGATCACCGTCTCCACCACCCTGGAGAGGTGATCCAGGAATTCCCCCCTCAACTTCTCCGGGATCTTGGTCCGGCGAAAGGAGAGCCAAACAACCGCATCCTCGGCAAAATCTAAGATGGCATCCTGCTCCTTTAGGGCCATAAGAAAATCGGTTTTATCCACCGGCATCCAGATCCCCCGCGGGAGATGGTTCCTGATATTCCCCTTGATCCAGTCGGCCTCCTCCTCCAACTTAGATACCTTTTGGGCAAGCCTCTTAAATTCCTCGTGTCTTTCTTTAGAATATGCCTCTAACGCCTTTTGGAGGACGGTAACGCACTCTTTCACTTTGGCCGCGTGTTTAAGCAATCCATCAAAGGGAGACCTTGTAAAGGTCCTAAATACTGGCACCCTCATCCTTCCCTCCTTTTTACAATTGCGCCCTGGTGGGAAGAAAAAAATCTCTTCCTCATCACCCCATTAAGGCTGAGAAGAGGTGTGAGCGTCTATTCATCAATTGGGATCAAACCCCCAATTGCTAAATGAGGCCTATTAGTCACTCAGTTTGTAAATACTGTTTATTTACCCTTTGAGATATTTCTCGGTTGCATCCTACAGCTTGTCCTTAAGCAGTTCGGCTATTTGTATGGCATTTAACGCTGCCCCTTTACGTAGATTGTCAGCTACGATCCATAATTGGAGGATGTTCTCCTCCTCTTCCCCCTCCCTTATCCGCCCAACCATAACTTCATCCTTACCAACACAATCAATGGGTAGAGGATAGTCATCTCCCTCCATAAGCTTGACCCCGGGGGCCTGGGAGAGCAGCTCCTTTGCCTGGGCAGCAGTGAGCCTACCCTTAGTCTGCACAGTCACCGCTTGGGAGTGGCCCCTGAAGACGGGAACCCGCACCGTCGTGGCGTAGATCTTAATCCCCTTTTCGTGGAGGATCTTCTGCGTCTCCTTAAGGAACTTGGTCTCCTCTGTGCAGTAACCCTTCTGGTTGAACTCCCCTATTTGGGGGATGAGGTTGAAGGCTATCTGATGGGGATAAACGGATGGATGGGCCTTCCTTCCCTCCAGCAGATCCCTGCTCTGTGCGGCTAACTCCTCCCAGGCATCCTCTCCCGTGCCGGAGACTGACTGATAGGTGGATACGAACACCCTCTCCACCCTTGCGGCTAAGTGAAGGGGATAGACTACCAAGAGCATTTGAATAGTGGAACAGTTGGGATTGGCCACAATCCCCTTCTGCTGGTCCAAATCGAGGGGGTTTATCTCCGGGATGACCAGAGGGACCCAGGGTTCCATTCGGAATCGGGCACTGTTATCCACCACCACAGCACCTACCCTTTGAGCTTGGGGGGCATAATTGCGACTCACCTCTGCCCCGGCCGAAAAGAGGGCTAACTCTATCCCCCGAAAAGAACCTTGCCCCAGTTTTTCCACCTTCAGTTTTTCGCCCCTAAAGGGAAGGGTCAAGCCAGTGGACCTCTCTGAGGCAAAAAGCTTTAGCCGGGAGATGGGGAACCCCCTCTCCTCCAATATCCGCAACATCTCCCTCCCCACCAGGCCAGTAGCCCCCACTACGGCTAAGGAAAATTCCCTCATCCTTCGGCTTTATCCAGCTCAAAAGCCCGATGGAGGATCCTTGTTGCCCTCTCTGCTGCCCCCTCCACCACCAAGGAGGTGATAGAAAGACGAGAGGAGCTACAAAAGCCAACCTTTATTCCCTCAGCCTCTAAGGCGGAGAAAAGCTTGGTGGCTATACCCGGGTTCTCCCCTATCCCACTGCCGATGATGGAAACTGAGGCCAACCCATCGAGAACGGAATAATTATCCAATAGCCCCTGCCTCTTCAGTTCCCCCAACACCCTTTCGGCAGAGGGAAGGTACTCTCGACGCAGGGAGAGGGCTATTCCCCCTCCTTCTCCCTTGGAAAGAAGATCTATGTTTACATCCGCATCTGAAAGGCTACGAAAGATGGGGGAGATTCCCTTCCCTTTAACCTTAGGGAGGGTGAGAAACAAAACTGCCATCCCTTTTCTGCAGGCCACAGCCCTAACGCATATCTTTTCCACCTTTCCCATCTCCTTGATGAGCGTCCCCTGCCTTAGGGAAAAGCTTGACCTTACTGCCAATGGTATCCTGAACTTTAGGGCCAACTCCACCGAACGGGGATGAAGGACCTTCCCGCCAAAACTGGCCAACTCCAACATCTCCTCGTAGGAAAGGTGAGGTAGCCTCCTTGCCTGAGGGACAACTCGGGGATCAGCAGTAAAGACCCCGTCGACATCGGTAAGTATCTCACACTCCTTTGCCCTCAGGGCATAGGCTAAGGCCACCGCGGTGGTGTCCGATCCCCCTCGGCCTAAGGTAGTTACCTCTTTCTCCTCGGATACCCCCTGAAATCCGGCTACAACGACGATTTTCCCCTTGGCCAATTCCTCCTCTATCCTAAAAGGTCTCACGTCCTTTATGCGGGCGTTGGTATGACGGCTGTCGGTGATAATTCCACATTGAGAGCCGGTAAAAGATATAGCCTCAAAACCCAGCGAGTTTATGGCCATGGAGAGGAGGGACATAGAGATTCGTTCCCCTACGGTGAGCAACATATCCGTCTCCCGACGAGGGGGTTCCTTGGCAACCTGATAGGCAAGTCTGAGGAGCTCATCGGTCGTGTCCTTCATCGCCGAAACGACCACCACCATATCCTTCCCCCTCTTCTTTTGGGAGATTACCTGACGGGCAACCCTCTTAATCAGGTCTGGGGAGGCCAAGGAACTCCCCCCATATTTTTGGACGCAGATCATCTAAGCCTATAGATAAAGGTGATGATCCCTTTCTGTTCCACTTGGGGTTCCTGGGGTGGGAGGGGATTGAACCTCCATTGTCTCAGGGCATCCAAGGTCAAATCTTCTAAGAGCGGTTCCCCCTTCTGGAGGGGGACCATCATCCCCACGGTCCCATCTGGGAGGACGGTAAAGCTCACTTTAATCTTTGCTTCCTTTCCTAACCCTTGAGGATATTTGGGAAGGACCTGAAAGAGGATGGTCCTCTGGGCCACCGTCCCCTCAATCTTATAAGACCCTCTCCACCCTTTGCCCAAAGGGGCTGGGGATGGAACTTCCTTCCCTCCTCCTCCCAGAGGGGCAGGGGTAAGCAGCTCTTTCTCCTCTAAACCAGGAAAGAAGGCTTCTTTCCCGCGAGTCGGCTCGGAGGGGATTCCCCCCTCCTCCTCCAACCCTGGGGGAAGCTTTCCCCTCTGGGGCAGGGGAAGAAGGGGAGGTTCCCTCTCCTCCATCAGGCGTTTGGGCAATTTGACCAATTCCTCCCCGCGGGCGGGTTTCCCCTGTGGTCTCTCCCCTGGACGATGGGAGACTGGGCGGGCCTTTTGGGGAGCCTTAGGGGGGCTGAGAAAACTCACCTCAACCACTGGGGGAATCTCTACTGGGGGGACAACCTCCATCCAGAGGAAGAGGAAGAGGAGAAAGAGATGGAAGAGGAAGGAGATTAAAAAAGAAAACTTTAAATTAAACCCCTTCATAACCTATTCGGGTTGGGTGGCAATAAGAAACCTCTGGGCACCAGCATTTTTAGCTATATCCATTATCCTTATCGTCTCCTGGAGGGTAAGATCTTTGTCTCCCTTGATCACTACCAGTTCCCCCGGCCTCTCCAAAAGGAGCCCCCTCAGTTTGGCCCCCAATTCCTCTCTGCCGATCTTCTTCTGGTTAAGGTAGAGGTCACCTGACTTGGTTATGGTCAGGTAAATCCTCTTCTCGGACTCGACCTGAGAGGAAGATGCCTTGGGAAGGTTGACCTTTATCCCCGGCTGAACGATGAAGGAAGAGGAGAGAAGGAAGAAGATGAGCAACAGGAGGATGATATCGGCCAAAGAGATTGTGCTGAAGGTGGTAATCAGTTTGCGGGTAGGGCCGAAGTCCATGACTAACCCCCTCTCTTGGTCAAGGTCTCTAAGAGCTTACCAGAACTCTCCTCCATTTCATAGACGAACCTATCTACCTTCCCTGCGAAGTAATTATAGAAGATCAGAACAGGTATTCCCACGGTAAGGCCAGCAGCGGTGGTGACCAGTGCCTCCCAAATTCCCCCCGCTAAAACGGAGGCATTTACATTCCCCCCTAAGACCTCTATCCGCATAAATGCCTTTATCATTCCAGTAACCGTTCCTAAAAAGCCCAAGAGCGGCGCAACAGCAGCAATGGTCCCTAAGACGCCTAAATATCTTTCCAAGTGGTGCACCTCTAACTTGCCTGAGCTCTCTACCGCCTCCCTGATCTCCTCCTTCGACTGGCCATACCTCTCCATACCTGCCTTTAATATGGAAGCAACGGGTCCAGGGGTCTTCCTACACCTCTCTATGGCTCCAGCTAAATCTCCCTTGAGGATTAGCCCTTTAATCTCCATAAAGAAGGAGTGGGCATTGATCCTGGCCCTGCGGAGGGCTATCCACCTCTCTATGATGATGGCCACTGCCACTAAGGAGCAGATAAAGATAGGCACCATTAACCATCCCCCTTTGGCCACGATGGAAAAAAACGACATAAATGCCTCCTTAAAATTATAATTTTCAGAACCGCTGAGACCGCTTTATTATAGCAAATCCAGACTCAAAGTCAACCCCTCTTTTTGCTCGAGTGAAGAAAAGGGAAAGAAAGCGCTGTTTGGCCCCAAGCTATTAGAAATGAAGTCGCTTGATTTATCAGGTTCCAACCATTGGCATTGAGGCTGGCCTCTTACTTTTGTCCGCTAAATGAGTAACTTGACATTTGGTTCCACGATATGTATAATTGGGCTAAACACAGCGCGGCAAAGCCGCAACCAAACAATAGCCACAGATTTCACTGAAAAGCCGAAAGCCAAGAGGCGAAAATGGAAATTAGCAAAATGAGAAAATGGGGAAAGTGACAAAGCTGATAGCCGGATAGCCACCACGGATAACCACTTAGCTACTCAGAGAGTAGTCCCTTTTCTATTTTCTAAATTCTTCATTTTACATTCGAAGCTTCGCCCAGTTTATGTTGCCATAGCTGGACGGTTTGAGGCGAAGCTTCGCTAGCACAGAGGGGCAACAAGACCTCCTCACAAACCACAAGCCTCTTCAGAGCCAAAAGGTGAGTCTATATGAATACAATAGCAATTGTTGATGATGAACCCGACATCGTCCGGCTCATAGCCTATCATTTGAAGAAGGAGGGGTTTAAGGTAAAGGAGTTTTACAACGGCGGCGACCTGCTCTCATATCTCAAAACTGCTTTCCCTGATCTCATAATCTTAGATCTGATGTTGCCAGACATAGATGGATTGGAAATTTGTCGAATGCTGAAAAGAGATGAGAAAACAGCTTTTATTCCGATTATAATGCTTACTGCTAAAGGAACAGAGACAGATAGAGTTGTTGGCTTAGAACTGGGAGCCGATGATTATATAGTGAAACCCTTTAGCCCCAGGGAGCTTATCGCTCGGGTGAAGACAGTGCTCAGGCGGACCAGCCCCATGGAGAGAGTTAAGACCATAAAAATGGGCGACTTAGTGATAGATCCGCTGAGATTTGAGGTAAGGGTCAGAGGCAGAATGGTTGACTTAACCTCAACGGAATTTAGAATCCTGGAAATTCTGGCCAAAAATAAGGGAAAGGTCCTTAATAGAGAACGGCTTTTGGAGAAGCTCTGGGGGGATGAGAAAGTCGTTGTGGACAGAACCATAGATGTTCACATCAAGAGGCTGAGGGAGAAGCTGGGGGAAACGGGTAAGCTTATCAAGACCATCCGGGGGATCGGATATAAAGTTGAGGGAGAATAATGCAACGAATTGGGATAATGTGGAGGCAGTTCTTTTACTACTCCTTAATCATCGTAGCGGTAATTCTCGTGCTCGCCTTTTTTGTATCTCGAGAAACAAGACATCATTACATTAGGGTAACAGAGACGAATCTCAGGCACCAGGCGGAGTTGGTAGAGGAGGCGTTAAATAGTCTGCCAATTGGTGGAGATACCGAGGAGATTAATAAACTCGTCAACACAATTGGCAAAAAAGTAGGTACGAGAATTACAGTTATTAAAACAACGGGAGAGGTTATAGGTGATTCTGAAGAAGACCCTAAAAATATGGAAAACCATGCTGCCAGACCAGAAATACGGGAGGCCCTGAGGGGAGAGATGGGAGAGAGCATAAGATATAGCCATACATTAAGAAAAAAGATGGTATATGTGGCATTGCCCATAAGGCGAGCCAATAAGGTCGTAGGAGTTGTGAGAACAAGCCTTCCCCTTAAAGGGGTAGAAGAGCTACTACGAAGTATAAATCAGAAGATCCTTTACTGGGCAGTGATCCTGATTGCCCTTGCTCTCTTTCTCTCTCTGACTTCCTCGAAGGCCCTCACTAAACCAATTAGGAGAATGGTGGAAGCGACCAAGGGGATCGCTGCGCGGGATTTCACTACAAGGGTATCTACCCAGAGAAGGGATGAACTGGGGGAATTAGCCTATGCTTTGAACTGGATGACGGAGGAGATTGAGAGACTATTTAATGAGTTAACTAGGGAGAAAGAGGAGTTAGCCGCTATCCTCTCCTCAATGATAGAGGGGGTAATTGTCCTGGATTCTGAGGGGAGAATTGTTCTGACAAATGAGGGATTTAAGAATATTTGTGGACTACCGGCTTCGGAGTCTGTCGTCGGTAAACATCACTGGGAGATGCTGAGGAGCGTTGAATTCAAAGGGCTAATCGACAAAGTGCGAACTAAAGGTAGAGCAGAGGGGGTTGAAATTCGTATCGGGGATAGGGTCTATCTTGGCAATGCCTCTTTGATCTCCAAAAGAGAAAGGGGAAAGACAGTTGCCGTATTGCATGACATTACGGAGATCAAGCGATTAGAGCAGTTAAAATCGGAGTTTGTGGCCAATGCATCCCATGAACTAAGGACCCCCCTTACAGTTGTTAAGGGTTTCGTGGAGACATTGGGAGGTAAAGCAAAGGGAGAAGATCAGCATTTCTTAGGGATTGTCAGAAGGCATACCGACAGGATGATCAGCCTCATCTCCGATCTTTCTCTCCTCTCCCAGTTGGAAGACAGAGAACAGAGGTTCGATAAAAAGACCATGGATCTGCGTGAACTTGCCTCTTATGTTATGGAGATTTTCAGGGAAAAGGCTCAAAAGAAAGGGCTAAAATTAGAGCTCCTTGCCCCCGATGAATTCCCTCTAATAGAGGGAGATCCCTTCTTCATAGAACAGATTTTCGTCAACCTTCTCGATAATGCAGTCAAATATACTGAGCAAGGTGAGATTAAGATAAAACTCTCTGAGCTAAATAAAGAGGTGAAGATCGAGGTCTCCGACACTGGGATTGGCATACCAAAACAGCATCTCTCCAGGATATTTGAGAGGTTCTATACAGTTGACAAGGCCCGTTCCAGAGAGTTCGGTGGAACTGGCTTAGGGCTTTCCATCGTCAAGCATATCGTCCTCGCCCACAATGGAAGGATAGATGTGGAGAGCCAACCCGGCAAGGGCTCAAAATTCATCGTTATCCTGCCCAAAGAACGAACTTAGCCGTAATCGGTGGAACTCTTCTGATGGGATAACAGGATTTACAGGATTTTTATTCATCCTGTCCATCCCGTCTATTGACGAGTTTAATTTATCCTGATCATCCTGTCCAAAATGGAAATTTCTATACTATCAAGATAAAGACAGGGATTTTACGAAGACAAGGAAGATGATTTTGCGGAGGTAGTTCAGCCGGAGGGGTTATCTTCTGGAGTTCTGTACCAAAAAATATCCCCCCAAAATACCTTGACGCTCTTGGTAAATAGGGTTAATTTTGAGAGGAGGACTTGCAGGAACTCCGATAGATCAGAGTCCGAAAGGAACTGAAGGGAGTTAAGTTCATAGGAGGTAAGGACTATGAAAATGGTGACAGAGATAAAAATCCAGAAAGATGGAACCACAAGAATAGATCCGTCAATCTGGGAGAAGATGGGTTTGTTGGGCAAGAAGGCAAGGTGTATATTTACTGGAGATGAGGTTATATTAACTCCTCTTAAAATGGAAGAAAACTCTTCTCTACTCAATTTCATGAAAGATCACCTTCATCAGAAGGTTTCCCATAAACAAGCTCAAAGAGCACTCTCCTCAATAAAAGGCTCATTGGCTCAAGATGTTATTGATGATAGAAGGGATAGGGATTGATGGCTAACTACTTCTTTGATACCAGTGCTTTAGTGAAACTGTATCATCGGGAAGATGGTAGCGAGAAAGTGGAGGAGATATTTAATGAGAGTAATGGCCTAATCCTCATTTCAGAAATAGGGACGATTGAGATCCATTCCACCTTGGTGAAGAAGGTGAGGATAAAGGAGCTTAGCAAAGATAAAATTGATAAGGCATTGCAATCTTTCTATGACGACTGTGTTAGTGGAAGGATCCAAATAGTTCCCATGGAACCTAACTACTATCAAAAAGCAATTGTATGGCTGATTAACTTCGGGATAAAGTACAACTTGAGGACCCTTGATGCCATTCAGTTATCAGTTGCAAGTGCCATCTCCAAGAGAAGAGAACTCACCTACTTTGTCTGTGCGGATCCAGTGTTATGTCACATTGCCCAAATTGCAGGGTTAGAAGTTATCGATCCAGCAATCAAATGAACTTGAAGTTCTTCTGAGGTGTTGATGGAAACGAATGGAACCAAGATTACCACCGGATGTATAGAGATTTCTTAGGGGACTTCGATTTATCAGAGTTCGAAAGGAGCTTAGCATCTCCATCCCTGATCTGGGGATAGAGGCTCAGGGTCTCAAGATCCAGCAGGGCAGGATTATGCTGGGAAAGCTTGATCAGGGAGACAGGGGTAGATTTTCCCAGGAAAAAGGAGGTGAGGCTTATAGTGGAAGATGCTTAGGCAAAAGCTTGACTTCCGACCTAAAGTAGGTGATCTTTATTGTAAAGTTTATGGAGCTAATGCTCTCAGGTGTTTTTTAAACTCATTCGTAGGGACTGGGCTTTAGCCCTGTCCGAAAGGGGAGATAGACGGGCATCTTCACCGAGCCGTCAGAACCCCGATTCTGACGGCAGAGGGAAAGGTGGCTTCCCGATGAATCGGGAGGCCACCTCAGGATGAATTTCCACTTCTACCGCACTTTAGTGCGGGTTCAGGGCCTTTAGGCCCTTCTATGGGCTAAAGCCCAAAAGGCTTGCTATAGTATAAGTGGGGTGGAATGGAGAAAATAGGAAGTGTCCCTATTTTTCAGAAAGAGGAGATTGAGCGGGACATTCGAGAAAGTAAAATTGAGACTGTAATGAAGAAATACAGCTTGAAAATGGACAAAGAGGGTAGATTGACTCATAAAGCCGAGCGGGAATGACTACCGATCTCCCAGGGCTTTCGGCCAAATTATACCTTGATGAAGACATTCACAAAAGGGTCGCTTACGCTCTGAGATTGCGAGGATTTGATGTAGTGAGCACTTCTGAGGCGGGAAACACTGGACTCAGTGACTTTGAACAGCTTGCTTATGCTGTGGCTGAAAAACGGGTTTTGGTAACATGCAACATCTCGGAATTCTTAGGAATGCCGAAATGTCGGGGGTAGTTTGAAGTCCCGACCGCAGGTCGGGATTCAAGGGTGACAGCGGAGCGATCCGAGCGAGCGTAGGATTGCGGAGCGCCATAGGGTCAAGACCCTATGGACGAAGTTAGCGACCGAAGGGAGCTAAGTTCATGTTGTGGATTATGTGAAACTTAACAAGGAATATCTGCTATTGGGTAAAGATCATTACGGAATAATTGTCTCTTCGCGGTTACCCATTAGGGAGACAATCAGGCGGCTCTTAGGATTGTTAAACAAATTTACTGCTGATCAATTGAAGAATACCCTACTATGGTTGTGAGGTTGGAGTTTCAACGAGCTGTAGGGACAGGGCTTTAGCCCTGTCCGAAAGGGGGCGGACAGACCTGATGAATCAGATGCAGTGCAGAGTATTGAAGGTGTTAATTGGTATTTAGAGGTTTGACCCCAATTTGCTCTTGACAGACAAAGTTGATTGCGGTTATTTGAGAGAAGAGAGAGTTAAAGGCTGATTTTACCATATCTATGGAGGGATGTTATGCAAACTAAAAGGTTAGGGGTTTTATTTAAGCAATCGGAATTTGAATTACTCAAGGAGAAAGCGAAGGAGGAAAGAAAATCCATAGCTGAACTTATCCGCACAGCGGTAGAAGAAAAATATCTTCTTTCCACTAAAAGGGAGAAGATGAAAGCTTTAAATCGCCTGTTTTCACCCGATAGGGAGGTTTCTTTCCCCCCTTGGGAGAAATTAAAGGAAGGACTAATCGAGGAGGTCAATAAGGAAGTTGAAACTCATTGACACGAATATCATCATATATTCTATCGGCAAAGTTCATCCCTTAAGGGAAAAATGTAGAGAGGTGATGGAAAAAGCAGCGAAGTCAGAGATTGCTGTCAATGTTGATGTCGAGGTTCTGCAGGAATTGCTTTATGTTTATAGTTCAAGAGGGGAAAGGAGAAGAGGGATACTTACGGTCAGTGACATATTAGTTCTTTTCCCCAACCCAGTTTCCATAACCAAAGAAGAGATTCTTAGAGCAAAAGAGTTAATGGCCAAATATGATTTTTTGGTGCCGAGAGACGCTATACACGCAGCGGCAGTCTTAACCAATAGATTTGAGGGTCTCATTAGCACTGATAGGGTGTTCGATGAAATTCGTGAAATCAAGAGGTTTGAGCCAGAGGTAAATTCCTTTGAATAATAGGAGAAGCTATTGGAACCCTCAGGGCTCCTGCCCTGACGAAGAAAAACCATTCTACCGCACTTTAGTGCAGGGTAAATCCCCTGATGTAGGGGCAGGGCTTCAGCCCTGTCCGAGGGATTTTGAGAAAGGGGGAAATGTGATGAAGAGATTATCGGTCTTGATATTCGGCTTGAGCCTTATCATTCTCCTTCTATTTGGCCATTCTGCTCAGACGCAGACCTGGAAGGATTTGGTTGATCAAGCTGATTCGCTTTCAGAAGCTGATAATGCGGACTCAGCCATTGTGATGGCCAAAGCAGCTCTTGAAAAAGTTGAAGCACAATTTGGCAAGTCGGATACAACGGTGGCATCTGTGCTGAACAGCTTGGGAAAGCTTTATAGGAAGCAAGCCAAGTATACTGATGCAGAACCGCTTCTTAAGCGGGCGTTGGAGATCTGGGAGAAAGCCCTCGGCCTTTATGACCCACATGTGGCCCTAAGCCTGAACAACCTGGGGAATCTGTACTATTATGATCAGGGCCGATACGCCGAGGCAGAGCCGCTTTACAGGCGAGCGCTGGAGATTCGAGAGAAAACCCTCGGCCCTGATCACCCTGACGTGGCTGGGAGTCTGAACAATCTGGGGAATCTATACGGCAATCAGGGCCGACACGGCGAGGCTGAGTCGCTTTATAAGCGAGCGCTGGAGATTCGAGAGAAAACCCTCGGCCCTGATCACCCATTAGTGGTTTCTAGCCTAAACAACCTTGGGGTCCTATACTGGAAACAGGGCCGATATGCCGAGGCTGAGCCGCTTTGGAAGCGGACGCTGGAGATTCGAGAGAAGACGCTCGGCCCTGATCACCCTCGTGTGGCAAGGAGCCTGAACAACCTAGGGTACCTATATATGTCCCAGGGCCGATATGCCGAGGCTGAGCCGTTTATTAAGCGAACGCTGGAGATCTTCGAGAAGGCACTCGGCCCTGATCACCTGAATGTGGCTTTCAGTCTGAACAACCTCGGGAATCTATACCACTACCTAGGCAGGTATGCCGAGACTGAGCGGCTTTATAAGCGAGCGCTGAGAATTAAGGAGAAGGCCCTCGGCCCTGACCACCCAGAGGTGGCCACGAGTCTGGACAACTTGGGGGTTCTTTGTAGCCACCAGGGCAGATACGCCGAGGCTGAGCCAATCTTAAAGCGAGCGCTGGAGATTCGAGAGAAAACCCTCGGCCCTGATCACCCTGACGTGGCCGGGAGTCTGAACAATCTGGGGAATCTATACAGAGATCAGGGCCGATACACCGAGGCTGGGCTGCTTTACAAACTGGCGCTGAAAGTTCGGGAGAAGGCGCTCGGCCCTGAGCACCCAGATGTGGCTTCCAGCCTGACGAACCTGGGGAATCTATACAGCGATCAGGGCCGATACGCTGAGGCTGAACCGCTTTACAAGCGAGCGCTGAGAATTAAGGAGAAGGCCCTCGGCCCTGATCACCCAGGTGTGGCTCTAACCTTGACCAGCCTGGGGAATCTATATAGCGATCAGGGTCGATACGCCGAGGCTGAGCCACTTTACAAGCGGGCACTGAAAATTCAGGAGAAAACCCTTGGCCCTGATCACCCAAGTTGGGCTCTATCCCTGAACAACCTGGGGAATCTATATAGCGATCAGGGTCGATATGCCGAGGCTGAGTTGTGTCTGAAGCGAGCATTGGAGATCTGGGAGAAAATCCTCGGTCCCGATCACCCGTGGGTAGCCTACAACCTGACCAGCCTGGGGAATCTATATAGCAACCAGGGCCGATACACCGAGGCTGATTCACCTTACAGACAAGCACTGGAGATTCTTGAGGAAACGCTGGGTCCCGATCACCCGAATGTGGCAGAGTGTCTCAGTGGATTGGGGACTCTTTGCAGGGATCAGGGAAGACGGAGGGATTCGAGAAGTTCGGCAAGAAGAGCCTACGATATCCGACGCAAGAACTTCCGAGATGGGTTTGAGGTTCTCTCCGAAAAGAACGCTCTCCTCTACTCAAAATTTATGAGGGATGAAGCGGGAACTTATCTGTCCATACTGTGTGATTCCCCAGATACGAGCTCAAACTGTGCGAGGGAGATAGCTGATGTGGTCTTCTCCTCCAAGGGGCAAGTCTCGGATGGAATCTTTGCCCGTCAAAGAACCTTTTTGCAAGAGACGGATAGTAGCCTGAAAGCATTGGCAGATTCGCTGAGGCTTGCTCGCTTCAAGTTGGCCAACCTGTGGGTTAAGGGACCGGATGAGGAACATCCGGAGGGCTATAAAAATGAGCTCGCCAAGACGAGTGCGGAGAAGGAGAAATTGGAGTCGGAGTTGGCTCGGAAGAGTGTCAGCTTTAGAAGGGAACTGGAGATCTGGGAGGTAAACTCCAGAAAAGTTTCCCAATGTCTTCCAACCGGCTCTGCTTTGGTTGAATATATGAAGTACAGCTACCGTAAACCTCGAGGGGAGGCAGAATCCCATTACCTTGCCGTTGTGGTGAAAAGCGAGAACGATGTCTTCACCGTTGACCTGGGGCGAGCGGCAAAGATAGACTCATCGGTTTCCTGGTATCGGTCGCATTTCCAGTTCCCCTCGATGATCAATGAAAAGGATTATAAGAGAATATCAGATGAGATCTACCAGTTGGTGTGGAAACCCATCGAGAATGAGCTGGGCCAACCTGAGATCGTTTTCATCGCCCCGGATGGTGCTCTTAATCTGGTCTCCTTTGCCGGTTTAATGGATGACACTGGGAAATACTTAACCGAGAAGTTTCCCATCCACTATCTCTCCTCGGGACGTGACCTTTTGAGGCTAAAGGAAAAACCTCCCAGTGGATCCGGCTTGCTGGCATTGGGAGACCCGGATTACGATGCCCCGGCTTCGGCACGCCTATCAACAAGACCGGTTCAAGCTGCTGCTGATACCCTCCTTGCCTCAGTCTTCCCTATCGTTCGTAATGTCCGCTCTGGCTGTAAGGAACTGAGGGAGATCAAGGTTTCCCGTCTGCCCCAAACCCGACAAGAGGTTGAGTTGATATCAAAGAGATGGAAAGAAGAAAGCAAGGAGCCAGTGAGGGTTTATTTCGGTGCCCAAGCCTGTGAGGAAACCTTCAAGGCTGATGCTCCTGGTTCAAAGGTTATCCATCTGGCCACCCATGGCTATTTTGTGTCTCCAGAATACTTACAGAGGCCCCAGCGGAGAAGTATCGATCCATTGGAAACCTTTGTGGGGGAGAACCCCCTGCTTCACTCTGGTCTGTTTTTGGCCGGTTCTAACCTTCATGGGAAGGGAGCAGACAGCCTTGGTTGTGAGGATGGGATATTGACTGCAGAAGAGGTGGCCGGGATGGATCTTGAGGGAACCGAGCTGGTGGTGCTCTCCGCCTGTGAGACCGGTTTGGGGGAGGTAAAATTGGGAGAGGGTGTGTATGGATTGAGACGTGCCTTCCAGATGGCCGGTGTGCGCACGGTGATCAGTGCACTTTGGCCCGTATCGGACCAGACCACCGCTGAGTTGATGGGAAGATTGTATAGCCCCAAGAAGGGGAATATCCCCCAGTTAATGCAAAGGATGGCACTGAATCAGATAAAAGAACTGAGAAAGAAGGGTCAATCCGATCACCCCTATAGCTGGGGAGCCTTCATCGCCTTAGCCCAACTTTCGCTCTTTGAAAAAATTTTCCTTGTTTTTCAATGAGTTATG
>JAOZPP010000011.1 GCA_029932675.1 bacterium
AGTTAAACTACCTTCCCCTCATTGTCAAGGACGAGGAGGTCATTTGACCTTATTTGAGCAAAACCATTTTTATGGTTTTGGTATACCCCCCTGCTTTTAGGCGGCAGAAGTAGATGCCACTGCCCAGTCCCCTGGCATTCCAGCGGACAGATCTTCTGCCCGGCTTCTCGTTTCCATCAACCAAGCTTGCCACCTTCTGGCCCAATAGATTATAGATCGTAAGGGTGACTTTGCTTGGTTTAGGCAGAGAATAGGTGATTTTGGTAGCGGGGTTGAAGGGATTGGGGTAGTTTGGATACAGGTTGTAGGAGGTGGGTAGTTGAACCTCTCTTCTTTCCACCACCCCGCTTACCAGGCTATCATAAAGGGCCTGGGCTTGGTCGGCGTTGAAGTCCAAGTCCTCCAAGTCCCAGCCTGCCAATACAGCGAAAGCCACCTTTTGGCTATCACCCGGGGAGAGGGAAAAGGGGCCCGCGGAGGCCACTGCTGACCAGTCGTAAGTTCTTGTGCTGGAGGAGTCATGGAGGGTTCCATTGAGAAATTGGAATTTTGTCTGCTCAGATGGTTCCGTCTCCGGATAGATATAAGAGTAATGGTCGATCAGGCTTAAGTTGGCAGGAGATTTGGGGTAGAGGAGTTTAACCCCCATGATCGGGGTCTCCGGGGCATAATACATATAGACCAGTCGGCGATCTTCGTCCACCATCCCCTCGTTGGACAGAGGATCAACTAAATCGTAGTCCATAAATTGTCCTACATAAAGGCCTTCTATATTGCTTTCCCCCTGGTTAAAGAGAGTGTAATCTAAGATCACAAAGTCATTGTAAGGCGAATCGACCCAAGCCCAACTGTTCTGGATAATAGTTAAACCCTTGGCTAAGGGGTGGCCAGAATCGTCATACTCTGCCCATCCATCCTGGTCTGAGTATATCAGATTACCCATTTTCAGCCTTCCGTCAGGCTCCGCGGTGGTCATCCAGTCCATATCTACCCCCCCTGAAGGGTTATAAAACCTGTCTACCAGGTAATCAGGGCTTGTCCCGGCAATCAAGGCCCCATAGTAGAGGTAGTTCTCACCATCCTTTGGATAGGTGAACCCATGGCCTCGGCCGTCAGGAGAATTGAAGCCAAAGGCTCCGTAACCGGTGACTGTAAAGATAAGGTTCCCTACATCGTGATCTGCCCATTCGTACCTGGGAAGGCCTATCCTCAGGGGGAGGTCAATTGTATCCCCCCATCCATCTGTGGTTTGGAGATAGAGGGTGATTGGAATTTCCACATCCTCCGGCTGTTGGGCGTCAGCCTGGAGAACAAAGGGTTGGGATGAATTATCCCCCCATCTCCAGATGGGAATACTCTCAAATGAGGAGACCGAGTCCAATATGGTTATATGGGGGGTATTGATCCGGAGGATGGCGCTCAATCCAGTAGCCTCTGCAGAACCCTTGTTCTCCAATGTTAGGATAAGGTTGACCGTCTCCCCTGGCTCGAAGGCCCCATTACCGTTGCCCCCAGTGTCCTCAATTGCCGTTCCCTTGAGGAAAAGGGAAGGGGAAAAGACCTTAAAATCGAGTCCCTCCTCCCATATATGATCGGCCTGATCGCTAAACTCCAAGGTGAAACTTAAGACCTGTTGATTGGTGCAGGCCAAAGCCACTTGAAAGAGGAAGGGGGTAGGACTAACCGCGAGGCTTCCAGCAGCTATGTCTCCCCAGTCAATTAGGGAATCGAAGACCGTTACTCCAGGCTCGATGGCCGATAGTTTACCCCAGACCCCTATGGCCTCCTCATCCCCTGGATTCTTAGCGGTTAGCTTCAGCTCTACCTTCTCCCCTGGATTCAGGGTTCCGTCCCCGTTTCCCCAGCTTTCCCCCAGGGTATCATCATCGATATCGTAGCCCTGACAGTAGACGAATGGCCCAGCAGGGACTACATCTATTTTGCCTTGGAAGGGAAGGTAATTGTGGGCAGCTACTGTTATCAGCAGGGAACCGGCCTGGAGAGGGGAGAATTGGAGGGGGAGATTACCGGAGTGATCGGTATAACCTATTTGGATGAGCTCTCCGGCTTGCACAAGGGAGACCATGGCTTTGTATACCGGTCCCTGGGAGGAGCTAACTTCCACGCTTAAAGTACAGGGCATCAGGGGGATGGTTTGTGAATAGGCCACTGTGAGGCTCTCCGGAGTATTGGTCCACACCGGCATCTCCGGATCCCCCAAGAGGTTGAGCTCATACTGACACCACCTCAAATAGGGATCTGTTGCGGTGACCGGGACAAGCCGACTCTTCGATTCCGCATGGGTAACCCCTAAGTGGTAGTGGCCGGTAAACAGGGAGGCGAAGAACTCAAAGTCATACTGGTCTGATGGTCCGGCACCAGGGTCGCCTGGGGTGCCAAAACCATACCGGGAGTTGCCAATGTAGCCCACACCACCGCCATTAGGGTTGTTTATAAAGTGTTCCCCTATGCAGTCGCTGTAGTCAAAGGCACCGGAGATGCAACCACCTGAATAGAAGATCGACCAGCGGCGAAGGTTGGAGAGCGTATCCATGTCTTGATTGAAGATGCCTCCTTGTTCCCCCATCCGCAACACATTCCAATTGGCGTGATCATTGTGGTTTATGATATGATAGCCCTCGTTCATCGCCGCAAGGGCTGCTGCCGGGCTGAGGTCGTGGTGGTCATGGTCATCATAGAGCCTGGTGATGGAGAAGCTGGAAGGAACAAAGTAGCTGATATAATCCTTAGCTTCCCCCCCCGGAGTATATGGGTAGTCCGGCTCATCCCAAAGGGTACCGGCCAGGAAGAGCATCTTGAGCTGGTAGTCAAGCGGTGGATTCTTTTCGTATTCTAAGACTTTGCCCACAAATGTCTCCGCCTCTAAGGAGGTGTTCACCGGGGCCCTCCCCACGAAGATATCTGGATACATATCTACCTCATCATCCAGTTCACCGAAGAGCCCATTCCCGTTAGCATCCCAACTTCCATCCAAATCGGAGTAATATTGGTCACAGGGTAAGGTATCCGCATATCCACCGGCGCTCACCCAAGCCTTACGACAGGGAACAACCTCCACATCACCCCCCAAGAGAACCCAGACTAATCCGGAGTCCTGATAGGCTATGCGCAGGTAGTTGCGTAGCTTCTCCGCATCATCGTTTCCCCAGTAGTTATCCCTTATCCAGGAAATAGTGCGGATAGTTGCCGAGATCCCCTTTTCGGTCTTCCAGTCGGCCAATTGTTGAAACTCTGGGGCCAAGGCGGAAGAAGTAACGATCAGATATTCAAATCCCTCAAAGTGGAGGTAGACTTGGTTGGTAGGGGGAGGAATTTCGAGCGGGTTTATTACCAGGTCTTTTACAATCTGCTCATAAAGTGCCTGGGCCTCCTGGCTTCTGCCCCTTACGGAAAGGGACGGTCTGGACGGGATAAGATCTAAGGAGAGTTCTAACTTAGTGTAGAGGGTGAGAGATCCTTTGGCGGGTATGTATTGCAGGGGGTAGATCAGAAGTTTGGCCAATTTGTAACCCCCCAGGGAACCACATCCGGTAAGCTCGGCTATCCTCCCCGGGTATGGTTGGGGGGAGGAGTAAATTGTTGAGTCAGGTGGCACAAACCCCCCTGGCCTGCGGGAGATGGGTTGGGGGGGCTGTGCAGGATATATCTTGAAATTCCCAGGGATTACTTTCTTGTCGGCCGAGACTACCTGCATTCCCACTGCCTCCATCCCAGCGGGAATGGAGATGGTCACACTGGCCAAGGGGAGCTCTGGACGTCCCGCTTGGTTGGTGGAGAGAAGTCCTTTCATCCTCACCTGATTATAACCCATCAGTTTCTTAAATGATAGGTCCTGGTAAGGGAATGTTATTATCACCTTTTGCTCTCCACCGAGGGCGGCGGAAGCAGCCGAAAGAAGGCCCAACCCCAGTGCCAAAATTAGCTTTTTCACGATATTCTCCTTTCTATCTGTATCTGATTCATCCAGATTTTGCGGCCTTAGAGAGGAACATCTGGAAGCCAAGTGCCCATTGGAAGGCGAAGTCTTGACCCTTAAAGTAAAAAAGTAACTATTTTGGGGGAGCAAGTCAATCTTTTTTTGCCAATTGAAACCGATAGATAATCAGCCCGTATAACTAATTGGCGTTCCCTTACTAAAGGGTAATTTTCCCGGTAAAGAGAACCTCTTTGGGGACAGCAATTTCCCTTGACAACGGGTCATTCTTTCCCCTAAATTCTCCAGTGGGTTGATCTTTGGCGAGCGTAGGGAGCTGAGTTTTTAGTGGTAATCTTTATCCTATCCCTGTCTGCCGAGCGAAAACCTTTCTCGGGGGATTGAGTAGATGATTTTGAAAGGGCTGGACCTCATCCTTACCTATGAGTGCACCGGTTCCTGCGCCCACTGCTGCTACCGGGCAGGGCCGGGACGAACCCAGTCTATGAGCATAGAAGAGGTAAGGGCCTACTTAACCGCGGTGAGCGACCAACCGCTGGAGTGGATTCTCCTCTTTGGAGGTGAACCTTTCCTCTGCTATGACCTACTGCGGGAATCGGTGAGGGTAGCGGCCCCTCTTGCCCGGGTGCTTGTCTTCACCAACGGCTACTGGGCGGAAGATGGGGACATTTCCCGGCGACGCTTGGCTGGATTGCAGGAGGTCGGTCTGAACTACATCCTGTTTAGCGTGGATGCCTTCCACCAAGTGCATGTCCCTCTGGAACGGGTTGCCATGGGCATTAGGACAGCGCGGGAATTGGGGTATGCAACCATCGAGGTTGACAACCGCTACCTGGGTGGTCCGGATGCAGATAACCCCTTCAACCAACGGACTCGGATGATCATGGACCGCCTGGCCGAGCTCTGCGACCTTTCTGGTGTGAACTTGATCCGAGGCCCAGTGGGGATGGTGGGACGTGCTGCCGACGAATTGAGCCCCTATATGAAGCCACGGTCCACTCTGCCATCTGAGTGCTTCCTGCCAGACTACTTTGGGGGCGACCTTCGTTGTCCCACTGGCCTGGAGATCCATCCTGGCGGCTGGGTCAACCTTTGTGCGGGTTTGGCGCTGGGCAACGCCCGACGAGATCCTCTCGATGAAATTTTGGCCAGTTATGATCCGGATACCCATCCCATCATCCGCTTGTTGATGAGGGAAGGACCAGGGGGACTGTTGAAATTGGCAGAGCATTACGGCTATTTACCGGAGAGAGGGTGGGTGGATGGCTGCCATCTCTGTTACCAGACGCGTCGTTTCCTGCGCCCTTACTATCCCGATTTATTAGCCCCTACCACCCCCTACATGGAAAGCACCGGTCAAACCCAAAAGGGATGAAGAGGTTCATCCTCGGGGAGCACTGCAGAAGGAGGCATTTCCCAGGAAGTTCTATTTGCTATGGGGAGCGCAGATGGAGAAGAATAGACAACTGGTGGGAGTTCTATTGGGTGAGGCATACACTGCTGAGAAGGCCAAGCAAATCGCTGATATCTATAGCCATTGTCCATATTCCATAGGGCTACTTAAGTGCAGGGTGCACGGTAATTGGCGGCTCTTCCCTGCCCCCGGATCACCGCTGGTGGTTGGAGTGGGTTGCCGAGCACCCAGGGCAGACCTTAGGTCTCAGGAGGGCAGAGGTCTTCTTCACCCAGGGGATTAAGGCGAGAAGTCCCTGGGCGCGGGGGGAGGTGGGGCCCATCCTGGAGCAAGCACCTTGCGGGGCAGATTGTCGGGAATGTCCCCGCTGGCATAAGGAATGTAATGGCTGTTCGGCATCCAGGTACTATCAGGAGAGGGGTTGAAAGGCGGAGAGCAGGGTTGCCACCCATAGATGCAGTGTCCCTACCACTGAAAAGGGCTAAATGGAGGAGGGAGTTGAAATACAGGAAGTTAGGGAAGTCAGGGCTGGAAGTTTCCGTCATTGGACTGGGGACTTTGGCCATGGGGGGAGGGGGGTATGGTCCAGTCGACGATAGGGAGTCAATCACCACCATTCGTCGGGCAATTGATCTGGGGGTGAACTTCATCGATACCTCGGATAACTATGGCCTGGGCCATGCCGAGGAGGTGGTGGGACGGGCGATAAAGGGGTCAAGGGAAAGGGTTATCCTGGCCACCAAGGGAGGAACCCCCTGGGATAACCAAGGCCGAGTGGTCATCGACTGCCGTAAGGAAGTGATCATCCGTGCGGCAGAGGAGAGCCTGCGGAGGTTGGGGACCGATTGGATCGACCTCTATCAGATCCACACCCCTGATCCTCAGGTTCCCTTCGAGGAGACAGCAGGGGCCTTGCAAATCTTAATCCGGGAAGGCAAGGTTCGTCATATAGGCCTGTCCAATTTCTGGATGGAAGAGATCAAGGAATGGGTCTCCATCGATGGGATTGTCTCCTTGCAGATGCCCTATAATTTTCTCCATCGTGACATTGAGGAGGATCTCCTCCCCTTCTGTCGAGACCAGGGGGTTGGCCTTATCTCCTATACCCCACTTCTGATGGGGATGTTTGCTGGAAGGATCACCCAGGAGACCAGGTTCGATAGAGATGACCACCGGTCCCTATATCCTCAATTTCAGGGAGCCTCCCTACGGCAATGTCTTGCGTTGACCGACCGGCTGAGGATGATTGCTCAGGAGTGGGGGATGACCCTGGCCCAGCTTGCCCTTTCCTGGGTGATCTCTCGTCCCGGGATAACCTGCGCTATCCCGGGAGCAAGACACCCTAATCAAGTCGAGGAGAACGCCGGTGCAGGCAGACGGATGCTCACTGAGGGTGAGCTGGGGGAGATCGATAGGATCCTGGATGAGGTAGGAATAGAGGCCCAACGGTTAATGCCGATGAGGGTGGTTAAGGTAAAAAAGGGACCACGCGGTGCGGTTGGTTTGTTGGAGGGAGGGCTCAAACTTGGGGTTCCCAATTCCGTGGTCCCCGGGGATATGGTGGAGGTAGACATCGTCAAGGGGAAGGTGGTTGGCCTCTTTAGGGGATCAAATTAATGGTCAACGATAGGGCTATTTTCAGGCGGGAGCAAAGATTACGGAGCTGGTTTACCCGGGGGAGTGATCCAATCCAAGGGGTTGTGGATGGTTTGGACATTGGTTGGGGGGGAGTGCAAAGTTGGGCTACAGCCCAGATCTCCCTGCCCAGCCGAACAAGGCACCTAGACTTCGCCTGTGGTTACGGCACATTTCTTGCCGAGTTGGGATGGAGATTCCCCGATTTGCAGCTCTTCGGCCTGAACATCGACTTTGCTGGGCCGCATGGTTTGGCCCGACCCCTGTTGGCAGAGGCAGGAGTAAAGGTCAGGCTTGTGCAGGCTGATGCACGCCAGATGCCCTTCGCCTCGGGGACCTTTGATTCGGTGAGCTGCTTCCTTGGGCTCCAAGATGTGGAGATTGGCTTTGGACCCAAAGGGGTGAAGGCTACTTGTTTGGAAGCAGTGCGGGTACTGCGACCCCAGGGGACCTTAGTCCTGTTGGACAAGTATCCATTCCCCTGGTTTGAGGCCCTACTGGATGGGCTGCCAGTGGTGGTTACCGCACGGAAAGAGCGGCCTCTAAATGTTCGCTGGAACCGCAAGATAGCAGAGCGAGCTGTTTCTCTCTACGCCGATGGATGGGTGGCACAGGCCCGCTCCACCGACCGGAGAGCCCAAGAGCAGCTTCGGAGAAAGGTTCTCAGCCGGATGACCGCGGAGCTCGAAGGCCAATTGACCACCCAGGGGTACTGGGTGCCCTTTGGACCGGTGAGGATGCTGCTCGCGCGGAAGGTGGGCAAAGGATGAGGTTATGGTGAAGATCCGGTTGATGGGCGAGAAGGACGCGGCTGCGGTTCGCCAGGTAGATGCCCTTGCCTTCTGGGCCTGGGCAAAGGAGGTAAAGGGGGAGAGGGCGTCTATGTTCCGGAGAACGCTTACTAACATCCTAATTTGTCGGGAGAAGGACCCCGAGGGGTGTTTCGTCGCTGAGCGAGAGGGCCAAGTGATCGGTTTTATCTTCTCCCGCACCTGGGGGGGTGTGGGATGGTTTGGCACCTTCGCCCTTCTTCCCGAATACCAGGGGCAAGGTATAGGCAAGCGGCTAATGGCAGCCAGCCTGGGATACCTACAAAGGGAACCCGGGCGCCTTATCGGATTGGAGACTATGGGTGAGAGCCCCTCCAACCTGGGCCTTTATCTGCGGCAAGGGTTCTGGCTCCGATTTCCCACCCTCCTGATGGCTAAGCGATTGGAAGGGAAACCGAGAGCGGATGAAGACCTTCCGCGCTGGTCACTGGCCGACCTCAGAAGCCAGGGATCCTGGTTGAAAGATCTCCGGGAAGCAACGGGGCAAATTTATCAAGGATTGGATTACTCAAAGGAGATCACCAGTACAGCCCAACACGGCTTAGGGGAGACGCTCATCCTGATGAGGGAGGGGAAGGCTGTAGGGATGAGCGTTACTTGGTTGACCAGTGGTTGGGAGGGATGGGGTGAGGAACGAGCAAGCGTGCAAGTTCTCGCCCTCCATCCTCGATATACCAGTGAGCAGACCCTCTATGCTCTCCTTGCTGCTACTGAGGGTTTAGCTTACGCTTATGGCAAGAAGCTCGTTACCTTACCGGTAAATGGCCAACAGGGTTGGGTGGTGGAGCAACTTTTGGGGAGGGGCTATAGGGTTGAAGGGGCCGCCCTGCGGATGACCTGGCGAGGAACCGCGGATGGTTTGACCGCTCAGCGGTGCGCAGATCTTTCCCGCTGGGCAGGATAGCTTAGGGGGGAAGCTTTCCATGGAGATCAAGCCAATGGATGAGGGATCGCTCTGGGAGGTGGCCAGCTTCTGTTATCCCCATCCGGAACGGGAGGATGCTTACGCCCCAGGGGACAGGGAACGCTTTCAAAGGGGTTATCGAAGACGAGCCGATTACCTGAGGATGATGCTCCCCAGGGGAGGCCGGGTGCAGATCGCCTACAGGGAGGGCCAGCCCGTGGGGTTCATCGAATATTATCCCATTGAAATTACTAACCTCGAGGTGGATGGCCAAGGGTTTATGGCCATCTGGTGCATCAATGTGCGAGAGGGAGAACGGAACAGAGGCATCGGTTCAAGCCTGGTCAAGGCATGTCTGGATGATGCCCGAGGGTTGGGGAGGAAGGGGGTTGTGGTTACCTGTTGGGATCCCTTCTGGATGCCAAAGTCCATTTTTGAACACCATGGCTTCACCGATGTGGGCCAGGCGGGAGGGGGTGGGAAGGTGTTCTGCAAGGCCTTCGCGGAGACCAGACCACCGCGCTGGATAGGGAGAAAGCCGACTTTTCATCCCCTGCAGGGGAGAACTTCCCTCGTCCTTGACATCTATCACACCGACCGCTGCCCACTCCACTGGCGTAACCTTCAGCTTGTATTGGAGGTGGCCGAGGAGTTCGCTCCCCGCATCGTGGTGCGTAAACACCCCACCGACGAGCGGGCCAAAATGCGCGGATATGGCACGGCTTTCGGCATCTACCTCAATGGCAGGCTTATCGTTGCTGGGCCCATGGCCAGTCGAGCGGGGATAAGGGAGAAGGTTGAGGAAGAACTGCAAAGATTGTGAGGGGCCGCACCCAAGGATTCCCCCCCACTTACACCTTTTCCACAAGGGCAACCGACTCTATATGGTAGGTATGGGGAAACATATCCAGGGGGTAGACCCCCTTTAGCCCATATCCATCCGCACAGATTTTGGTCAGATCCCTGGCCTGGGTTGCTGGGTTGCAGGAGATATAGATTATTCGAGGGGGGTGGAGCTCTAAGAGGGCATCTATGGCCTTGGGGTGCATCCCCGCCCGCGGGGGGTCGAGGACCACTAAATCGGGCTTCTTCCCGAGCTGGGGGAGGATCTCCCTCACCTCTCCTTGAATAAACTGGCAGTTTCCGATCCCGTTCAACTCTGCATTCCTCCGGGCATCTATCACCGCTTCTTCCTGGGACTCAATCCCGATGACCCGGCGAGCCGATCTGGCCAAGTAGATGCCTATGCTCCCGGTTCCGGAGTAAAGGTCGATGACGGTTTCACTACCCTTGAGCCGGGAGAGACCTTTCACCAGCCCATAGAGCTTTGCTGCCTGGTAGGGATTTGTCTGGAAGAAGGAGTTGGGGGAGATGGAAAAGCTGAATTCAGCGATCCTCTCCGTTATAGATGGTTCCCCCCAGCTAAGTTTGGGCTCCCCTTGCGCGATGGATGCCTTGCGGGGATTAATGATTTGAAAGATTGAGGTGATCTGGGGGAATTTATCGGCAAGTATCTGGGCGAGTTCGCTCATCTCCAGGAACTTTTCATCTGCGGTAACCAGAGAGACCATCACCTCTCCAGTAAGTTTTCCCTCCCTGATGGTGAGAAATCGGAGAAGTCCCTTATGTCCCCTGAGATCATAGACGGAGAGCTTTCTGCGACGCACAAATTCCCTTACCTGAGCTAAGATCTCGTTGGAGAGTTCCGATTGGAGGAGACATCTTTTTAGGTCGAAAACTTGGCTGAAGCTTCCCGCCCTGTGCAGGCCTAAGATGGGTTCCCCTGCGAAGGTGGAGAAGGTAAACTCCATCTTGTTTCGATAGAAAAACCTCTTCTCCGCTCTAATGATCTCCTTTATCGGTGGGTTTGAAAAACCGCCGATCCTCTGAAAAATATCCCTTACTTGCCTGGCTTTAAACCGGAGCTGTGCTTCATAGGCTAGATCCTGGAGTTTGCATCCTCCACAGCCACCAAAATGGGAACAGGCTGGTCTGATTCGCTGCGGGGATGGTTGGAGTAGCTTGATTATCTTAGCCTCAGACCAGCCACTTTTTAGCTTGGTGATTTGTGCCTCTACCAGATCACCGGGCAGCCCCCCCCTGAGGAAGACTACTTCTCCGTCCTTTCTTGCCATCCCCTTGCCCCCATAGACCAAATCCTCTATCCTGGCTTGGAACACCTGGCCCTTTTTCATCCCTTAGGTCCTTTACAGGCCTTCACACAAAGGCCACAGATATATTGTCCCACATAACCAAGCTTGCGGAACTGCTTGAGTTTTTCAAAGCACCTCATATGGTCGAAGTCCTTTTGATCCTCCTTTATCGCCCCCACCGGGCAGGCGGGGAGACAGTCCCGGCAATCTCCACAGTCCCCTTCTGCAGGGGTAGAAGGGGAGAGGGGCATATCGGTGAGGATGGTCACCAGCCTTACCCTGGCCCCGTATTGGGGTGTAACCAAAAGGTTGCTCCGCCCAATCCAGCCCAATCCAGCCCTTTGAGCCACTAACTTATGAGAGAGGTGGCCCAATTGACGCTGCCAATCTATGGTTTGAGAGGCAGGGATGGGCAGGGCCTTCCACCCCTGATCTTGGATAAAAGAGGAAATGATCAGGGCCAGCCTGTCTAAGAAGTAGTTTACCTGCTTGTAGTGATGATAGTAGAGCAATGTGGGTCTCTCCTTTAGCTCATCGATTATGGGATCGGATAACCTGAAAGCCAGGGAGATGCCCAGGGGGAAGAGCCCCTTGGATGGGAGGTGGAAACTTTCTCGCCACCCGGTTACATCGGCCACCCCAAACAGGGAGGCCCCATTGGTAAATGCCAAACTTTTAAGTTTTTGGTAATTATCCCTCATCTTTGCCGGCGGAGATGGACCATAAGTATGGAGATGGCCGCGGGGGTTATCCCGGAGATGCGCGAGGCCTGTCCCAGGGAACGGGGGCGGAAGCTGGAGAGTTTCTCCTTAACCTCAGTGGAGAGGCCCTCAATCAGGTCAAAGTCCATATCCGGGGGTATCCTCAGTTCCTCCATCCTGCGGAACTCCTCAACCTCTTTTAACTCCCTATGGATATATCCCTCATACTTAACCTCCGCCTCGAGGATGGATAATAGCCGAAAGGGAAGTCCCTTCAGTTCTTCAGAGAGCCTCTGGAGGTGATCGGAGCTTACCTCTGGCTTTTTTAAAAGCTCCTCTAAGGATGTGGCCTTTTTTAAGGGGGGGAGGCCCCAGGATTGGAGCATCCGGTTTGTCCCCTCATTGGGGAAGAGCCTGATGGTCTTCAATTTCTTCAGCGTCTCGCTATAGGCTTTTTTCAGGGCCACTACCTTCTTCCAACGCCCCTCATTTAGAAGGCCCACCTTATGGCCTAAGGGAGAGAGCCGGAGGGGGGCATTGTCCTCCCGGAGGATGAGCCTATACTCCACCCGGGAGGTGAACATCCGATAGGGTTCGTCCGTCCCCTTGGTGACCAGGTCGTCTATGAGGACGCCGATGTATGCCTGGGCGCGATCCAAAATTAGGGGTGGTTCCCCCCTCACTTTCAATGCAGCATTTATCCCAGCCAGGATTCCCTGGGCCCCTGCCTCTTCATACCCGGTGGTCCCGTTTATCTGACCGGCCATAAAGAGGCCCTCAATCCGTTTACACTCCAAACTGGGCGTAAGCTGGGTGGGGTCGACATAATCGTGTTCTATTCCATATCCTGGCCTAACTATCTTTGCCCCCTCCAGGCCAGGTACAGTATGGAGGAGTTTGTACTGCACATCTATGGGTAGGCTTGTGGAGAGGCCATTGGGATAGATAAGCTTGGAGTCCAAACCCTCCGGTTCCAGAAAGACTTGGTGCCCCTGCCTCTCCGGAAACTTCACCACCTTGTCCTCAATAGATGGACAGTATCTTACCCCCTTAGAGGTTATCTTTCCGCTATAGAGGGGAGAGCGATCGAGGTTCTCGCGGATGACCTGGTGGGTCTGGGGAGTGGTGCGGGTGAGGTAACAGGAGATCTGTTGGTTTTCTACCCTTTTCGTCCAGAAGGAGAAGGGGAGGGGGTTTGGATCGCCTTTCTGCTCGGTTAGTTGGGAGAAGTCAACTGTTCTCCCGTCCACCCGGGGAGGTGTACCGGTCTTAAACCTTCCCATCCTAAACCCAAGCCTTCGTAGACATTGGGATAGGCCGAGGGAAGGGAAGTCCCCCATCCGGCCCGCTGGGCTGCTTTGTAGACCGATGTGGATCAGGCCGTTAAGGAAAGTCCCCGGGCAGAGGATGATGGTCTTTCCCCGGAAGTTCTCCTGGAATTTCGTCCTTACCCCTATCGCCTTACCCCTTTTGGTCAGGATCCATTCTACCAAACCCTCCTTCAGATCCAAGTTAGGTTGCTCCTCTATTACTTTCCGAAAGTATTGACTGTAGGCCTTTCTGTCGGCCTGGGCACGGGATGACCTTACCGCAGGTCCCTTTCTCGTGTTCAATTGCCTGAACTGGATCCCAGTGGTGTCTATCGCCCTACCCATCTCCCCACCTAAGGCATCGATCTCCCTAACCAGTTGTCCCTTTCCTACTCCCCCAATGGCTGGGTTACAGGACATGAGGGCGATATTGTTTAGGTTAGAGGTCAGGAGCAAGGTGAGACAGCCCATCCGAGCTGCGGCCAAGGCAGCCTCACATCCAGCATGTCCTGCTCCCACTATGATCACATCGTATATTTGGGGATTGGTGAACATCTCACGTTTCATGGTGCTAAAAGGATCCTCCCAGCTTTAATTTCTACCGCAGTTTCAAGTTAACCTTTCCTCTTAATTTGTCAAGTGCAAACCAGTTGAGGCTCCTCTTTTGGCAAATTAGTTTGCCAGTTTGGACAGGATTGATAGGAGAGGGTAGAGGGGGGTGAATAAGAAGTGAATTCTTCATAAACTACGGAAAAAAAGTAGGTTTTCATAGTGCCACAAGGCCACAACCAAAGGGCTACCGCTTTAACAAGCTGAAGCAAGGTTGGAATACGAAGTTCATGAATAATACGGATATCGATCAAAAGGGATAATTTTTTGTTGCATTTCGTCTCGAAAAATGTTATATACGGAAATGCGAGTAAATTGTATTTCGATAAAGCACTTCTTATGTTAACTCCATAGAAAGGCGGACTATTATGAGAAGAGTTAGTATTTTTTGTATTTCCCTCTATTTTTTTGGGGTATTAGCTTCTACCACTTCCTTGGCCTCATTCCATAAGGAGCTCAGGAGGGCTTCCTTGGAGAGTGAAAAAATGGAAGCCATAATCAGAAGACAATCGATGGCGTTGCTTTCCCTGATCAAAACTATGTATCCAGCCGAGGTTGGCAAAAGGGCAGAAATGGCCAAGCTGATTAAACCCCAGGGTAGGGTATATGCTTCCGATGATACCTCGTCGCGCATCATTTTTGAGCCTCGATTCAATGATGAGTTTCCTATAATAGACCGGAAGGATCAGTGGTATTGTATTAAACTTGAAGATGGTCGTAAGGGTTGGATTCAAGAGGGTGAAATCCAACTATTCCGGGCCCTCAAAACTCCGGCTGAACCCATACTTTCACCTAACATCCGGGGTTGTGAGGCTCAGAGGTTTGTCAGCCTCGCAGATGATCTCTACGCAAAGGTTTGCCATAACTCTGAGGAAGCGCTAAGGGTTATTGATGAAACCTTAGCGGCATTTAAGGAATTGCCTGAGGGGGAGAAGAGGAAATTTCGGGAAGAGATTGACCCACTTGAAAAAAGGCGGAGGAGGATAAACAAATATCGAATATATGCAAAACACTTTTATCAACGTTATATTGAGGGTATGAGCTTTGAGGGACTGACGGGAGGGAAGAGGGCTGTGGATTTCAATGCCTGGTTATCCTTGCTGGCGGGGAACTCCCGTTATGAAAGGAATGCCCCTCACACTGAGGGTGGGCCTGAGAAGACCACATTTAGGGATATCAATGCGGGAGGGACCCTCTACCTCGGTGATCATTCAAAGGTTCTCGCTTCCATTGCCCACAGGAATGAAGTCCTTCAAACCCCCTTCAATACTAACAAGTTCAATTTAAGCTACCAACTTATGGATTTTAGGGGGTTCAACCTCAACACCCACTTGAATTATTATGCGTATAATGACAAGAACTCTGACCAAAACGACTATGGGATTGCCTCTTTAGGAAGCGGAATTCAGTACGCCATCAATCCCGATGCAATTTTAAGTTTCAATTACCTTTTTCGCCATAAATCGTTTAAAGAGGAAAGCGATGAGGATTATTCGGCCAATCGGATTGAAGGGGGGGTGAGGCTAGACCTGAATCCCCGGAACAGGTTAACCTTTAATTTAACAAGCATTTTTCAATCCAGTGATGTAAGCTATCTGGATTTTAATCGGCTGCAGCCCCGGTTAGAACTGCTCCATGCCAAATCTCTGTTTAGCACTATGCGTTTGGCTGTTGAATTTGAGGGGATTACATATGAAGGTAATGCTGAGCTCAATAATTTCAACCGGGAGGGATTTGAGCTCACCTGGTCTTCCAAATCGGGAAGGAAATCGACTCACCGGGGAATAGGGATAGTAGCTAAACAGTTTCCCCATAATAAAGACCTGAGCTATATTAAAGTGCAGGAGAGTTGGGGATGGAGCACTCTTGGGGTTAACTCATCAAATACCCATTTGTCCCTCGTCAGCACAATTCACACCCAGAGCGGGGGTAGTCAAAAGGATTATTCAGACCTCCGGCTCGATCATATGGGGGATTTAGGGTATCTCTACTTTAACCTTAGCCTCTTTGGCCGGATCTGGCATGATATGGGATCGGTTGATGTCCCCGATCATCTGCTCGATCTTTACAATAGATTTGGGGTCAATATTGGTGGGATTAAAATTGGGCCATCTCTGGGCCTCCATACCCTAATCTCCAAAGATGAAAAGTTCTTTAAGAGAGATGGCAATTCCTTTCGTGTGGGAGGCACCATTGAGGGCAACCTTATCCTGGCCAATAAGATCCGATTAAACCTATCCTCATCCTATAACAGGGGATTCGTCTACGGAAGCAATCTCACGGTCGACCCTTTAACTGGAGATGTGACCTATGGGGAGCTAAGTGAGCGCCATCCGGTAACTTTGCAGATAAATAGTATGATTAGTATTCCCATCATCCATCTCCTTGATTTTCGGCTGGAGGCAAGCCATTATAAAATTGACCCAGATACCGACGAAGGGACCAGCATCAATCCGGTAGATAATTACTCCCGCTTCAAAATAGCTGGTGGGCTTAATTACCGATTCAATTAAGGCCATCTGGAGAGATAGATGCAGTGCAAGTAGAAGTGTATCTTCCCTACTTTTCTGTCTAAGAACAAGGAGGAGATCGTGGAGAAAAATAACCCACAAAGAAGAGGGAAAATATTAATCCTTTTTGTATTGCTTATATCTTGGGTAACTTACAGTAGTGGCCTAGGGCAGGGCTTTGATCCGGACGAGATAATCAACCAGCCCGACTTGAAAAAAGAGCTGCAAAAGATAGATAGTGATAAAAAGGCAGAAAATCTCTTTATTAGGATTGCAAAAAGGACCTTAGACCTGAAGCAGGAGGTTGACTTTTGTGAAGAACTCTGGGATGGCGCTTTCACAGATCAGATTGAAGCCATAATGGATGTTCCTGTGGAGAAATGGAGGATGGCAGGTTGGGGATATAAGGAGATTGAGAATGTACGAAAGATAGTTCTTAAGAATAGGAAAAATCCGTTTATTCACCAACTTAAAGATAAGGGAAAGCATCTGGCAACCGCGCTCTCTTTATATTCAATGGCCACAGATATTTATGCCGGTATAAGTGGAGATGATAGGGCTAAGCTAAATGCAGTCATTAAGGCTTATGAATTTGCCCAGGATTATATCATGAATAAGTTAGGCATTGGTATCTCTTCAATCGCCTCAATGGGTGCAAATGTTATCAAATTTTCATTGGACCTCTACATTAAAGAGGCTCAGGCACAATACGAGGACTACTGGTGGAATGCCTATATGCAATATCTTGAGGGAAAGTATAAATTGAGTTCCTGGAAAGAGTTAGCTAAAACCCAAGGTAAAGATGGTATAAAGAGAAGGTTGTACGAGTTTTGGGATGCCCCCTATGAGAATGCTGCTATGTTTTATGGAAAGGCCCGAATTCAGACGGCACCAGCCCTTGCAGAAAGGACTTTAAGGGATAAGTATGCCGCATATTACTATAGCAAATTTATCTACCCAACACTTAAGCTCATGTTCGAGAAAGAAGCTGCGTGGGAAGCTTATCAAAAAGAAAGGTTGGCTAAGCAGAAATATGCTGAACTGATGAAATTGAAGGGAGAGATTGACCTGTTAAGAAGGGCGATTATGGCTGCAGAGGGGCTTAAGGAGAAGGAAGAAGGGGAAATAGAGAGTTTGCTTATCAATCCTGCTCAAAAAACAATAGAGGTAGGAGGGTCTGTTACCTTTACTGCCTTAGCAGAGTATAAAGATGGAAGTACTAAAGATGTATCGGGAAAAGCCGTATTTTCACCATCCCGTGAATTTACTGCTACAGAGTCTGGGGAATTTACAGTTACTGCAACCTATAAAGGCGTTACTGGGATGGCGAAAGTGATCGTAAATCCTAAATGCCCGGAGAATTCCCACTGGGATTCCGAACTCAAAAAGTGTGTTTGTGACGAGGGATATGAGGAGAATGAGGAGCTGGGCAAATGTATCAGCATTGATGGAGCGCTCGATGATATGGAGGAGGATGAAGGGGAAGAGGAGGACATCTGCTCGGAGGACGAACTTGCCCAGCTTTATAATAGACTTTTGAGTCTTATAGCCCGGGCGGAGGAATTGACAGCCAGGATTGATGCCTATTACACTAAATTTTTCAAAGAGATAGGGGATCAAAATTCGGACCCATGCAGGAATAATTTGGCAGCATATTGTCTGGTGGGGGCCGAAAAGAACGCCGCTGAATTGGAGGCACTTGTGGGTGAAGTTAAAGAGCTTAGTACTGAGTTGATTATGAGATTTGCAATCTGCCCTGAAACAGGGCTTGAACTCAATATCCGATCACTGATTTCAGATCTGAGTGGCCTTGGTAGGCTGCGCGGCTCCGCCAAGGGGAAGATAACCGATATGCACACTACGTTGGTTTCTCATAACTGTGACCCTGCTGAAATGCGAGAGCGGGGTGAACAATTCGCGGAGAGGGATGCAGACCCCAATGCCATTCAGGACGGGGGCTTTGGAACAGAGATCGAAGGGGATGGGATAGATAACGATGGAGATGGCCTACAGGATGAAGAAGTGCTCTCTGGCTACAACATCACTATGGTTCTCTACGACTCCGGTAATCTTAAAGATGACATTTTCGAGCTATCAGTAAGCGGTTTGGGTAATCTGGGGACGACCCCCGCTGGAGGGCTGAGAACCTATGGGGCAAACCTGTCTCCAGGCACATACATGGCTACTGTTACCGTGATACTCGCTCCCGATGATTGTGGCACTTATACTCTCATTGTCAGAGAAGGAAGTAAAACTCTAGCCAGTGCCAGCAGCGGTATGTCTTGTCCACCTCAAGGATCGGCCATCTCCGTTCCCTTTACAGTGACCGGAAGATGACTTGAGGGAGGAGAGAGCGGTCGAAGGGAGTTAGCTCCTTGATTGGGCTTTTTCTGATTAGGAGAGATACCGGAAGGTAGGAAGAACTTAGCGAGCGTGGCAAATTAAGTTCTCCTTGGTGGATTCCGGTAAAAAACCCTCATTTTTTTCTTGACAGAATGGGTTTGGAAATGTATTATAGAAGGGATCATTTGGAGGGGGTTATGTTTAGAGCAAGGAAGCTTCTCTTCTTTTTTCTTATAGTTAGCCTTTTTCCCCTGGCTTCCGCGGTCCAGGCGGAACTTTTTTCGGGCATGACGGCTTTGGATATATCAAAGGGGGATAGTTTCGACTTCTCCGCCGATAAGCTGAACCCGGATCAGGGGGCTGACCTTGCGGTGGGTTTAGGAGAGGATGGGAAGCCTACCTTTCTCTCGCCCACCAAGATTAAGGATATGGGGGAGGTATCGCTTGAGGAGGTGAGGGAGGCTCCAAACAGGGGTGAGTATTCCAATGGTGCTCCGGTAAAGAAGGGCCACACCTACTGTATCGTTACTGCGGAGAACCATTATGCCAAGTTCCTTGTGGAGGAGAACCCTGGGGAGCCGATGAAGATAACTATTCGCTGGGTTTATCAGTCCGATGGAAGCAGGGAGCTGAACTCCCGGGCCGGGGTCATTACTGGCACCACCTGGGGGAAGATAAAGGCCCTTTTTCGCTAGCTCAAATCTGGAGTATGGTGGTTTATCTTTTCAATGGAGAGGGGATGATTCTCTTCTCCATTCTTTTTTTTAAGGGGTCTATCCTTGGTCAGATAAGGAGTTATGCCTGAACCATCCTGTGTAGATGAGGCGGCAATAGCCGCGGCGGTTAAAGGAGCCCGGAAGGCTACTCCGGATCTGAGCCATACTTGCCTTCTGGTCATAGATATGCAGGAGTACTTCCGCGAGCTTGCCTCCCCTATCCTTCCCCATTTGAAGGAAATTATAAGTCTTTCTCGCTCTTGTAGTTTGCCGATTATCTATACCCAACATATGCACAAAGAGAAGGTGGATGGGATGCTCTCCCAATGGTGGGGCAGTCTCATCAGGGAGGGCAGCCAGGAGGCCAGCCTCCTCCCGGAGATCGCTCCTCAACCCGGCGAGTTGGTGATCGTAAAGCGAAGATACAGCGCTTTCTACCGGACTGCATTGGAAGATCATTTGAGATCCCGGAAGATCAAGGATTTGATCATCTGTGGGGTGATGACAAACCTCTGCTGTGAGACGACAGCCAGGGACGCTTTTATGAGGGATTACCGGGTTTTCTTCCTGGCCGACGGGACAGCAACCGCGAACTTGGATCTCCACTTGGCAACCTTGCGGAACTTGGCCTTTGGGTTTGCCTATCTTTTGACCAGTGCCGAGATAGTTGGGTTGTTAAGGGGGCAAGGGGGTGGGGGGGTCTGATGTGTGGGATATTTGGCTATTTCTTCCAAGCCCCCCTGGGCATAGAGGAGTGCTTAAACGTGTTGGGTAAATTGGAAGTGAGCAAATTGGAGGTCGACCATAGTCCAGTTGGTGGGCATGGGGCGGGGTTGCTGCTGATGAAGGAAGGAGGACTGGATGTGGTTAAGACGGGGAAGAAAGAGGGATCCCCTGTTGAGGAGTTGCGGGGGTTGGTAGAGGGGAGATGGATTCAGCAGGGTTACTCCTCCAGTTCCCTGATAATGGGCCATGTGCGCAGGGCCTCCGAAGAGTTTAAGGATACCATCCCCTTCCCAGAGACCACTCAGCCATATCTTGCAGAATGTATGGGGGAGGTGAGGATAGTATCCCTCCATAATGGGAAATTGGCCAACTATAAAGAGCTCTTCGAGGGTTTTTCTCTATCCCATAGATTGGAATCTCCCTCCCGGCAGCTCATCGATTCCGAGATATTTCCCCATCTCTTTGAGGAGATCTTCTCCTCTCAACCAGATGTAGAGAGGTCAATAGAGATCCTTTGGGGGAAGATTGAGGGAGAAGGTAATGCGTTAACCCTTTTAATTGAGAGGGAGGGGAAGATCTGGTTAAGTTTTCTTTATAAGGGGAAAGCGCGGGGCTTAGTTATCTGGCAGAGTGGCAAGGGGGGGGTTATATTCTCCTCTCGGCGAGACCCTGTTCTTCGATACCTCAAACCTTTTATGGACTTATGGGGATTTAGGGAAACCCTTTTCATCCCTCCCCGAGAACCAAGGTTCTTCAAGAAAGTCTTCTCCTGGGGTTAATTCCCCTCCCACCTCTCATCTCTCTAAGGGCATCCCCTAAATTTCTCAGGCCGTTATCCAAATCTTCTGGCTGAATACCACACGCCAACCGGAAGTGTTGGGGGGACTCAAAGAACCCCCCAGGGACAATTGACGTCTGATAATTCTCTTCCAATATCCTTCCCAATGCCCAACCGTCAAAGGAATCCTCAATGCGCGGGAAAAAGATGATCCCTCCGGGGGGAACTACACAGCTGAGGATCTCTTGGCTTCCAATAAACTCTTGCACCCTCTGGAAATTGGGAAGGAGATACTGCCGATGATATGCAGCTATTTCGTCTAATTGGCTGAAGACCAGTGTGCTTATTACCTCCCCCACAAAGACGCCACTCACCCCATAAAGGTCGTTTAAATGTTTGATCCTCTGAACCAACTTGGGTTCAGCGAGGATCCAACCACAACGCAGGCCTCCCATACCATATGCTTTGGTCAGACTGCTGGTGGTGATAAATTGGGGCCCCAAGGAGAATGCTGTCGGGGGACGAGCATCATAGAGGGACTCTAAGTAGATCTCATCAACAGCCACCTTGGCGCCCACCTTTTCAGCAAGCTCTCCGATTTCCTGGAGCTCCTCGCTGCTCAGCAAGGCCCCGGAAGGGTTGTGAAGATTGGTAAGGAAGATCAGCTTTGTCTTCTCAGTAAGCAGCCGACGTAGATCATCTCCGTCTACCCTGTATCCCTCCGGAAACCGGCGGAGGAGCCTCTTCACCTTTGCCCTAAAAAGTAAAGGGAGATCAAGCAATGCCTCATAGGTTGGTTTCTCTACGATTACCTCGTCCCCAGGTTGCAGGAGTGCTGCACAGACCAAGTGGTTAGCCAAGGAAGCTCCCTGGGTAGTGAGCACGCACTCCGGGGGAACACCATACCTTTGGGCAATCGCTTCAAGCAATAGAGGGTATCCGTCGTCATTGGGACCGTTGATCTCCAGATCATCGATGGTAATGGGAAGCCAACTCAATTTGTATGGAGAAACACTACTGCTGGCGAGGTTGTACCTCTGCTTTGGCCTCTCCTTGGCCCAACGCATATAGACAAATCTATGCATAGCCCTCCTTGCTGGCGAGAATATAAATTAGGGGATCAGGCCTGTCAAGTGGGGTTTCTTCTTCTCCCTTGACATCTCTATTCTCAAGGGTTAAATTTGAAGGTTATGAAACTTTGGCTTAGAGTCTTGGGCTATTTGAAGCCCTATTGGAGTCATATAGTTATCTCCGTGGGCTGCACACTTCTTTTCGTCCTCTTCAGCGGGGCCATGGTCTGGTTGGTGGCCCCCACGGTAAAGACCGTCTTTATGGCCCCCATACAGCCCCAGGTCTTCAAGGAGGCTCCTGTGGGCTCGGATTTCCTCTCTGGGTTCAAGGCCCAGGTTAAGGAGAAAGCCTATTCCCTGATAATAAGGGGGACAAAGCTGGCTACCTTGAAGAGGCTTTGCCTATTGATCCTCATAGTTGTCTTCCTCAAGAACCTCTTCTTCTACCTCCAGGCCTATTTCATCGCCTTTGCCCAACAGGGTTTCATCAAGGATATAAGAAACGCGCTCTATGGGCACCTCCAGCGGCTCTCCTTGGCCTATTTCCACCAGGAGAGGACTGGGAGGCTTATCTCCCGGGTGACCAACGACACTCAGGTCTTAAATAACACCATAAGCATTAGCTTCTCCAGTATGATCCAGAATCCATTTTTAATCTTCTTTTACCTAACAATGATAATAATCATAAACTGGAAGCTAACCCTTTTGGTGCTTCTGGTGGCCCCCCTCGTTTTGGTCGTCGTCTCCAAGGTGGGCAGGAAACTGCGTAAGTACAGCACCCGTTCCCAGGCACGCATGGCCGATGTCTCCTCCATTTTAGAGGAGACGATCTCCGGAATTAGGGTGGTTAAGGCCTTCTCTATGGAGGGATTTGAGTTGCGGAAATTTATGGAGCAGACCGAGAGGTATTTCCGCACCAGGCTGAAGATGACCAGGGTGAGGAAGTTGGCCAACCCTCTGAATGAGTTCTTAGGAACAGGGGTGGGGGTGCTCATCCTTTGGTTTGGTGGCTCCCAGGTCCTCCAGGGGATGGTTATGGCTCCGGATGACTTTGCCCTCTTTATTCTGGTTGTCTTTATGCTCATGCAACCGGTGAAGAACCTCTCCGGGATAAACAACAGAATCCAGGAGGGATTGGCCGCCGCAGAGAGGGTCTTCCAGATCCTCGATACCCGGCCAAGGATTAGTGATGAGGGGAAGGAGGAGATCGATGATTTTACCGGCTCCATCAGGTATGTGGGCGTCTGGTATGGATACGATGAGGGCGAGGCTATCTTAAAGGATATAAATTTGGAGGTTAAGGCGGGGGAAGTGGTGGCCATAGTAGGCCCCAGTGGGGTAGGTAAGTCCACCCTTCTCGACCTTTTGCCCAGATTCTATGATCCCCAGCGGGGGAAGATCGAGATGGATGGTAAGGACATCCGCCAGATAAAATTGAGCTCCCTGCGCAGCCTCATGGGGATTGTCACCCAAGAGACCATCCTCTTTAACGATACCGTATTTAACAATATCGCCTATGGGTTAAACGGTATATCCCCTGAAGAGGTGGAGAAGGCGGCCAAGGTGGCCAATGCCCACGATTTCATCCTTTCCTTACCCCAGGGATATGATACCTATATTGGGGACAGGGGGGTGAAGCTCTCCGGGGGAGAGAGGCAAAGGATTGCTATAGCCAGGGCCATCCTCAAGAACCCAAAGATCTTGATCTTTGATGAGGCCACTTCGTCTCTGGATGCTGAATCTGAGAGGTTAGTGCAAGAGGCGATTGGCAGGCTGATCAAGGGAAGAACGGCCCTCATTGTCGCTCATCGGCTTTCCACTATCAGAGGTGCAGATCTGATAGTGGTCTTAGAAGAAGGAAGGATTGTGCAGCAAGGCCCCCATTCCCAATTGTTAAGGGAAGAGGGTCCTTACCGGAGGCTCTACCAACTGCAATTTGTCGATGATGAAGTTGAAGGGTTTAGAGAAGAGGTTGAAGGGCCTCCTATTTGAGGCCCTTTCCCCCTTTAAAGGGAAGAGGCGCCAGCCCAGCCTAATCGACATATCCAGGGTAAGGAGGGTACTGGTGGTCAGAGGGGACGAGAGGTTAGGGAATTTGCTTATGCTCACCCCATTTTTCGCTCTGCTCAGATCTTCCTTTCCCCGGGCCGAGGTCTGGGCACTGGTGGGCGATAAATTTTCCTCCCTGCTTGAGGGGAATCCCCATATCAAGGGGTTTATCACCTGGGGGAGGAACCCTCTTGGCTTAGTTAGGTTTTTGGTGAGGGTAATGGGAAAGCGATTTGACCTTGCCTTTGATTGCAGCCATCAGGATTCGCTCTCCTTCAACAACGGCCTCTTTACCTTCCTCTCCTTAGCCCCCTATCGGATAGGCTTCCGGAGACGGAGGCCTAACCCCTTCTTGAATGTAGAGATCCCCCCGCCTCCGGGGAAGGTCCATCAGATAGAGGCTTACTTCACCCTTCTCTCCCCCTTTGGTAACCAGGTTAACTCCAATGGGATGGAGGTTTCCTTGACCAAAGAGGAGGTGGAGAGGGCTAAGGGGATGCTTAAATCCTTAGGGGTGGATCCCTCTTCTTTCCTGGTGGGCATTCATCCCGGGGGGAGGAGGGACAAACGGTGGGACCTAAGCAAATTTGCCTCCTTGGCCCAAGGGATAAAGGAGAGGTATGGCTTTCCCCTCCTCATCTTCTGGGGTCCTGGGGAGAGGGATATATGGAGATCAAACCAGGAGCTTTTCTCCCCCTGGGCCATCTTCTCCCCTGAATTGAAGTTGCGGGAGTTTGCCTCCCTCCTCTCCCTTTGCCGGATTTTCATCAGCGGTGACTGTGGTCCGATGCACTTGGCCTCTGCCCTGGGCATACCCACCCTCTCCGTGTTCTTGGTGGATAACTTTTGGCGCTATGCCCCGCAAGGTCCCCATCACCGGGTTGTCTACCGGAAGGGAGGACCTGAGGTAGAGGATCTTCTGGTTGAGTTCCACCACCTATTGAGGGAGCTTCAGGGTTGAACCTCCTTTTTCTCAACTCGATCAGGGAATCCGTCTGGGGTGGGGGGGAGAAGTGGATGGTGGAGGTGAGCAAGGGTCTCCAGAGCTGCGGCCATCGGGTGATTATCGCCGGTCGGAGGGGAAGCCTCTTTTTGCAGAGGGCATCTGAAGAGGGATTGGAGGTTTTCCCTTTAAGGATAAAGGGGGATTTTGGGCCCATAAATATCGGGAGGTTGGCTAAGTTGATGAGGAGAAAGGGAGTGCACCTTCTCTGTGCCAATTTCGATAAGGACCTCCGCCTCGGTGGCTTGGCGGCCAGGATGGCTGGGGTGAGGGCGGTGGTGATGCGCAAGGGACTTCCCCTGATGAGGGATAGCTTAAGGTTTAAGCTTACCTATAGGCTTTTGGTGGATAGGATAATCTGTCCCTCGAATTCCATAAAGGAAGAGCTAAGCCAGTATAGGTGGTTGGATGGGGAGCGGATAGAGGTTGTGCACAATGGGGTAGACCCGGACTATTTTCACCCTAAGTATTCCCAGACTGAGGCAAGGAACCTCTTTGGCCTCCCTGCAGAGGGGGCGGTAATTGGGATTGTGGGGAGGCTGACCAACCAAAAGGGGCACAGGTTCTTCCTGCAGGCGGCCAAGCTCATCGCCCAAAGCCATCCCGGGGTGTTCTTCTGGGTGGTGGGGGATGGGGAGAGGAGGGAGGAACTGGAGGCTATGGCGGCCGAACTGGGCATAGGGGAGAGGGTGCGCTTTGCCGGATATCGGAGGGACCTCCCTTTGGTCTATGCCGCGTTGGATGTTTTGGTCCTCCCTTCCCTGTTCGAGGGTTTGCCCAATGTCGTTTTGGAGGCAATGGCCTGTGGCCGACCGGTGGTGGCCACAGGGGTGGGTGGGGTGCCGGAAGTGGTGGTGGATGGAATTACTGGTCTAATTGTATCTCCCAATAATTATAGGGAATTGGCCAGATCAGTTAAAAAGTTACTTGATAATGAGTCCTGGAGGGAGACCATGGGTGAGAGGGGTCGGAGGAGGGTTGAGGGTTGTTTCTCCACCTCTCTGATGGTGAGGAGGGTGGAGGGGTTGTTCCAGGGGCTCGTGGGGAAGGAGGCCGCCCTTCATCGCTAAACCTGCGAGGGATTCCGTTAAAAGGTGGAAGGATGGGCTTTCTCCGGGTGGTAAAAGGGCATTTGTTAGCGGTGCTGCTGGTTTCATCGGTTCCCATCTTGCCCAATGGCTTTTGGCCAGAGGATACGAGGTCTTTGGCGTGGACTGCTTTACGCCATACTACCCTCCGGAGATGAAGAGGGCAAACCTTCTGCCCCTTTTAGGCCGGAAGGGGTTTAGCTTTATGGAGGCTGATATCCTCGAGCTGGCGGAGCTCCCTCCTGATCTCACCCACATCTTCCACTTAGCTGCCCAGCCCGGGGTGAGAAGGAGCTGGGGGGATAGCTTCGATTGCTACGTGAAAAACAATATCTTAGCTACTCAGCGCCTTCTCGAGCTCTCGGTTTCCCATCCCTTAAGGAAGTTCGTCTATGCCTCTTCCTCCTCTGTTTACGGGGAGGAAAGCCCGCTTCCCTTTCAGGAGGAGGCAAGGCCATCTCCGCTTTCCCCCTATGGATTGAGCAAATTTGCTGGAGAGGAGCTCTGTAGGCTCTATTGGCATGCCTATGGGGTTCCCACCCTCTCCCTTCGCTACTTCACCGTCTACGGGCCGAGACAGAGGCCGGATATGGCATTTCACCGTTTCATCAGGGCGATAATCAAGGGGGAGAAGGTGCACATATTTGGCGATGGGGAGCAGAGGAGGGATTTCACCTTTGTCTCCGATGTGGTGGAGGCTACGGTGAGGGCAGGGGAGAGCGAGCTGGTGGGAGAGGTGCTGAACCTTGGGGGAGGGAGGGGGACCTCCCTAAACGATGCCCTGAAACTCATCGAGGAACTCTTAGGGAGGAAGGCAGAGGTGGAATACGCCGCCGCCCAAAAAGGTGATGTGAGAAATACACTGGCAGATATTTCTAAGATTAAAAAGCAGTTGGGATATAAACCTAAAGTTTCACTGGAGAAGGGGCTGGAGGAAGAGATCAGGTGGTTGAGGTCTCTTATTCGATGAGGATATAGTTTTTATACTCCCCGATCCTTTTATGAAGAATTTTATCTTCTATGTAGGTGAAAAATCGAACGGATAGCTTGTTATGTCTATGCTTTACCTTAGGATTAGGGACTATCTCCCAATTTTTTCTACTAATCCTTTCAGCCATAACCTTTGGATGGGTTCCCTGAAACCTCGCCAAGTGCCTAAGGGAACCATACTGAAATGGCTCCTCTTCATCGGGATGATGGCTTTTCACCCAGTGTGGGGGATGATGGAGGGAGTCTAAAGCTATCTGTTTGCGCTTCATAATTTTTGGGTCCCTAACCCAGCCATAGTGATAGATCTGGGCGCCGGAGTGGATGACCTTTAACTTCCTCCCCTCCCTTCTGAACCCTTGCGCGCTCTTCCAGGAATGGACGCCGATGTTGTTTCTCACTACCCTCACCTCCCGACGATACCAATTCCTCGCCTTCTGATAGGTCTCGTAGCTTCCCCAGAAATGGAGGTAGTCGAAGAGGAGCCCTTCCACCTCCGGGCGGCCAAGGGCCTCCTCCATCCTCTTTAAGATGATGGGGAGGAACCTCTCGTGGAGGACTTCATCGGCTTGTAGGTAGAAGCACCAGTCCCCCTGGCAGTGGGAGAGGGCAATGTCTGTCTGCTGTGCATTTATCGCCCCATGCACAAAGAGCTTTGGGTCCCATTTGGTCTCGATTATCCTTATCTTCTCACTTCCTATGCCTCTGATGAGTTCGGTGGTGCCATCATCGGAGTCCCCAGCGGCCACGATAAACTCGTCACAGATGGGGAGGATGGAGCTAATCGACTCCACTATGGGATAGTCTAAGCTAACCGCGTTGCGGACAAATGTAAACCCACTAACTTTCATAGGCCCTCTAATCTTCGTTGTTCGAGATAGATTATATAGAGCCCTGGATGGGCTGTCAAGCCAATTATGGGAAAGAGACTCAACCTCCTCCAACTGATAAACGTTCGCTGGTTTAATGCCTGTGCCTGGTATGCCCTAAACCTCAGCCGGGGATTGAGGAGGAGGGGCCATCGGGTGATCATAGCCGGGCGCCGGGATAGTCCGGTCTGCAGAAGGGCAGAGGGATATGGACTTCCTGTGGTTGACCTCCCCTTAGAGGAACTGAGCCCCCGGCGGGCAGTCTTAAACCTTCTGCAACTCCGCTCCCTGCTGAGAGGAGGAGCGATCGACCTGGTGAACGCCCATCGGGGGGAAGGACATAGCTATGCCTCCTGGCTGCGCGGTTTCCATTCCGTTCCCCTGGTGAGGACGAGGGGTGATCGCCGCCCCCCCCTGGTTCATCCCCTCAGCCTCCTGCTCCATCGTCGGCTCACCGACAAGGTCATCGTCACCTGCTCCTCGCTCAAGCCACCCCTCCTGAAGATGGGCTTGCCAGAGGGGAGGGTCGCGGTTATCCCCCCTGGGGTGGACACGGAATACTTCCGGCCCCGGATTAATCCCTTAGAGGCCAAGAGGTCATTGGGGGTAGATGGCTCCATAGCTCTGGTGGGGATGGTGGGCAGGCTCTCCCCGGTAAAAGGCCATAGGTTCTTCATTGAGGCGGCCTCCCTGGTGGCTAGGAGGGAGCCTCAGGCGAAGTTCCTCATCGCTGGGGAGGAGGCACAGGTGAGGTCTGGAGGGTTAAAGAAGTTGGCCCAAAGGCTGGGGATCCTTGATCGGTTTATCTTTCTTCCTCATCAGGAGGATATAAGGGCCTTGCTCTCCGCCCTTGATCTTGGTGTGGTGGCCTCTACGGGCTCGGAGACCATCTGTCGGGTGGCCTTAGAGTTTATGGCTATGGGAAAGCCAGTGGTGGGGACCCAGGTGAACTCCATCCCAGAGCTGGTCACCGATGGCTTAGAGGGGATAATCGTCCCCCCGGCCGATCCGCAGGCTTTATCCAGGGCAATCCTTAAGCTCCTCCAAGAGCCGGAGCTAAGGAGGGAATTGGGCCGCCGGGCAAGGAGGAGGGTCGAAGAGGAGTTCAGCCTGGATAGGCTCGCCGAGTCCACAGAGAGGCTCTATAATGATCTGCTTTAATTCCGGAGATCAGTCATAACCTCCGCCTATTTCCCTGATCTTGGCGTGTTTCTCCTCCTCCTTCACCATCTGCTCATGGTTTCTGTCCCCTTGATAACCCTTGCATCTCTGGGAGAGGGCCTTGCTTACCTCTTCACGGGAATAACAGATGAGCACATCTCCCGCCCTGATGAGGGTATCCCCTCCCGGGGCTCCAATGAACTTCTCCTCCCCTTCCACCTGGCGATAGATGGCCAAGATGAGCATCCCTTCCAGTTCCAGCCTCAAATCCCGCAACTTCCTATCGCGCAACCAACTATCCCCCCTAACCGTGATGCGGGATATGGTATAGCCCTTGCTTAGACCCAGCATCTGTTCGTAGTCATAGATCCGCACCGCCGCCCATTTGGTCAAGGCCCTGGTGATTACCCTTTTCATTATCCGATAGATGAACCTGGAGCGGGCGGAGAGGAAGATGACCACAAGGCCGGCAAAGAGGATCTCTCCCCTGATGAGGATGTTCCTCCCGCTTTGCCCAATGAAGGTGAGGACCAGGGTGGCGATGGAGGAGGTTATCCCGGCGCCTCCCAAAAGGATCAACAACCGGATTATCCTTCTGCGCACGGGATGGGTGACTATGGACTCCGACTCCGTGGTGGTGAACCCCACGCCGGAAAAGGCAGACTGGGCCTGGAAGACGGCCACCTCTGGGGAGAGGCCGGTGAGCTCGAGGGCGATGGCCCCAATCCTCACCACCACGATGGAGAGGACGATAATGGTTAACAGGCTGAAGACAGCTACCATTTACCTCACCGAAAATGCTTTATTCAACTCTTGCTGTAGGGACAGGGCCTTAGTTAGCCCTGTCCAGGAGAGGGAGATGAATGCCTGCCCTCCACAGCGGGTGCACATTCCCATTTTTGAGGAGGCAAAGCCTATTTTGCAGTTGTGGTTAGTGCAGGGGTTCGCACCATCCGCATCCTAACAGTTATTCAAGTCAAGGTGACCCTGCCACGATCCTGACTTGTCTTCATGGGGGGGCCAGAGTGGGTATATCTGGGAGACGGCTGCATTATTCTCATCGCTCGATACTGTTCAGTAGACCTTATGATTCCTTCCACATTCCTCTACGGTCGAAGTTCTGAGGCTCAAGACCGATAAGGAGGTCAAGCCACTCATCCGTCTAGGACTTCCAATCCCTCGACCGCCTCGGAATAGGTGCCGTCCGGGTCGTGCCAGACAACGAGGCCAATTGTCGGCGACTTGTTTGGCGAACGTATTCCAAAGCGATACCCATCGCTCAGTTTCCTTCAGCATTTGTTTCGGCCTTTGCTGGAAATATCTCCTGCAAGGCGGAGATAAATTCATCGAGCTGCAGTTCGGGTCGATAATAATGGCTTTCCCGCAATCGGATGATGCCCGGACGGTCAAGGGCGGAAAAATACCTCGCGATCAGGCGCCTCGCCTTCATAACGTAGGGTTCATCAGCATATTGATCGCGGAATTGGATGGCTTGGTCCCATTCACTCTCCATCGTAGTCGCCAAGATGGTGTACATATCCAGTGCATGGTACCGGCTGAATTCCTTGTCAGTATCGTCGAGCCGGTCACTGAATGCGAATAGCTTCATCATCAAAAACGTGTACGGATGTGGCAGGGATACCTCAGCTTGCCAGGACTCGCCTGAGCTGAGTTTTCCATTAAGCCATATAGGCAACAGCCCCTCCTCCAATGTCGGCGCTTCGTCCACAGGATGGGCGTGAATGCCGACGGAGGGTTTGGGTCGGGCACGGCGGTCATCTGCCTTCACCCGGGTGCCTTCAAAGCGGTTTTGCGGGCCGGTAAGGATGTCTATCTTGATGCTGCCAGCCTCTGTACCATCCGGCCCTGGTTTCACAAACTGGTATTTCTCTGCCCCGGGGACTGTCTGGTAGCCCAGCTTGTCGAGGGCTTCTGCCAGGGGTTTCAATTTCACAGGTTCGATGAGTAATTCCGGCCGCAGAAACAGGTCGAGGTCGTTGGTGGAGCGCGGCTCAGGCCATTCCTGCAAAAGGGTTCTTACCCCTAGTCTGTGTACATGGGCTGTCTTTAAATAAATGCCAAAGCCCCCGCCGATGATGAGTTTAACGTCTGTGCCCTTCACTTCACGAAGCAGATCGAGGAGCGCCGTTTGCAGGTCGGGTATCGTGATCATTGCTGTGCCGGCTTAAGGTCCTTCAAAAGTAACGATTTCACCTGTTCGGCGGTTTCTTGGTCACGCTTGTCACCGGCCATCAGCTCCAGATACACCTGCACCGGGGAGGCCCACCAGAAATTCCCCTCCTGTCGGGCATCAAAGTAAACTGCTTCATCTTCCGTCTCAACCAGTTCAAGGTTTGGAAATCTATCCGTTTGATTTCCGGGCAGCCGCTCCAGCAACTCCCCCAAACGCGGACTGTAAACGGATAACACATCTCCTCGCTGCATCACAGCATATCGCCCAACCGAAGATATACCTGTAGCTACAAAGGGAAAATCCAATTTTTGCGATAATTCCAACAATAATTTCAGAATATTTTCGGTTGGTTCAGAAATCTTAAGACGCACACGTGCCGTTACAGTTGGTGTGACATAGTTATCACTCAATTTTTTCAAAAGCTTTGCGGGCTGGAGCAACCGAATTGTGCCCCTGCGTTCAACGATCAGGTCCTCCTCCAAGGTCCTCAACGCTTTCGATACTGTTGAAAGGCTCATGGGCTTCTTATCCCACCGGTTCACCAGCATGTTTCGTTGGTTAATCTCCGAACGAATCTCTTGAACAGCATTAAAGACGGGATTGACGAAAAAGACCCTTCCAACCATCGAACTGTTTTTCCGATAGATGTTCTTGATTGGAGTGGATGAGGAGAAACGGTTCTTTCCACCGCCACGGAGCACGGCAAAGATACCCGGCACAATCACCACGCCGTTGCCGCAGAGGTCGATACCGCTGATCCCTTCTCGTTCCAGTTCCTGTAATCGATTTTCACTCAGAAAGGGCAAGAACAGCATTGGCAGGCAGTCATTTGGAAGGGCTAATGATTTCAACAGGTTGAGACCATCCTGGAAAGCCTTTGGTGTGGAGAGGGCCTTGCATTCGACCGCAAACTTTGCTACGTTTCCATGCCATGAGGCCTCAACCAGCGCGTCGAGACGGCGGTTTTTGGTTACTCTGGGCTCGCTTTCCAAAAAGCGAAAGGATAGCGGAGGCAGAAGGATTTTGCCTCTCCGCAACTCTTCGAGCATTTCCTTCTTTGTCGGTATTTTCCTGATTTTATCCATTTTCCTGAACAAGAAAATAACTCATTTTAGGAAAATAAGCAAGTTTTATTTCACGGTGTGCTGTGGGGTTGTACCAAACAAGGAGACCATTGTCGGCGACCTGCTTGGCGATCAAGCTGATGAGATATTCAGTAACCACCTTATCCGCCATTATCCGTTTGCTCCTGGATAGTTCCAAAAACACGGAAAAACACGATTAAACGTGTGTCCGTGTTTATCGTTTTTGATAATACGCGCCACGGCCTTTCCCAACAAGCTCCAACTTCCCTAGGTACCAGTAAATCGGGGGGTTCGGCGGCTCTTGGAGTAGCACTTGACGTGGTCCATCCAGAAGCCGCTGTGAGAACGCAAGGGTTTGCACCATCCGCATCCCAGCAGTTATTCAAGTCAAGGTCACCTCAGATTCCTTAGCCCGTAGACGGAGCGTCATGATCCGCCTCCCTGCCTGCGCCGAGGCAGGCTTTCCGTGCGGAGCATGATCAAATCCTGGTCAAGGCCGTGCCGCAGCACATCGAGCCGCCCGGAAACCGCGACCAGATGAGCCGCTTCTCTCTCGTGATGTTCAAGGGCTTTCTCTTCATTACCGAGAGCTGACTCAGGGTCAAGACTACCGGATCCTTCATCGATGATATCGTATCCAGCTTTATGCCTCCGGCATAAACTACATCTGCGAGACCTAAAGCCAATGAGAGAGAAATAAGAAAACCTTCTCCTCCCGAGAGAATATTTACTGGACGCGTTGTTCCCGTCGGAAAAGTTGTCTGACCTTTATCTTTTCCATTCCAGTTCATTGATTCCTCGGGACCGTTCTATCTTGACCTGCCAGACTCTCACGGTTCCAACTCCTTCACAATCTCGGCTCGCTCTTCCAGGTCGGCCAGCACGTCGCGGATCTGGTCCAGTGCCGACTCAAGGTCTTCGGCGATCTCGGCTGCGATGATGTGGGGATCGGGCAGGTCGGACGAATCTTCCAGACTCTCGTCACGCAGCCAGAAGATGTCAAGACTAGCCTTGTCCCGGCTTACGATTTCCTCGTAAGTGAATCTACGCCAGCGTCCGTTGGGGTTCTTCTCGGACCAGGTGGGCCTGCGCTTGTGCCGTTCGCCCGGCTTGTAACAGGCCACGAACTCGTCAAGGTCCGCCCGCGTCATGCGGTTCTGCTTGAGGGTAAAGTGCATGTTGGTGCGAAGGTCGTAGAACCAGACCGCCTTGGTCCAGGGCTTGGCGCTTGCTGGCTTGCGGTCAAAGAACAACACGTTAGCCTTGACGCCCTGGGCATAGAAGATTCCCGTAGGCAGTCTGAGCACGGTGTGTAACTCACATTCGTACATGAGCTTCCGGCGCACTGTTTCGCCGGCGCCGCCCTCGAACAGCACGTTATCGGGTACGACCACCGCGGCCCGGCCGTTTATCTCAAGAAGGCTCTTTACATGCTGCACAAAGTTGAGTTGCTTGTTGGTTGTAGTTACCCAAAAATCTGGTCGAGAATAAGCCACAGCGTGCTTGTCGAGTTTGCCCTCCCCGTTGACAACGGTAATGCTCGACTTCTTACCAAAGGGGGGATTGGTCACCACCACCTGGTAATGTTCGGACGGTTCGCTGCGCAGGCTGTCGTCCACCCGGATGGGCGGATCGTGTTCGCCGTCGGCAGGTCCGATCCCGTGCAGGTAGAGGTTCATGGCACACAGGCGGGCTACGCCTTCCACCAGTTCCACGCCACGGAGCGCATCATATCGCAGGTGTTTTTTCTGGTCACGATCCAGCTTGAAGTTTCTTGCTATGTAGTTGTAAGCTGAGAGCAGAAAACCGCCGGTCCCGCAGGCCGGGTCGCAGATCACCTCGCCGGGCTGGGGCTGGATGCAGTCGACGATTGCATCAATGAGCGGCCGCGGGGTAAAGTATTGTCCCGCGCCGGATTTTATGTCCTGGGCGTTCCGCTCCAACAGTCCTTCGTAAGCATCACCTTTGACGTCGGCGTCCAGGGCCAGCCATGTTTCCTTGCCGATCAACTCCACGATGAGTTGGCGCAGTTTGGCCGGGTCCTGGATCTTGTTTTGTGCTTTGCCGAAGATGAGGCCGAGCATTCCTTTCTGCTGGCCCAGGTGACGGAGCGTTTTGCGGTAGTGTTCATCGAGCCTGGTGCCTACCATACCCGGCTTAGCAAGGTCGCTCCAGCGATAGCCCTCGGGCACCGGATGTTCCCCGCCCATCATCTCCACGCGCTCGTCGGCCATCTTGAGGAACAGCAGGAATGTGAGTTGTTCCAGGTAATCCTGATAGCTCAAGCCGTCGTCACGAAGGACGTTGCAGTAGGACCAGAGCTTTTTGACGAGGCGGTCGGTGTCGTTTGTCATGGGTAAACTTCTCCTTGATTGCCAATGTTTTGATTAAGAAAAATAAGCGCCCTTTCCAAAGAACCAAAACAAGGAACATCCGCCCTTTGCAGAGTCGGGAAATCGATTTTTCGCGTCATAGGTAACTGATCAATCGTAGGTTTGTATGAACGTCCTGGAGGTAATTGCTTCGAAAGCCATTCCTTTATACCCCGCCGTTCTTCCCAAGAGACTTTGTCCCACGGTGGAAAGCCCATCCTGCTGAGGCAGGGAAGAAAAAGCACCTCGTATTCGGGATGTAGCAGAATATAAGCCGTGGGAAACGGCAAATTGAGTGTGCGGAGCTGCCCTGCGATTTGCGGTGCCAGCTCCCTAGGACATTTATCATCCTCATCCCTTAAGATCAGCAACGCCCCTGCATCGTCTTTTGTACGGACAAATTCAACGCCCGCCCTTACACCACCGCGCGTTTGCGCCTCCCACTGGTGGAGATTGAGCCAACGCCGTGGTTTAGCCCAAGCTAAAGAAAGCTTCAGTTTTTTATAACTTAGCCGCACGACAAGATTGTGTATAGCGTCTACATCCCCATGCCCTTCTACAAGAATATAACCTTTGGTCACTTTCATTCTTCCTTAGAGTTGTCAAAGAGAGAGAGTTGAAGATCGCCTGATACAAAAAGCTCGCTGAGACGTAAAAGACTCTTCCGAACCGGCTCCAATTGCTTTGGGGTTACCTTCCTGACATCGGTTTTGCCACTCACCCGCTTAACCACAAAAATCACATCCCTTTTAAGATCGGCAACATCAAGAATGATTGGGCTGTGGGTTGTGACAATGACCTGAGAAACCTCACTGGCTTGTCGTAGATAGTCGTAAAGCATAGGAAGAGCACCAGGGTGTACTGTAAGTTCGGGTTCTTCTACACCGATGACTGGTAGCGAAGGTTTTTGTAAAAGGGCAGTAAGAAGACCAGCAACGCGGAGTGTCCCGTCTGACTGCTGGGCTGCTTCAAACCAACGCTTCCCCTTGCGTGCCCTGACTTGCTGTTTGAATTCCGCAATCAGATGACCTGCTGCACTGGTCACCTGAACATCTTCGATATCTCCAGTTAATTTTTTTAAGCCAGCGACAAGATCCTCCTTCGCCTCTCTATCCTTGATGAGTTCCCGTAGAATTGATATCCAATTTTCCCCATGTCTCTTCATAGGACGAGCCGTGTCAAACCGCTGGGGAATGCGAAGCGTGTCTGGAAAAATTGAATAGACAGTTATAACAGACAAAAAATCTACCAATGGCTTGAACTGCTTAGTTCCACCTAACGCGGTCAATGCAAGTGATTGTTCGTCCATGCGTGGAGTTATTCCCTCTGGTCCACTCCAGTTATTGCCCTGGCGCTGAAACTCATAAACTGTTTCTTCCTGTTGGACAACTGCAACCTCCATTTTGACCCTGTACTCCTCAAGTCTGTCTCCTGTGAGAGTAAAAGCGTATTTGGCAGGGGCGGAGTTGAGGGAGAGTCGTAACTCGATATGTACATCAAAAGGACGACCATGGCTGCGTCGGCGTACGCTGTCAATTCCGTTCCGGTGAGTGACAGCGGCTGGCAGTCCTAATGTAACTGCGTCACGGACAAAAGAGAGTGCATCTAAAACGTTTGACTTGCCTGAGCCATTTGGTCCGACAAGAATCGACAATCGTCCAAGTTGAATCCGAACATTGGGACCGAGACTTCGGTAGTTTGATATGATGAGTTCTTTTATCATGATTACGGCTCCTTGTGTTTTTTTCTTGGATTGTTGGATGCGCAGGTCATTAACTCCCGCTCTGCCCTGATGCGTTCGAGCAGTATGCTTGCGGGTTCGCCTGCCTGCCGCGTCCGGCCGGCAGCGTACTCGCGCTTCAACCATTTAAGGCCGAAGCCCGTCTTCAACTCCTTTTCCCTTTTTACGGCGTCTTCGAGCGAGTCGAACTCCTTCCAATGAATAAGTTTCACCGGAGGATGCCTTCTCGTCCACTCGGCCCCTCTGCCGCTCGCATGCAACTTCCAGCGTTCTTCGACGTTTTCCGTTTGACCGATGTAGATACTGCCGTCGTCACATTCCAGCGCATATACGAACCACTTTCCCGGCCGCGGCGCAGGCAGGTCGCTTGGATCCTGGTCCACCAGTTTGCCCTCGAAGGCCCACTTGAGGATAGATTGGCGGAGGCGGTGCGCACGGTGTTCTTGAGTTGCCACCTCATTTGTTACACTGTCCTCGACGGACAACAGTTTTTCGACCTCTTCCACGATTCGAATCTGTTCAGATAAGGGAGGAAGAGGAACGACTAATTCATTGAGATGCCTTTGGTTCACGTACGGCTGTCCTGTTCCCCCAGCGTTGGCATTCAGATTCTTTAAACTCATGACCATACGCCAATAGCCCAGATGTACTGAAGGCGGACAGTAAACGGCGTAAATTGCGTTATCCGTTATCCAGGCAGGACCTGTGGTTAAATGCACGTTCCCGCAATGTGCTCCGACCCTCCCTATCACTAGAGTGGGGGTGTTTATGAGTGCAACATTATGATATCCAGTTATGCCATTACCTCCATAGACAGGGACATCCCCCTTCTCGTGGCTTTTTTGGGGGAGAAAACTACCACTCGACCAAGCGAAGAACTGGCCGGGGCTCGCCCAGCACCAGCCTTCCGGGAGTTCGGGGAGGCCGTCGGTATTTGGCGGAGCGGGTTCCTTGTACTTCTCCTTCCACTTGTCGTTCCTGGGGAGGAAGCGGCGGTACTCCTTTTCGGGGATGTTCTGCCATTCCTCGGGGGTGAGTTTTTCGCCGCGCTTGAGCGGCTTGCCGGCCTTCTTGCGGCGCTCCTTGGCGGCCTTTTGCTTCGCTTTTTCGACGATCTTCTTCCACTCGGCCTCTTCCCAGCGCTTACGGCGCTCTTTCAGAATGCGTTCGAGCAGCACCGAGGCGGGCTCGTAATCTCGTCCTTCCTTACGGGCGAGTTCTGCTTCAGTGGGCACCAGGCGGCCCTCGACTGCGGCCTTGAGGACGCTCTTGCGGTAGCGCTCGAGGTTCTTCTTGACCCGCTCCAGCGCGGCAATGGCCGCATCCAGCCGGGAAAGGTAACTCTCAATTGCCTCGACGATGCGGCGTTGTTCAGGGAGGGGAGGAAGTAATAAAGTAATCGTGCTGAGATTCCTTGCGTTGAGATTCGCTCGGCCAATCCCAGCACTTAGTGCCCATGCCTGCTTCCGGTACGCATGAGAGTTCACGAAATAGTGTAGCCAGTGACTGATTTCCCTGAGAGGTGGTTTCCCTCGAATCAGATATGAAGCAAAAACAGCAGCAGGAGGACGGCGAATCATGCAGGCTTTCTCAATTGAGCCAGTTCGAGCAAATACAATGTCGCCGTCATTGAGTTTGTATTTTTCAAAGTCGTCAGTTGTCAGTTCACAACTCGGAACGGTATCCCAGTTGATTAAACCATCATGTATGTCGGTTATCCGAAGAAATCGTGGCCCTTCTGTATCATGGGTAGCACTCGTTGTTAGGCCATATTGGAGCTTCCCTAGGAGCTCACCGATCGTGGTACTAACCCACCCTCTCGGAAGTCGTCTACTCATCCCACCAGCACCTCGTTCAACTTTTCAATACACATGCTCATACCCTCCCCCTTCTCTCCAGCTCTCTGCGCGTTTTTTCGATCTCGGCAGCAAGGAGTTTTTCGTCGGGAAGGGCAGTCAGATACTTGCTAACGAGCATCTTGTTTTCCAGACCTTCTGTGGCGTACCGCACCAGCGATTTGCCCTTGTCCGAGCAGAGGATGATCCCGACAGGAGGGTTCTCGTCCTCACGGGTCCAATGCTCTTTCGCGTAGTTCAGGTATACGTTCATCTGACCAGCGTCGGCATGGGTGAAGCGGCCCAGCTTCAGGTCGATAATCACAAGGCAGCGTAGACGGCGGTGAAAGAAAACAAGGTCTATCCGATACCACTCGTCGTCGATGCGGAGGCGTCGCTGGCGCCCCACGAATGCAAAATCTCCTCCCAGTTCCAGCAGGAATGTCTCCAGATGCCGGATGAGAGCTTCTTCCAGATCGCTTTCAGAGTATTCATCTTTCAGATCGAGGAATTCGAGAACCAGGGGGTCCTTGATTTCTTCCTCGGCACTGACAATATCGGCCTCCGTCCTCTCTCGGCCCTTTTTCAGCATAGCTGCCTTGTTCTTCGACAAGGCGGTGCGCTCGTAGAACTGCGAGTCGATTTGCCGCTTGAGCTGTCGCACCGACCAGCCGCCCCGGAGCGCCTCGGCGTGATAGAATCGAATGGCCTCCTCCGAGCGAAGGCGGATGAGCAATACGTAGTGAGACCATGGTAAGGGAAAGGCCTGGGCCAGCTTGGTGATATCGATTGACAGGTCTTGCCTATCAGATTTCCGCAACGCTGTTGCGGAATTGAGCGACACTGTCGCTCGTTTTCCTTTCCCAGCATCGCCTGTGGATTTGCTCGACAGTGTCGCTCGAATTTGTTCAGGAGGAAACAGGAGGTAGAAGCTTCTGAATCGCGCCAGGTTGTGCCGGGAGAACCCCCTGCCGAAACGCGCGATGAGTTCTTTAGAAAGGCGCTTGAGCAGTTCCTCACCGTACGGGGCTCTTTCTTGTCCACCCTGCTCGAACTCTACGATACGCCGCCCGATCTCCCAGTAGGTCGCGGTCATGATCGCGTTGATCGACCGGGTCGCCGTGCGCCTGGCCGCCTCGAGCAGTTTTTCTATGCCGCCGACAAGGTTGTCAAACTCTGTTATGTTTGCCGGCTTTGTTTCCGTTTTCTTTCTACTCATGCTGCCAGCACCTCATTCAGTTCCTCAATCAGGGGTTTTAAGTCGGTTCCGAACACCTGCACTGCCTTGCCCAGGCCGCCGCGCTCGGCGAAAGGAGTCAGGTCGAAGTCTTCCATGTTGATTTCCAGGCTCTGGGCCACGTGGTCGCGGATCATCTCAAGCCAGCGGCGCTGCTCGTCGGTGAATACCCGGCCCCTGTCCTCCTGCTGCGCCATCCAGTTCTCGAAACGCTCGCGCACCTTGTCGGCAAAGGGCACGAGTTCGTCTTCCTGCCGTAGGGCATAGCGCACAAGCGAGACGATGTCGGTCAACCTGCGCTCGGCGCTGGCGCCTCGGACCTTGTTCTTCTCAAGTATCTCGTAGGCCTTCCACAACCGCTCCTCGGTCCAGCGCCGGGGCGGAGCGCTGATGGCCTCGTGCAGGGCCTTGATGTCCTTGTATCGCAGGCGTTCCTTGTAGGGCCTGGAGTAGAAGAACTGGAGCGCATCTATCTCGTCGCGGTGTTCTATCAAGAACTGTTCGAAGGACCGTACCAGTGCGCGGGCCTTTTCCTTTGCTTCCTCGTCGAAGCCCGAGAAGGTGAGTTCGTCCCGGCTAACTTCGTCGATTATCTGCTCCACGATGCGCTTGACCTCGATAAGCGTGGAGCGAAGCTTGGGATTCGTGGCTAGGGGTTTGACCGCCTCGGCCAGGAGTTTCTTTTGCGCCGCCTGGACCTGTTCCTCTGTGGGCTTTTCGTCCGCTTTCAAGCCGTGCTTTTCCCTCGCGGCCTGTATCGCCTCGTCCGGGTCAAGGGCGGTGACGATGGACCGGGCGAGAGAACCCAGGGTGTGCCCTTCGGCCACCTTGGCGATGCGCTCGTATTCCTTGGGGCCGCATTGCTTGTCCAACCGCGCCAGGCGGCTAGCGAGCGAGGAGAGATAATCGGGATGCGTTCCGCCCGCGGCCACGTGCTCCAGGAGTTTCTTGAAGGATACGCTCTTCTTGCGCTCAAGGGGTTGGGTATCGGCAAGCGGGGTCTCGACGATTCCGACGCAGTCCACGAGGACGAAGTGTGTTTTGTTGGCTGCGTCGGGCGTGACTGCCTTGAGGTCGGTCGGGTCGATGACCCGCACGCCTCGGCCCTTCATCTGCTCGAAGAACACCCTGCTCTTAACCGAGCGCATGAACATCACTATCTCCACCGGCTTGATGTCCGTGCCGGTGGCAATCATGTCCACGGTAACCGCGATGCGAGGGTCGTAACTGTTGCGGAACTCCTGGATCAGGTCCTGAGGCTTCTTGCCGGTGGTCTTGTAGGTGATTTTCTGGCAGAAAGCGTTGCCGCGGGCGAACTCCTCACGCACGATCTCCACGATGTCCTCGGCGTGGGAATCGTCCTTGGCGAAAATCAAGGTTTTCGGCACTTCCTTCCGGCCGGGGAAGATTTCTGTAAAGAGTTTCTCCTTGAAGGTGCGAACTATCAGCCGAATCTGGTCCTTGGCCACCACACTGCGGTCGAGGTCCTTGGCCGTGTAGGAGATATCCTCGTCGGGTTGCTGCCAGCGTACCTCGCGGGTCAGGCGGTTCCGCAGGCCGATCATGGTACCGTCTTCGGCCTCGATGACCGCGCCCTTCTCGGTAATGCGGGTCCGGATCCGGTAGATCTCAAAGTCCACGTTCACGCCGTCGGCCACGGCCTCTTCGTGGCCGTACTCCATGACCAGGTTCTGGTTGAAGAAACCGTAGGTGTGTTTGGCCGGCGTGGCGGTGAGGCCAATCAGGAAGGCGTCGAAGTACTCAAGCACCTGCCGCCAGAGCGAGTAGATGGAGCGATGGCACTCGTCGATGATGATGAAGTCGAAGTACTCGGGTGGGATGGCCCGGTTATAGACCACCGGAAAAGGTTCTTTGCCGAGGTCGTCTTCCTGCTCGAAGGCCGAGAGTTCGTCTCGCTCCGGGTCGTAATCCGGTTCGCCCTTTAGCATGGAGTAGAGCCGCTGGATGGTGGAAATCACTACCTTGCTCGAATCGCCGATGGTGTTCGATGTGAGCCGCTGTACGTTGTAAAGCTCGGTGAACTTCCTGTTGTCATCGGGGGAGCGGAAGCCTTGAAACTCTTTCTCCGCCTGTTCCCCCAAATTGCTGCGGTCGACCAGGAAAAGTACACGCCGTGCCCCCGCATACTTGATGAGACGGTAAATAGCAGTAATCGCCATGATGGTCTTGCCGGAACCGGTTGCCATTTGTATGAGGGCGCGCGGGCGGTTCTCCTTGAGCGAACGTTCCAGGTTCAGCACCGCACGGACTTGATTGGGATAGAGGAAACCTTGCTGTAAGGGAGGCATGTTCTGAATGCGACTACGCAAGGTTGATGGTCTTGATCCGTAAGTACTCGGCTTTTCCGCCACTTTCAATAAATTGGAGAATTCCGAAACCCACTCGCTCATGGAGTCCGCAGCAAGCCACTCCGCTATTGTTTCAGGTCGATGAAATTGAAAAACGTGACGACTTCGTGGTTGAGGATCCAAGTAATTGGTGAATCTGGTTTCGACACCGGTGCTGATGTAGCAGAAGGGCAACGGTCGATACGGGGTGTCGAGTTCTGTGGGCAGGCCGTCAGAGTACTTCTCGGCCTGTACCTCTACTCCTGTGAGAGGGAACCCAACTTTCTTGGCCTCGACCACACCAACGGCCTTGCCGTCAACAAAGAGCAGGTAATCGGCACGACCGTGCCCCTTATCAAGATTGAACTCGCGCACCGCTACGCCACGGCCTGCCGAGAGATTCAGATCAGCCATGTCCTGGACAACCCAGCCTGACTGAGTGAGTTGGGTGTCGATCTGAAGGCGAGCTTCTTGCTCGGGGGGCATTGATGTCATCTATGCCTCCTCCCCATCCCCCTCGAATACTTGAATGCCTTCTCATAAAATGCCGAGGAAGTGCTCCCGTCGCGCTCGTCGTTTTCAAAGGTCATCCCGAGGCATTCCACCAGACCTTGCGGCTTGGCGGGCGTCTCCAGATTGAACAGGTTTTGGTTTTCGCTTCTCTTTGGCATATCAGCTTGTCCCTCAATGCGCACCACGCATTGAAATATGCATTGAATGAACGCTAATGGGCGGAGGAATGGCGCAGCGCCATTTCCCGCGCCATTTATGCCGCGTAATGGCACAAAGAATGGATTCTCACCATTTCTTTATCCATTGTCACTGCCCTCGTTGTACTGCCAACGGGCCCCCCGACCGATCCCTGAAACAAAAGCCGCCTTCTCACGACTCAGGTCGGCCAGGGATTTCGGCTGCTGTGAAGTCGGTTTCTCCCGTTTCCACCATGATCCGCCGGCGCAGTGTTCCGGTAAGCGGCTGACAGTCTTTGCCTACACGAATCTTTCCCTTGCCAGAAGTGTCGGTATAAGGCGGAAGGCCCGGATATATCTGCATGACGATGAGCCGCTTTGTCCTTTCCGGGACCGGAAGCTCCTGGAATACAGGAGTCAGCTTGGGGTCCGTGGAGTCATAGACCGCCTTTTTCAGTCGATTGATATCGACCTCTGGTGGCACACCCCGTATGGCGTTGGATCGTCCTACCACCTTGTCATTGACACCGAAGACCACCGTTCCGCCGCCGCCGTTGGCCATGCAAATAGCCATCTCAATGACCAAGGCGACAGCATCCTTCCTGCTGCGAGTATTCCACTCCTTGAAGTCGAGATACTGGTCTTCCAACGCATTAGCGGGCTGATGGTCAAACTCATCAAGGAGTTCTCTTATTTCAGAAAGATTCCTCATTTCTACTCCAGTACGATTCGGACTTTGTCGGGCTCATGGCCCTTGGTGAGTTCATCCAGGTATTCCTCAAAGCGTTTCTTCATCTCCGCCGGCGTCGCCGGTGAGCCGCCCTTGAGAAGGGCTGCGCGCAGATCCTCGGTTTTCACCGCGACCTTAACCAGCCCGGAGAGCACCTTCTGCAGGGCGTGAATGAAATCCTGGCCCAGCTCGTCGGGCAGCTTGCGTTCTTTGAGGAAGGCGTCCACCAGCTTCCTGGGCTCGGGCTTGTGCAGGTCGAGGTTGCCGCGGGTGGTCGGGTCCTCCAGGTTGGCCAGCAGCGTCTGGGTCCAGTCGTCGAGGAGCTTGTCCAGCTCCGTGTCCAGGTGGTCGAACATGGTCGCTGCAGGTGCCTCCGTGCTGGGCCGGAAGCTGCAGTGCGGGCAGACCGGCGAGGCATCGAGTTCTTCAACTTTCATAATTCTAATCAGCCCCTTCACTCTCCTATCTCCCGTATCTTTTCTTCCAAAAACCTCTGTATCTCTTCCTTTTTGGGGAGTTCAAGCTGGTACTGGAGACAAAGAGATTATTGTCCATACCCGCCAGGGCGTATTCCACAAGCGTGTGATCCTTTTGAGTGCAGAGCAGAATTCCTATAGGCTGATTGTCTCCCTCCCTCATCATATTCTTTTTGAACCAGCTCACATAGGTATTAAGCTGGCCAATGTATTCGTGAGTAAACGCATCCACCTTGAGCTCGATCAGGACATGACACTTCAGGATTCGATGGTAGAAAACCAAATCTATAAAATTGTAGGTATCGCCGATAAGTACGCGCTTCTGTCTGGCCTCAAAGCAGAATCCATGCCCCAGTTCCAGCAAGAACTCCTGGAGCCTGTCGAGCAGTTGATCCTCCAAATCGGATTCGCTCATTACTTCAGCAGGTTTCAGCCCCAGGAATTCAAAGACATAAGGATCGCGTATAACAAGTTTCGGTTCGGCTTGTTCTGCGCCGGATTGGACGAGTTCGGCGAGTTTCTCTTTATCTCGAGAAAGACCCGACCGTTCGTAATAGAGGCTCGCGATCTGGCGTTTCAGCTCCCTTACCGACCAGTTGCCCCGAATACATTCGATCGTATAGAAAACCCGCTTAAAATCCTCGTCGAGGTCAATTATCTGCTCCAGATGGCTGTACGACAGCCGTTGGATGAGTTTATCCGGTGGAATCCTCAATTGTGGGGATGCTGTTCCCACTTTCTTTGGCTCCAGGGTCTTGGCCACACTGTCTTGCAAGTCAAAGGGCAATTGCTTCCGCAATTGTGGGGACAGTGTCCCCACAATCTCCGGGTACAAACGGTAAAAACGGAGGTAACGGTATAGCTGGCGACGGTTGCAATTGCTGACTTTGAGATCAGCAAGACGCCGTGCCAATTCAACGAACAATTTGTCTCCATATTTCGCTCGATCAATTCCGTGCAACTCGTATTCATGGATATATGCCCCAATCAACCAATTGCGCATAGTAAGACTGACATTGACTGCTCTGCCTGCCCGTGCAGCAAGGTGTTCATGCGTTTGGTGAATTGCACTCACCAAAGATCTGAAATCTAACCCATCCATCTTATTGACCATAACCTAACCTTTCCAGGTTCTGGCGAATTACCGCATCGAGTTCTTCTACCTCGGCCATCTGCTCGTAAAGCTGCGCTTGGACTTCCGCTGTTGACCCCTTGGCGATATAGAGGAACTGGGTAAATTCCCGGTTACTACCCCGGTCAAAGCCCTCGGCTATGTTTGACATGATGGAGACAGCAGCACGTCTTATCTGATCACGAAGGCCAAAGTCATGAGAGAATGCCCCGTTGCCAGTTACGCTGTAAATGGCCTTGGAAAGCGCCCGCGCTTTCTGCCAGGCGTCAATGTCTTCAAATTTCTCTATCCGTGCCATCTTCAGTCCGCTCAGGTCTCGGGTCTTATCGACTCGCGACCCGACACTAACTTGGTCATTCACCATCTCCTTCGATTCCCAATAGGAACTTGCGCGCTTTCTCCGTCAACCGGTACTTCTGCTTGCTGCTCCGTGGCTTGTCGGGGACGGTCATCTCGATGAGACCGGCATCCAGAAGTGGACGTAAGATGGTTTTGCGGAACCGGGTCCTGTTTGTCTGTTCCGCGACCTTCATCAAGATCTCTATCGGTACAGGATTACTTGCGATTTCAAGCAGGGGAATAAAGATGTCGCTTGGGACAGACTTGGGACAGACTTGGGACAGACTTGGGACAGACTTGGGACCAATTTCCCCGGCGACCTCCGCCTTGTCGGGTAAGATCGCAGGCCAAAAGGTCACATAGACAGAGCCCGCTTGCTCCTGCCAAGTGGGTGGAGGGTTCCCATTCTCCCTGCACCAGTCGAGGATATTCAGGGTGCCGGAGCCCCAGCGCTCAATGATGCCAGCTCGGTAGAACACGTTGGCAATAATTGGATTCCAGGGTTTGGACTCGTGGGGCTGAGCCAGTTTCTCTGGGGTAATGCCGAAATGAAAAGTGCCTGGATTGGTGATTTCCAGGTGGTCGTCGTACATGGCAACAGCCACAGCCCCGCCCGGAGTTGTGTAGTCGCGATGGCAGATAGCATTTGCTATCGCTTCGCGTGTAGCACGCGGCGGGTACCAGGGTTGGTCTTCGCGCACCATCTTGCCGGGCACGACTCGACCGGCGATGGGCACGTGGTCCATCAGGAAGGATTCAGCCCGGCGAAGGAGGGAAAAGGCATGCCCCCAGTACTGTCGGTTATCAGTAAAGTCCGCCAGGCGATTTCTGCCCCGGAATCGGGCAAGACGAATTTCCAGTTGGGGGTAGAGGGGCTTGAGGCGGTTTGCCTTTCCATAGAGGGCTACGGCGGCGTTGAGTAGCTTGTCATCATGGATGAGCTCCAGACCACGAAGGATTGACTCAATATCACGTCGGTCAGTGGCTTCCAGACGTCCAAGTCGAATCGCGTTGTCCAAGGTAATTTGGATTTCCTCGGCGTCCAAGTCATCAATGGTGACACCATCCGGCACAGGTTCGTTCTCCCAGCGCCGGGTTGCGTGAAGACGTTCCAGCAACCGCCGATTGTACTCCTCACGAGGCATGAGGATGGTGGTTGGGCCGTGCCGGAGGTAAGGACGACCATCGAAGGTATAAGGACCTCTACCACCAGGAATTGACAGTACGATTGCCGCCAGATCGCCTTTTAGATGCACCGTCTCAATGTCCGGAAAGGCGGGCGGCTCAATCTTTCGGAGTTCTGCAGAAATATCTTCGAGTGTTTTGGCAGAAACCTGTTGGCCAACAAGCTCACCATTGTGGGTTACACCAAAAACGACGAAACCACCAAGCCCGTTTAGCATGGCGCAGACTGTCTTAGCAGCACTAGTACGCTGTCCCGTAGAACGCTTAAACTCCATACGTTCCGTCTCACCTTCGTGGACAAGCGATTTCAACTCCGATAGATTCATGAAAACTGTCTTCTCACTCCAATACAATCCTCATCTTACCAGGATCATCTCCCCTGGTGGGTTCATCCAGGTATTCCTCAAAGGGCTATCCTTTGACCATTTCATTACCATAGGGGTCTTCCAGCCAGCGGTCGATGGCCTGCTTGCGGAAGCGCCAGTGGCGGCCGACCTTCTGGCCGGGGACCTTCCCTTCCCGCACCAATTTGTAGAGGGTCGATTTGGGTATCTTTAGGTAAACAGACAAATCTTCGATGGTCAGAACTTCGCTCGGTTTTTCACTCATCGGAAGCACCTCCCGGGCCACAAGGCCGAATTTGTGTGATTGGATGAATATAATTTACAGTTGGTGACAGTTGGTGTCAAGCGGTTTCTGGGGGATACCTCCCCTATGCTCATCGGCCCAATCCCGATACCGACTTTCCCGCGGGAAGCTAACGTAGCCCTCCAGCAGAAAGAATAAAAATGTCTGACTACTCAATCCAGTGGGCTTTACTCCGTTCCTCCGTAAAGCTGCTGATTTTTATGTTGGACTATTTGTTCAGAGGTGCCTGGTGCGAATGGACAAGGCGAAACGATGGAGGAGGCGAAGGCCAACTTGCGCGAGGCTATCGGATTGATTCTGGAAGGTCGCAGTGAGGATCTCCTTTGGGGGTGCCTGAGGACGCCAACGGAATTAAAGGGCCATGAGGACCTGAATGCAGAATAAAAGGCCACTGGTTTGGGCTAAAAGTTCCGTGAGCATCATAGCATTTCTCCGGTGGGCACCGGATTGATGGTCAGTCCGTTTTCCCGGATTTCCCCCTCGCCTTCAAAATATACGGCACATATTTCTTATCCATAGAAATGATATGGCCTAACCACCAACCCTTTAACAGATTAAACAAATCAAAGGCAATATCCGTTCCTGCCCGCTTGCTGAATTGTTCAAATAGGTTCAAAGTGTCATCTGTCAACCTTTTATGGGCTGCCTTATGCTCATCATAATCCGGATAATTGCATTCTTCCTGTATCCTTTCCTCATCCTGGAAGTGGGTCCTTACATATTCAAGTAACCCTTCAAATATATCCCGCAAAACCCGTGACTCTATTCGCTCTTCCATAGCAGCATATAATTCGTTTATCATACCAAAGATTTTCTTATGTTGTGAGTCCAGCTTCTCATTTTTCACGCTATATTCGTCGTTCCAAACTATAAATTGGGTCTTAGCCATTTCGTCTGCCCCCCAGTTAAAATTTCATCTCCTCATTTTGGTTTTTGCTATCGTTGAGCCAATTGTTTTAGCCTCTAACCTGCAAATATATATTCCACTGGCAACATCTTTGCCATAAGAATCTGTAGCGTCCTCAACTACAGAATATCTTCCGGGTTCTTTCACCAACGGAACTTATTTCCTTTGCACCCCGGTTAAGGGCTTGCCGACTTGGGATAGAACAGGGGGGAGTACTACAGAGGAGCTGCTTTTAGTCTGCAAATCTGTGGAGCCCAAAGCCCTTTGCTATCTGGAGTGCTTTTTGATATTCTTCCCTTGTTATCCTTCGGTTAAGTGGAGGGGTCTCCTTAGCCTTGTAACAAGGTCGGTATTGGTCCATAATGTTTACATAGGTGTCGGGGGAGATCTCTTGGGAGATGAACCTCATTGCCTCCTCTGTGCCGGCCAGCCCCTCCGGAAGGATTAGATGCCTGAGCAGAAGCCCTTTTTGAGCTCTCCCCTTCCCATTGATCGCTAAATCACCGACCTGGCGATGCATCTCCTTGATCGCCTGCTGGGCCACTTGATAATAGTCCGGGGCTTGGGAGAGTTCCTCCCCCACTTGGGGATCGGCAAACTTCAAGTCAGGCATATAGATATCCACCAACCCTTCCAGGAGCTTCAGGACTTCCCATGATTCATATCCCCCACAATTATAGACTATGGGGAGCTCTAAGCCCTTTGAATAGGCGATCTCCAGGGCCTTAATGATTTGGGGGACGAAGTGGGTGGGGGTGACCAGGTTTATGTTGTGGCAACCGATGTATTGAAGATAGAGCATCTCCTCGGCCAACTCCTCATCCGATACTTCCCTACCCTCATTGAGGTGGCTAATCCCATAGTTCTGGCAGAAAATACACTTCAGATTACATCCAGAGAAGAAGATCGTCCCTGAACCGTGCCTCCCCACGAGCACCCGCTCCTCCCCGAAGTGCGGTCCCACCCCCGATATGCGGGCCAGCCTCCCCCCTCCACAGAATCCCTGTTTCCCCTTGAGCCTGTTAATCCCACATCCTCGGGGGCAAAGCTTACATTCGATGAGGAATTCCTTGGCCAGTTCAGCCCTCTCCTTGGCCAATTTTTCCTTATCCATCTTTTCCTATCAGCCTCTCTACTTCCTCTCTCTTTGGAATCCCTTCCCTTCCCCCGAGCTTAGTGCACTTCAGGGCAGCAGCTCCGGTGGAGAACTCCAAGGCCTGAGCCAGATTCCAACCTTGCAGCAGACTGTAGATAAAGGCTCCATGGAAGACATCCCCAGCTCCCGTTGTGTCTACAACTTTAACCTCAAAGGGAGGCTGATGTATGGTCACAGGGGGTGAGTAGCCCACCGAACCACCCTCCCCTAAGGTGATCACCACGGCCCGATAATGGGGTTGAAAAAGGGCCCGGACAGCTTCTATAGGGTCTATCTCCCCGGTGTAGGCCTGGGCAAATCCCATTGAGGTTATGAGATAATCGGTTAAGTCAAGGAGCGGTTCCAATTTAGGCCGGGGACTTCCCAGATCGAGCACAACCCTGATCCCCTCCTCCTTTGCCCATTTGGCTGCCCGCAAGCAAGCCTCGGTCTCCCTCCCATCCAGATGGAGGAACCGGCAGGAGGTAAGGTGTCCCCTATCCAATTCCTCGGGCTGAAGAGCTGAACTCTCTGTTCTGTCCAGGGCTATGGCCTTCTTACCACTTCTGCCATCAACCCAGATATAAGCCACTGGAGTCTTCCCCTTTGGGTCAACAAGGAGGTGAGAGGTATCCACTCCTTCCTTCTCCAGACTTTCCTTCACCAGCCTTCCATTTGGGTCATAGCCTACCTTGCCCACAAAGGAGACCTTTGCCCCCAGCCTGGCCAGGCTCACCATCGCCGTGGGAACTGGTCCCCCTCCCTGGATGGAGGTCTGAAGGAATTCCGTTTTCTCATCCAATTCTGGATAATGGGGGAGAATTCCTAAGATATCAAGGGGGCAAATCCCCAGGCCAATGACATCAAAATGTGATCTTCGCCCTCCCATTGGTGGCTTCAGTTATCCTCCTTTGAAGCTTCTCGATGAGAGATTTTCTCACCGCCAAAGTTAGTTTAACCCTGTCCGAATACTTCTCCTCTATGGATTGGACCCTAAACTGGCCTAATACCCTTCTCACCGCATTTGTCTGCTCATAAGGGAATTCCATGATCAAATCCCCGGTTATGTAGGCAGTGATTAACTTCGCCTTTTGCAGAGAGGAGAGGGCGGCTTGGTGGTAGGCCCTGCTCAACCCTCCAACCCCCAATTTTGTCCCCCCAAAATACCTCGTAACCACTAAGGCCAGGTCTGTGAGGCCGAATGAATCAATCGCATTGAGAATTGGTCTTCCGGCTGTTCCGGATGGTTCCCCCGCATCGCTGAATCGAAAGCTCCCCCCCTTTAGCCTGTAAGCATAAGGATTGTGCGTGGCATCCCAGAACTTAGAGGAGATGGCTTGAAGAAAGGCTTTGACCGCGGGCTCTGTCTCCACCGGCTTAGCAGTAGCGATAAACCGGGAGCCTTTAACCTTTATTTCGCTTCTGGTTAAGCCCTCAATGGTTAGGTATTCATCCTCCATCTTGGGATTAAGATAAGGTGAAACCCCTCAATAGGCAATCTAATTTTTTAAAAAAGAAAAGGCGCAGAAAAACCTTGACAATTGGATGCTCTGGGGTTAAAATTAGCTCCTTCTGATCTCAAGGAGGAGAGGGTGAATCTCTGGATAGGGGAGAGGAAGGTTCCTTTCCGCAAAGGGTCGGTCGTGAATCCAGTGGGCGTATCAGTGCTAATTGTCCTTTTCTTCTTCCCCTTTTTGGGCCTTAATTTTATAGCCGCTTCCGAGGTTGAAGATGTCATCCAGATGGTGAATGGGCAATACAGCAAGATCAAGAGCATTCAGGGGATGATCAGGAGGGAGATCAGGGATGGCCAGGATACCCAGAGCGTGACCGGAAGGTTCTTGATAAAGAAGCCGGATAGGTATTATGTGGAATTTTCCGACCCCCATCAGATCGTCTGCTCCAATGACTCCCTCTGTTGGGTGGAAAAGGTAGAGGAGAACGTAGTCCTCAAGTTTCACATTGCCAAGATGAACAGGTTTGAGAAGGAGGCCCTGGGTATAGGGGGTCTGTTAGGGCTCAATGTCTTTGACCAGCTTAGGGAAGGGTTCAGCTTTTCCCTGTTTGATACCCTTGAGGGCAACTTAGTTCTTTCAGCAAAGCCAAAATCTAAGGCAAGGCTCATCTCCCAGATCCTGGTTAAGGTGGACCCGAAAAGGTGGGTAATTCTTGCTTATGAGATATTTGACCTCAAGGGGAAGTTGGTCAGCCAAACGAAATATGAGGATTACGCGCTTTATGGGGACAGCCTCCTATTCCCAAAGAGGGTGAAGACGAAATCGATCTATGGGGAGAAGACCTTAGAGGAAACCGATAGCTTCTCTCGATTAAGGCTGAACCAGTTCATCTCAGATGATAAATTCGAGTTTATTCCCCCAAAGAAAGCTAAGATTATCACTCCCGAAGGGGTGATGGAAAGGAGGTGAAGAGGTGAAGAGACTTGTCGTCGCTGCCCTGACTCTGTTTTTTTTAGCCCAATTTAGCCTTCCCCAGGCAAGGGCTCAGGAAGAGAAAAAGAAGGGCGGTGCTGGTCCATTTCTGGCGAGCTGTTGTTTAGGGCCCAGGGTTGGTCTGGAGCTGAATGAAGGGCAGGGGGTGAGAACTGTGGAGTGGGTTAGGCTTGTCTTTTGGCCGGTTGGTCTGCCTTGGTCCGGCTATGAGGGCTGGCAAGCAGCGGGCCCAGAGGGTTGTCTGGCCAATGTCTGTATTGGCCCTCGGGTGGGCAACGAGTTCCCCGAGAGGAGGATAAGGACCAAGGAGTGGTTGCTTTTGGTCCCCTATGTGAATGTCATCCCCCGTGTGATGATCAGCGTTGAGGCCTTAAACGGCAAGACGATGGCCCAGATTGAGAAGGAGGAAAAGCTCAAGAAGTAACCTGAGGGTCAATAATCTGTCCGGATCATAAGAGAGGTAAGGATGATTTTCCTTACCTCTCTCATTATTGATGAGGAAAATGTCGAGCAAGAAGGGAATAATCTCCCTTTATCTATTGCTGCTTCTCCTGTTCCCCCCAGGGGCGCACGGTATGGCAATGGCCACAGGGGACTCCCTAAGTGAGCATAGAGCAAAAGGGACCTCACCTTTTGCCCTTATCCCCCTGGGAGCAATTAGATTTTATCAGGAATTTCTCTCCCCTCAATCAGTTCCTGCCTGTAACTTCCACCCAACCTGTTCTCACTACTCGTTCCAGGCCTTCAAGAAATATGGCATCCTAAGGGGCTTTCTCCTCACATCGGATAGGCTGCAAAGGTGCAACTACTGGGCTAGAGGTCATTATCCTTTGGCAAAGGATGGAAGACACCTCTTAGACCCGGTAGAAAACCATCTCCTCTGGGGGAAACCGAAACCCGGAGTCTCCTTCAAAAAATCTGAGCTACCGGAGTGCCCTCCCTCGGGGAAGGCAAACAGCTATCGGCCTGAAGGGATCTGGGGATTTGCAGAGTATCTCTACGGGATGAAGGATTATCGCCGAGCGCGCACTGAGTATCGGAGGTTTATCACCCTTTCTCCGGAGGATCGCCGAGCTGAGGAGGCAGATTTTAAGATCGGGATCTGCCTGCAGAAGGAGAGGAGATATCGTTTGGCCATAGATCACTTCCGTCAATGGGAGAGGCATTATCCTAAGGGGTCGCTGATTAAGGAGGCAAGGTTCCATACCGGATATTCCCTCTTCCTTCTGGGCGATTATGAACGGGCGGTTCATGTCTTTACTCAATTGAGAGATGGGGCAAGTTCTAAGGCATGGCAGTCAAAGTTGGATTATATGATCGGCTGGGCCTGGTTGAGAAAGAGGGATTGGCCCAAAGCCTCGCTCACATTCGATAGATTGGCCAACAGCCTATCCGATCAAGATCAGTTGGGTAAACTTAAGGAGATTGCCGCCCTGACTCAGAGGGGGAGGAGCCTTCCGCGGAGGAGCCCGGCATTGGCCGGCCTTTTTTCAGCCCTTCTGCCGGGAGCGGGTAGGGCATATTGCGGGAGATTTGGGGATGCCTTTTACTCGTTTATGCTCATAGCTGGCACTGCTTATGCCAGCAGCTATTATCGCCTGCACCACCACTCCTCCCAATCCCTCATTTTTGGATCGATGGGCTTCTTTTTCTATTTGGGTGACATCTATGGCTCCATTAAGGGGGCTGAGATATTCAACGAGCAGGCAGAGGGACAGCTCCAGGATCGGATAGAGAAGAAACTCGCCGAAATGGATATGAGCAATGAGTAATCCCTTGGGAGCCAAGGTAATCCACCTCTCAATCCCCCTAATTCTTATCACAATTGGGGCCTTGCCCAAATCGTCTCGGGGCCAATCAGAGGCTCAGGTCTACTTTTCTGCCCAGGAGCTATTCCGGAAGGGGGCATACGATGAGGCGATAACCGAATATCTGAGGTTTGGCTGGCTCTATCCCCAGAGCAAGCTGGTTTGGTGTGCCAGATACAAAATTGGGTTGAGTTACTTAGCCGAGGGAAACTCAGAATTGGGGAGAAAATATCTGGAGGGAATACTCAACGACGAGAGGTCACCTTTTAATGTGAAATACGAAGCACAACTTGCCTTAGCCAAATCCTATATGAAGGAAGGTAAAAGCAACTTAGCTGAGTTGGAGTTCAACGACCTTTTGACCTATTCGCTGCGGGATGATCAGATCACTGAGGTCAGGTTCTGGAGGGGGTGGAGCTTACTTCTCAAATACGATTTTGAACGCTCCAGTGATGAATTTGCGAAGATAATGAAAGGAGGGGTGGAAAACTTCTATAGTCAACAGGCATCCTTACTGGCGCGGGAGTCAAAGGGGGGGATGAATCTGCCGAAGAGATCACCTCAACTGGCGAAGTGGCTCTCCACATTCTTGCCTGGGGCGGGACAAGTATACTGTGGAGAGATAGGGCAGGGGCTAATTTCAGCGATTCTAAATGCGACCCTTGGTTACGTCACCATAAAGGCAATCAGAGACAGACGTTACTATGAAGGAGCGGGGCTCTATCTTTTTGTCTGGTCGCGATATTACTGGGGTAGTAGATACAATGCCGAGAAGTTCGCAAGGTTGTATAATAAGAGAAAGAAGGAGGAGTTTTTAAACTCCCTCGTAGTCAAATATTTAAAGAACCTTCCTCCATCTACCTGTCCTTTATCACCTCGTTAACCGCCGACCAAAAGCAAGGCGGGGATCTCCCTTTGCCCCGGTAAGATCAGGGGATCTGAACGCCAAGGAGTCCCGTTCAATACTGGCATAGTCGACCTGCACTAAAGCCCGATTAGAAGTTGATTGCTTTAAGGTTCAAAGCTGCTTGAAATTTGTGAATAATCCGGGTATTTAAAACAAAATAGCCAACAGCTAAGGAGGTCTTTAAATCCCCAAACTCAGGGCAGGTTTAGGGTAAACCCAGCGTAGAGGGAGCTGTATTTTGTCTTCGGTTTGGTCTGGATAACTGTATGTCTCCCTTCGGCGAACAGGTCAAAGGGGACCATCGGGATATGGAACTTTAGCCCAGCTAAAAGGTGAAAACTGTTTTTAGTTGGCGCATAATTAGGATTCAGGGTCTTATTCTTAAGCTTCTCTTTAAGGATATCGAATTTCGAACCCAACAGATGTAAACCGAGACCCCCGCCGATATATGGTTTAATCACTACTAAAGAGAAGGGAATGTTGTATTTGGCCGAGGCATTGAGGGATAGGTCATGGTAGTCAGTTTGCACTGTGGTATCTCTATCGGTTATCAATTCTATAGTTCTGTTATACTTCTTTTTGGCATACGATACCTCTGCCTCAAAGTCGATGATGGGCAGGGTCCCAATCTTCAGGTGAGCCCCAATGAAGGGAAGGTCATCGACTGACTCCCCCGTGTTTGGGTCATCTAAACCAGGGATGACTCCCCCCCTCAGGCCAAAGCCAAGGCCTGTAATTCCAGACGCCTGGGGAATTGCTATTCCTAAGAAAAGTAAAGGAAATAAGATTAAACAAACAGCTTTATTCCTCATTTGTGCCTCCTTTTTCAGTTCATATGGACTTAACCGCCTGCGGCGGGGTTTTGGGGCAGGATGAAGAAGTTCTATTTTCAAAAAGGGATTTCCCCTGTCATATATTTACCGATTGATCTGGAGATGTCAAGTAGTTTTTTGCAGTTGTTTAACTATCTGCCTCGCTGTATCGGTAACTGATTTACTGGTAATTTCAATGTCAAATCCCCCCTTTTGCAAGAGGGCCAGCACTTTGTAAAATGGGGGAAGGCTTAAACCTATCCTTTGCAGGGCTTCCTTCTCTTCCAGGAAGATAACCGGTGGCCCTTGGTTATAGATCTTGCCCTGATGGAGGATTACTATGCGACTGGCCAAGCCAAAGATGAGATCTAAATTATGGGAGATAAAGATCACCGTCTTGCCCGCAGAGTGGAGCTCCTTTAAGATCTCACTCACCAGATCGCTCCCTGACGGATCAAGGCCCACTGTGGGTTCATCTAAGATGAGAAGTTGCGGCTCCATCGCCAGCACTCCGGCCAAGGCAACCCTCCGCTGTTCTCCCCCACTCAGGGTAAAGGGAGAACGGGGGGCAAACCGCTCATAGCTTAGTCTTACCTTCTTCAGCGATCCCCTCACCCTTTCTTCCACCACCTTTGGAGGGAACTTTAAGTTGATGGGCCCAAAGGCTACATCCTTGAAGACCGTTTCTTCAAATAGCTGTTTTTCTGGAAATTGGAAGAGAAAACCTACCTTCCTTCTTACCTCCTGTGGGTGAACCTTACTCGGCTTCCCCCCGAATAGGGAGATCCAACCTGAAGTAGGGGTTAAGAGGAGATTAAAATGTTGGGCTAAAGTAGTCTTACCTGATCCGGTTGGGCCGATGAGGCCAATAAGCTCTCCCTCCCCAACCCTTAAATCTATTCCTCTCAAAGCCTCTCTCCCATTAGGAAGGCCAGGGTTATAGGTATAATGGAGAGACTCTGTCTCAATGACCGCAGGAGACTCCTTCCTTTTCTTGGGTTCAGGGCCCCCACCTTTAGATACCTCTACTCCCTTTAAGGCAAGGAGAAGCTTCACTAACTCATCTGGCCTCTTATAGAGGAGACCCTTGAGGTTCACCCCTTGTCCCCTCAGTTCATCCACAAATTCCAAGAGCCGAGGCGGTTTGAGCCCAATTCTTTTCAAGAGGTCCCTTTGCGAGAAGACATCTTCAGGCGGTCCATCTAAGACTATCCTCCCCTCGTGGAGGACAATCAACCGGGAACATAGAATGGCCTCTTCTGGAAATTGGGTTATATGAACCAGAGCAGAGATGTCAAATTCCTCTAATTGAGATATGATATGGTTAACCTCTTCGCGGCCAAGGGGATCTAATAGGGAAGTGGGTTCATCCAAGATGAGATATTTGGGCCTCATCGCCAGGGCTGAGGCTAAGGCAAGCCTTTGCTTTTCCCCTCCGGAGAGGTGATGCGGACTAAATTCCCTATATTCTGCCAAACCAAAGGTTCGTAGGGCCCATTCCACCCTTCTACCGATCTCCCCTGCGGGCAGTCCTATGTTCTCCAGGCCAAAGGCGATCTCCCTCTCTACTGTAGTAGAGATTATCTGGTTATCAGGATTTTGGAAGACCATCCCGACCAATCTCCGGATCCGATAAGTGGCCGATTGATCCCCCACCTTGAGTCCATCTACCCTTATCTCCCCGTGGGTGGGAGAGAGAAGTCCATTCAAGCAGCAGGCCAAGGTGGTCTTGCCGGATCCATTAGGCCCAATGACTGCTAACCTTTCCCCTTCCCTTATGGTGAAGCCTATTCCCCTGAGGGCATAGATTGGTTCACCAATTTTTGTAGGATAAAGATAGGAAACGTCCTTTAATTGGATCATCTCTCAAAGTTTAAGAAAAGCCCGCAGGTTGTACCTGCGGGCTTCAGGACGGCAACTTTTCTATTCTCCCTCACCGGAGAGCACCTTTATTTTATATTCGGCGTACGCCTTCCATTTGGGGTTCTTGGCCGCCTTTTGAAATTGGGCGATGGCCTTTTGGGTTTCCCCTAATTTCTCATATGCTTCACCCAAGGCAACTAAAGCCGGCGGGTAGTCGGGCCTATATTTCAATGATTTCTTCGCGGCGGTTACCGCCTTATCGTATTGGCCCAACTGATTGTAGGCATTCGCCATCCTATAATGAGCGTTGAAATGACTGGGCTTTATCTCGGTTGTCTTCTTATATTGAGCTATCGCCTTTGAAAACTTCCCCTCATTGCTGTAGATGACCCCCAAATTATAATAAGCCCGATAGTAGTCTGGCTTTACCTCCAGTGCTTTTCCGTATGCAGTTATGGCCTCATCGTCTCTTTTCAGGTCATAGTAGGTTAAGCCTAGGCTGAAATATGCCTTGTAATTTGATGTATCAGCTCTAACCGCATTTTGGAATGCGTTTACTGCCTCTTTATAATTCTTTATCTCCCTCAGGGCTAAACCCAAGTTATAGTAGGCATCGGCAAAGTTAGAATCTATTCCCACCGCTTGCCTGTATTCGGAAATGGCCTCTTTAAAATTGGACTTCTTCCTATAGGCCAGACCCAGTGCATAATGGGCTTGCGCATTCTCAGGGTCCAGCTTAAGACACTCCTTAAACTCCTTAATTGCTTTGTTATAGTCGTTTGACTTTACATATTCTACACCTTGGTTATACCTCTTCAAGGCTTCCCGTTGGGTATTGCTTAAAACCTCCTCTTGGGCATTAGCCAAAAGCTGGATGGTAGAGAAAAATATGAAGAAAAAGATCCCTATTCGGATAAGCCCTTTAGCCCCTCTGTGTTCTCTAAGCATCTTTACCTCCTCTCTTCGCATACTTTAGCTGTAACGGTTGAGCATTAACTCCCTTAATTCAGAGGTTGAATTTAAACCCTAAGGTAAAGGACCTCTTCGGCATAGCGTAGAGTCCTGCCTGTCCCCCAGGAATGTCTGCATAGATCTCATACCCCCTATTCAAGATGTTATCGATGGCGAAAAATGCAGAGAGTCCAGAAATAAGCCGATAGTTTAAAGCTGTATTTAAAACCAAGTAATCACCAATGGGTTCCCTGGAACTATCGGCAGCAAAGTAACGGGAAACATATTGGCCTACCAAAGAGAATCCCCAGACCTTTCTGCGGTAGTTCAGGGTAAGATCGATCTTGTTACCTGGGCGACCTTTGGTCTTCTGGCCTGCATCGAGGTAGGTGTAGTAGAGTCGCCCATAGAACCCTTTGCCCACATTTCCAGCGATGCCGGTTTCCACTCCTTTGAACCTAAACTCACCACTATTTTCCCATTTGGACATCTCGGTCTGGATCATATTTTCCCCTCTCATAAGATAACCGACGAGATCGAAGTCTATCCCCTTTATGAGCTTTTGGTTAAACCCTAATTCATAATCCCAGACCCGTTCTGGTTTTAGATGGGAATTTGATGAGCGGAAGAGGAAGAGTTCGCTTATCTGAGGAGAGCGGAATCCCTTGTTCACTGCGCCCCTGATGGTTGTGCCTCTCCTCGGATGAAAGACGATCCCCACCTGCGGGCAGAACTCATTGCCAGAGATCTCATCATGGTTAATTCTTCCCCCTGAGGTGAGGATTAACTTCCCCCAAAGGATTTGTTCATCATGGAGGTAGAGAGCATACTCCGATTTTCTAAATTTGCCTCCTTCTTTTTCCCAAGGAAAGAGCTTGTGTAGCCTTTCTCCACCCTGTTCTCTAAATTCTGCGCCCAGGGTGAGCTCATTGGTGGGGATGACCTTCCCTGAGCCGTTTAGCACGGCCCCATTGGTAAAATCCCGGGAGTGCCAACCATTAGAAAATCGGTTCTCACCAAAGTTTCGGTAAACCTTTAACTGGCCGTTCCACTTGTTCCATTTCCCGGTGAGCGTTAGATCTACCGCTCCTCTCTTATAGTCATTCCAAGTTTGGGAGACCATAGTGTCCGGATCAGTGGCGCGCAACGGTTCCTCTTTGTGTCCATCGAAATATTTTCCCCTCAGAATAGCCTTGAGATTGCCCGTTAAGAGATAACCCAAACGGGCAGTAAAATCACTGCCCTTATATGCAGAGTGGGGAAGGAACCCATCGCTTTGCCGACGATCTATGGTAAGATAATAGTCTAAATTGCCCAAGTTTGCCCCCTGGCGCAGCCGATATCCTCTCGTGTGGTGACTTCCATAGGAGGTGGTGAAATCAGTGTCAAATCCGTTTTTCACCTGTCTGGTTATTATGTTGACCACACCTCCCAGTGCGTCAGATCCGTAGAGCACGGAGAGCGGTCCCCTAACTACCTCGATCCGCTCCACATTATCCAGAGGAAGGGAATGGGTGATCGTGCAACCAAAGAGTCCCATCTTTACTGGCCGGCCATCTACCAGCACCATCAGTTGTCTTCCCGCACCCCCGATGCCTCGGATGTCCACATCAGCCCGACCGAAGGCTCCTGTCCGCTCGACGAAAAGCCCTGGCAACCTGCTTAAAATCTCTGTGGAGGAATTAGCGTTTGCCGCCTCGATCTCCTCCCTGGTAATTACACTCACCGTTGCCGAAAGATCCTTCACTGCTTTTTCTGACCTTGTAGCAGTTACCACGATAACTGGCATCCTATAGGTTTTTAGCGTATCTTCTTGCTCAGCCCCAAAGCCGGTATGAATCAGTCCAAGGATCAGGAAGAATAAAAGCCCAAGTTTGGTATTCAATCCACTCCCCATAATTTAACCTCCATTCTAATATGTTTGTTTATTTATAGTACGGAAAAGCGGCAACCGAATAAATGGAACCCTTCTCCTCCCGTCACAGCCCCAAGGAAGCCCCTGTTAAAGCGTATCCCTGCAAAACGACCGGCCAGACTAAAGAGATGTGCGAACTCCCATTTAGGTCCCCCCTTCATCCTCCAAATTGGATGTAGCGCTAAGAACTTTCGCTAACCCTTTTCCGCCTCCTACGGAGAGATTTAGCGCTTAAACCCAACTGATGGAGGTAGCCCCTCACTGTTGACTGTCGCACCCTTTTTCCAAATTCCCGCTCAATATAAGTGACCAAGAGGTTCATATTCCACCGGACTTTCTCGAATCCAGAGTACCGGGGAGACCTCCTCACCGCTCGCTTCAACTTCTCCAGTTCCTCATCGGTAAGGATCCTCCGCGATTTGCCCCTATAAAGGGGGGTAACCCCCTTTGGTCCCCTCTCATTAAATCTGTTTACCCAGGCAGCCACAGTCATTCGATTCCTACCGATCAATTTCCCTACCTCTACGGCTGGCAAACCGCTGGCAATGAGGAAGAGACACATGAAACGTTCCCTCACCCTCCTTTGGGGAGACTCTATGGCCTTCTTCAGCAGGGTTTCCTTGGTTTCCTTCCACTTGGAATTGATTCTAAGCATAAAACCCCTCCTTCAATCAACCTACCAAATTTTAAATCAAAGTTATCATTAGTGGATTTGCTATGCTGTATAGACTGGGGATATTTTTTTCCCATATGGAAAGGGATTAATATGATTCCGCCTAAACTCTAAAAACTAATCTCGACAAAATACTAAGACCATCTCCTTTTGTCAAGCCAAAATTTGTGCATAAGTGGCTGATGACCCCACATGGTAACCACCCTGGATAGATTCTCTCTCTTTCATCC
>JAOZPP010000049.1 GCA_029932675.1 bacterium
AATCCACCCCATGATGTATAATGTAGACACTCATAGTGCCCTCCTTTCTGGCTTACTACCCTTAAAATAACATAATTCCCGGGAAGGAGGGTGCCCTTTTTGACAAGCTTCTTTATATTATAACTTGACTAAGCGGGATATGGGCTTATATTGAACCCTGTGGAAGGGAAGAGGATAAAGATAAGAGTCAGCGGTTTGGAGGTAATTGCCCATTTGAACCAGAGCCGAACCGCACAACTGATCTGGGAGTCCCTGCCTATAAGATCCCAGATTAATGTCTGGGGGGAGGAGATCTATTTTCCAATTCCGGTGAAAGGTGGGGAGGAGGAATCCCAAGAGGTTGTGGGTAAAGGGGATGTGGGCTATTGGCCCCCAGGAGAAGCCCTCTGTATCTTCTTTGGTCCAACCCCAATAAGCAAGGGAGAGGAGATTAGGCCAGCAAGCCCGGTGAATATCGTTGGGAGGGTTGAGGGTGATCTCCCGGTCCTAAAAGGGATGGCTTTGGAGGGGGCAGAGATAATTGTGGAAAGAGTTGGTTAAAGGTGGGGCAGTAGCTCAGATGGGAGAGCGCATCCCTCGCACGGATGAGGTCGGCGGTTCGATCCCGCTCTGCTCCACCATATTTATTTTTTGGCTAATTTTATAACGGATAAACATTGAGAGATTATATGGTCGTGCTAGACGGGGAGCTAGCGGTGCCCTGTAACTCGCAATCCGCTATAGCGAGGTTTAATTCCCTACTTGAGGTCAACTTCCCTGGAGGGAAGGGGGAGAAGTGGTGTGGAAAGTTGGGTCCTACGCAACGGAGGTAATGCCCAACCCCGTCAGGACCGGGAGGTAGCAGCGGTAAGCATTCTTCTCCGTGTGCCGTAGGTTTACCTAACTGGAGCTAACTGGCCTTTCTTCCCCCAGTGAAGTGGATCGAGAGAGGGTGCACGACCATATTGATTTTTAACTCATAGAGGCCCTGCCCAAAAGGCATAGCGATTAACTATAAACGGTGAAGCATGCCCTATCTTGTTTTAGCCCGTAAGTGGCGACCTCAGCAGTTCGATGAGGTAGTAGCCCAGAAGCACATAACCACCACTTTAAGGAATGCGATCGCACAGAAGAGGATTGCCCATTCCTATCTTTTCACTGGACCCAGAGGGGTGGGAAAGACGACAACTGCCCGTATTCTGGCCAAAGCATTGAATTGCGAGCAGGGACCCACACCTACTCCCTGCAATAGGTGTCACTCCTGTGTGGAGATAACCAGGGGAAATAGCCTTGATGTGCTGGAGATAGACGGGGCATCCAATAGGGGGATAGACGAGATCCGCAATTTGCGGGAGAATGTAAAGTATGCCCCGAGTAGCGGAAAATACAAGGTCTACATAATTGATGAAGTTCACATGCTCACTCCAGAGGCCTTCAATGCCCTCTTGAAAACCTTAGAGGAGCCCCCAGCTCATGTCATCTTTGTCTTGGCAACGACCCAGCCTCAGAAGATACCCTCCACTATAATCTCCCGTTGCCTGCGGTTTGACTTCCACCGTATACCTACAAAGGAGATCGCCGAGCACCTCTCCTATATAGCCCAACAGGAAGGTATAGAGGTAGAGGAGGAGGCCCTCTTAACCATAGCGAGGAGGGCAGAAGGGAGTATGAGAGATGCGCAAAGCATCTTCGATCAGATAATCTCCTATCAGGGGGAGAAGATCTCGCAGAGGGACTTGAAAGAAATGCTGGGGCTCATTGACCAGGATATCCTCTTCTCACTAACCCATGCCATCGTTGAGGGGGACGCGTCAAAGGGGCTGGGTATATTGGAGGAAATGGAAATCCAGGGATATGATCTTTTAGAATTTGCCCACAGCCTGGTTGGTCACCTCAGGAGCCTCCTCTTGGCCAAGCTTTCCCAACCTCTTGATCTTTCCGCTGAAGAGGAGCAAAGATATGGAGAAGAGGCCAAAAATCTGGATGAAGGCTACCTTTTAAGATTGATTAAGATAGCTCAAGATGCGGAAAGGGAGGCAAAGAGAAGCCCTCAGCCAAGGTTAGATTTGGATCTGGCCGTGGTGAAGATGGCCAAACTTGATTCTACTGTGCAATTGGAGGAGATACTAAACAGATTAGGGATAGAGCCCATCTCCCCAAAGAAAAAGAAGGTTAAGGATGCTGGGAATGATTTTCCATCCCTTCCAGCGAAGGAGAACTCAACCAACCTCTGGGAGGAACTTCTGGCCAGGGTCAAATCCCGCAAGATATCTTTGGGTACCCTTCTTGCGGAAGGGGAGTATTTGGGAGAGAAAGAGGGGAAGATAAGGGTTTGTTTCTATAATAACCACAATTTCCATCGCAAACAGGTTGTCCAGCCCCAAAACCGCAAACTTATTGAGGAGGAGGCATCCCACCTATTCGGAAAAAGGGTGACCTTAGAGGTCGAGACGAGGGAGGAGGAGCTCCTGACCAAGCTCCCTCCCAAAATTCCCCAACAGCGACCCAACTCGCGGTTTGGTGGTAAAGAGCCAATCATCCAAAAGGTTTTAGAGATCTTCAATGGCCAGATCATTGAGGTTAAGCCCAGAAAGGAGGAGGAATGATAAAAGGCCTGAATGGGATAATTAAACAGGCCCAAAAGATGAAGGTAAAGATGGATGAGCTGAAGAGGGAGCTGAGCGAGAGGAGGGTCGAGGCGTCTACGGGAGGGGGTATGGTGACTGTAGTGGCTAATGGAATACAGGAGATCCTGGAGATAAAAATTGATCCAGAAGTGATAGACCCTAATGACAAGGAGATGCTTGAGGATTTGGTGGTGGCAGCGGTAAATCAGGCCTTGAAGAAGTCTCAAGATTTAGCTGCAGAGGAGATGACTAAGCTTACCGGAGGCTTGAATATACCCGGACTAAATCTAAGCTAAGAGCTCTGCTAAGACCTGTTTCAACCTCTCCAAAGTCCTCCCCACGGAAGGGGATAAGCCTTCTCCGAACTTAGTTCTCTCCGGTTGTACACCGATGGTGTAGATTTGGGCCCTGATCTGGGACTGAATGATTGCAGCCAATAAGGGAAGGGAGAGGTGGTGGGTGGAAAACTCATCCCTCCCCAATTGTTCAGGCTCAAAGATGGCTACCTTACCAGGCTCACTGCCCATATCTAAGGCGTCTACAATTAGGATGATATCCGGTTTTTCCTTAATTATCTTACCGATATAATTCTCTGGTGACACTCCCCCATCATAGACTATACCCTTGACCATCCCTTTCAATCCCTTGGCCAAAAGGGAGCCAAAACCATCGTCCCCGCGCAGGTCGTTCCCTACTCCCAGGATGATGACCTTTCCCCTGATTATCCGAGCAAGCTTTTTCTTAACATCTCCCTGGTCTGTTATCTTATTCACCGATGAAATACCATCCATAGGATATGGGAATATTTGTTTTGGAGTCTATCGCCACGATGATTCCTCTGTGCGCACTTGTAGGAATGCCTACAAACCTGAACTTTTCGGACTTATCCTTAAACTGCTCAGCGAATTCTTTTTCTAACCCATCGAAGAATATGGGCTTCTTCTGGAGAAGGCTTTTTACATCACAATAGACAATTATGGCTTTGTCCCAAATGGGCTCACGATTACCTGGATAAGTGATTTTCTGCCCCTGCAGGTAGCTTTTCACCCTTTCTAATACAATGGTCCTTTCCATCTGGCCAGGCTCTCGTGGCGAAGAGCAGTTCCCACAACCAAAGAGGATGATAAAGGGGAGTAAGGATTTAATTAGGGGAATCATCGCATAGAAATGGCGCGACGAAGCGGTAACCAGACAAAGCTCACTAAATTTGGCTGTTTTAGAGCTCATTACCCTCTGTTGCCTATAGGTTGGTGCTGCTTTACTTTGGTTCCCTCCTTCTGGAGGAGAGAAGTATTATGTGCCTTAATTCCTCTGTGGTTCTGGCCTCAAGCCAATTTTTTTCAAAGTTGGACTGTTGGGCAATTTGGGCAATGGCCATCAGGGCACGCAGATGAAAGTTACGCTCATCCGAGGATCCGACAAGGACAAAGACGATGTGGACAGGTGGGAGAACAGTGGAGAAGCTAATCCCTTCCTTGCAGCGGGCAAGGAGGATTTCAAACTTTTTTCTCCCTTCAACGATGACGTGGGGGATGGCCAACCCAGGGTGGATAGCGGTGGTGGATTCGCTTTCCCTCTTCAAAAAGAGGTTATAGAGGTCCTCCTCATTGACCTTTAATCGAGGAGAAAGGGTTTGGGCTGCCAGCCTGAAGAACTCCTCCATCTTCGGAGAACCCCGCACATCTAAGATCTCACACCTTTTGATCAGTCTGTCAAATCTGTCCTCTATGATGTTGTCCCTTTCCATCAGGATTTCCTTTAGTTCGTTTTCTAAGGTGTGGCCAGCCAATTCCTTGGCGGTAACCCTCTCCACGATATGGATGAGCGCCGATCTCCGATTAGCCCTGGGCCGCACCCATAACCAATACCAGAGGAGACCAAAACCAGTGAAGCCACCAGTAATGAGCAGCGGTGTCCTCCCCATCTCCAAGATGAGAAATCCATACCCAATGATCCCTAAGATCTGAATCCAGGGATAGAGGGGAGATTTGAATTTTGGCTGATAATTTCTAATCTTGCTTTCCCTCATAATAATAACCGAGAGGTTCACCAGCAGGAACATAAGGATCATCATCGTCGAGGCAGTTTCTACTAAGTTCTTCAGGTCCAAGAACAAGATAGCTATTACTATGAAGGTACCGGTGGAGATAATAGAGTTGTGTGGGGTTTTGAATTTGGAGTTGACTCTAGCCAAGAAACTGGGCAGGAGCTGGTCCCTGCTCATCGCTAAAGGGTTACGGGAAGCGGAGAGGATTCCAGCGTTGGCGGTAGAGATAAATGCCAACAGGGCGGCGATGGCCAGCAGTGCCTCCCCCCAAGTACCTGCAAACACTTTGGCTCCCAAAGAAATGGGGGTGAGGGAGTGGCTGAGGGGATTAGGATCGAGGAGACCTACTGTGGTGAAGACAACCAGAACATAGAGGAGCATCATAATGCAGAAGGAGAGAAACATCCCTAAGGGGATGTTGCGGCCAGGGTTTCTCACCTCCTCGGCCACAGAGGCTATCTTCGTTAGGCCAGCGTAGGAGATGAAGACAAGGCCAGCGGTGGAAAAGACAGGTGCCCATCCATAGGGGGCAAAGGGAAGATATCTTTGGGGCTGGATGGATAGTACTCCCCGAAAGATGTAGAAGCCAAGCAAGCCGATGAGTCCAACGACCAGGAAGATCTGGAACCTACCAGTCCGTTTGACGCCGATCAGGTTGACGAATGTAAAGAGAATGCAACAAAGGATAGCGATAAGCCTTATCTGGAATTGTGTTAGGTTGGGGCTGAGCAGGAGGGCGAATATTCCTATTCCCAGCAGGGCGAAAGCGCTCTTCAAGCTCAGGGATAGCCAAGTGGCCAGTCCCCCAAATGTGCCCGGGGCAGCTCCCATGCTTCGCTCAATAAAGAAGTAAGAGCCACCTGCCTTCGGCATTGCCGTGGCCAGTTCGGCCTTGGCCAGCATAGTGGGAATCAGCATAATTCCGGCCAGAATGTAGGAGAATATTACGGCCGGTCCTGCCTCCCGATAGGCGATGGCGGGCAGAATGAAGAGGCCAGAGCTGATCATAGCTCCTGAGGCTATACAGAAGATGTCCAGCAGGCCAAGCTCTTTTTTGAGGAGTGGCATAGAATCCCCCTTTTAAGGGACGATCAGCCTTCCACCGTCCCCCCCTTGAATTTGAGGATGAAAGCTGACTGCCCAACGCTTGCCCCTTTTTGATAGCAATGGGTAGTTGAGGGTAGTAGCAAAATAAGGGTTGGAAGAAATTTGTCAACTCCATTTTGACTTCTACCCAGGAGCCTAAGCCGAAAACCTCCCGCAGGTTTCAAACCTGCGGGGGGCTGAAGGCAGTTCACTTGGCGGAAGAGGTATGGAGTTACCTCAAAAGCGCTATCCTCCGAGTAGCGGTGAACCCCCCGGCCTCAAGCCGATAGAGGTAGATGCCACTGGAGACATCCCTCCCATCCCACCTCACTGAGTAGTAGCCAGGGGCCTGTGGCTCATCCACCAGCGTCCTCACCTCCTGCCCCAAGATGTTGTAGACCTTTAAACTAACGTAGCTCGTGCTCGTAGTTCGTGCTCGTGAACCCCCGCTCCTTGACTTCCCTTGACGATCTACGAGCAATGAGTAACAAATAACTGTGGTTGAGTTAAAAGGGTTGGGAAAGTTCTGGGCTAGGGAAAATCCATGGGGTAGCCCTGGAGCATAACAATTGGTAAGAACCCCCACCGGAGGTGCATTGCCGTTGTGATCCACCCTTTGGGCATAGATGTCATAATCCCCACCCCTCTGGTCCTGCCAAGTGATGATCGCCCCACCAGCCCCATCTGAGATAAGCTGGAGGTGAGACTGGTCGGTGGCCGTAGTGCAGATGGCTACCCCATTGGTATCCCAGCGGATTGAGCCATTTGCGTCCACCCTTTGGGCGTAGATGTCATAGTCGCCGCCGCTTCTGTCCACCCAGGCTATGATTGCCCCACCTCCACCGTCAGGGACCAGGTGGGGCGTCCGTTGATCGCCGGATGTGGTGCAGATGGGTACCCCATTGGTCTGCCAGACAACGTGCCCCTGGGAGTCGATCCTTTGGGCGTAGATATCGCCCTGGCCTGAGCGGGTATCATCCCAGGTGATGATCTCCCCCTCGGCCAGATCTGAGATGATCTGAGGTATATCTTGTTCACCTGGAGCAATGCAGACCGCTACCCCGTTGGTATCCCAGAGCACCTGGCCTGCGGAGTCGACCCTCTGGGTATAGACATCCCCCTCATCCGAGCGATAGTCACTCCAGCCAATGATCGCCCCACCCATTCCCGAGGGGAGGAGAACAGGATCCCACTGGTCCCCAGTGGCCGTAGCTATAGCCACCCCCTCGGGGTCCCAGAGAAGTTGGCCTGAGGAATCCACCCTCTGGGCATAGAGGTCATCATCATCGCCGTTCCGGCTATCCTCCCAGGCGATGATGGCCCCACTTGCACCGTCAGGGGCAAGGCGGGGTATACTCTGATAATCTATCTGGGTGCAGACCCCTACCCCATTCGTCTCCCAGAGCGCCTCACCGGAGGAGTTAATCCGCTGGGCGTAGATGTCGCCTCGGAGGCCCCGGCTGTCCCCCCAGCAAATGATCGCCCCCCCACTACCGTCGGAGACGAGCTGGGGATAAATCTGGTTACCTCCTGCCGTGCAGATGGGGACCCCATCTACCACCCACTCGGCCAGGGAGCCAGTGGGTTGCAATATGAGCACCGACAGGGCAATCAGCAAAATGGCCAAAGACCTTTTCATCGGCTCCTCCTTTCATTGGACTACTTCGCTTGCCTCTATCCAGAAAAAAAGGGGTCTTTGTCGCTCCCCGATCACCTCCTTTCCCCGGTGAGTTTAGGCACCAATTAGGAGACCAGACCTTATGGGGGTTGCCCACCCCTTTTTGTGAGCGGTAATGAGGAAAGTATCTATAGGCAGAGAATGAGGGCTTTCGTCCATCTCCTCGAACTTCCCTACTACGGCAGGGAGGACCCCTTTAACCTCCTCAGCTTCGTGCGTGCTTCATCGGCCAATATGCTCTCCGGGTATTTGGTGAGCAGTTCCTGGAGGGCCTTGATGGCCTGTGGTTGGTTATGCAGCCCGTGCAGCCAGATGGAGGCTATCTTCTCTTGGGCCCGATCGGCGAGCTGGCTGTGGGGATAGTCTCGCTCTAACTCTTGAAGGGTTTCTATGGCCTCTTTGTATCTCTTGGCCCCTTCAAAGGCCTGGGCCAATCCCCAAAGTGCTAAGTCGCTGAGGGTAGAGTCCCCCATATCCACGATTTGACGGTAGAGGTTTATGGCCTTGGCGTAGCTGCCTTGCCAGCAGAGCAATTCCGCCTGAGCAAAGGTATGGAGGATGTTGGCTTGGCCCAAGTGATCCTGAATGAAGATGGATTTCTCTAAGGCGTCGTTGGCATAGATCCCTGCAGGATGTGCTTTAGCCAGGGAGAGGTACCCCTTCTGGGCCTCGTCGAACTTCTCCTCGAAGTAGAGGATCTGACAGAGTTTAAACTTTGCCTCCTCCCTCAAGGTTTCCCCCTCCTTAACCTGCCTATAGTATTGCTTGGCCTTATCCATCTGGCCAGCCAAGAGGTAGGAGTCCCCTGCTCTGAGGAGAGCGGAGGGGTAGCGGTTGGTGTGGGGATACTCTTTGATTATCATCTCAAAGTCCAAGGCTGCTGCCTCCGGATCCCTCAGGTCCTCCAACTTCACCATCCCCAACCTATAGCGGATCTCGGCCTTTAAGTTAGCGTTTTTTGCTCCCTTTAAGGCTTCAGTATACCTTTGGATGGAGAGCTGAGGGTGGGCCATCTCCCTCTCGCAGTCCCCCATCCCCATTTTGGCTTCTACCTCAACTTGGGGATGTCTTTTCATTACCCATTCATATGCCTCTAAGGCAACAGAGGTAAAGCCCCTTCTTAGGGACTGAGAGGCAAAGGAGAGGATTAACCTCCCCTTGTCCTTCTCCAGATTGTCCACCTTCTGATAGTAGTGAAGGGCCTCCTGGGGGAGACCAGCTTCCGAGAGGAGATCAGCCAATAGGTGGTTGAGATGTGGATCTTGTGGCCTATCTATGAGGGCAACCTTCACTGCCCCAATCGTTGCCTCCCCTGCCCCCCGGATAAGGTAGTCCTTAAGCTTTCCCTCCACTTGGCGAAACCTTCTTTTCGGCTTCTGGAGAAGCCATTCGATCTGTTCCTGGGTAGCCCTACTATAGCTTCCCTGGATCTCATAGAGGTTGATCAGTTCCTGGCGGAAGAGGTTTGGTTTGCCTAAGGCCTTCCTTCCCTGGAGGTAGGTTTCTATCGCCTCCTCGATCATCCCCCTCTTGGCGTATTCGGAGGCGACCTGAAGATAGGAGCTCTTTGTGGTAGGAGAGAGCTCAATTATCTTCCCCCATTCCCTTTTTGCCTCCTCCCTCTTGCCTAAGGAGAAGAGCACCTGGCCTAATTCCTTGTGCAGGTTGGGATTTTTCGGATCCTCTCTTATCTCCTGGTGTAAGAGGGTGGAGAGCTTGGCATAGCTCTTGGTCTGAAAGTAAACCTCCTTCAACCCCCTCCTCACCCTCCTGTCCCCCGGATGGGAGGCATAGAGCTTTTCATAAATGGCTTGGGCCTTGATGTAATCCCCGGCTCGCTTGTATCCCTCAGCGAGCCTGAGTTGATAGTCATAGGGCTTACGCGCCCAGCTATTGGAAAGGATGAGGAGGGGAACGAAAATGATGAGGGGAACTATTTTTAGAGAGTTCTTCATTGGCTTTTGGAGAGGGCTTCAAAGTAGGCCTTGATCAACTCCCTATATTCTGGAGGATATTCATCCCCCAGCGCTCTGATTAGATCTTCTTTCGGCTGGGTCTTCTTGGCAGTAAGCTCTGGGGAAAGCTCTGCCGGGCTGCGGCGGACGACTTCCTGGCCGGGTGTAGCCCTTCTCTTTCTGCTATAGTCCCTTCGATGGAGGGAACGTTGGGCATCCAATAACCGGGAGAGGATCCTTTGTTGGCGATCGATCACCTTCTGATCGATGTTATGGCTGGCCAATTCCTCTTCCACTTTCTTCATCTCACCGGCCAGCTTGTCCAACCTGCCTAAGATCTCTGCCCTCTCCCCAAATTCCTTTTGCAATTGCTCCAATGATTTCCTTAATGCCTCCTGCTGGGCTGCCAGCTTAGAGAGGTTGCCCCCCAACGCCTTTTGTAGTTGAGCTAAGGTCTGTTGGTTGAGGTTTGCTTGTCCTTCAGCCAATGCCTGGAGCTGTTGGAGGAGCTGTTCCATCCCTCCCCCTCCGCTGCAGGAACACATTGAGTTACAGGCCTGCTGAAGCTGGATCACCGCCCGGTTTAGCGAGGCCATGGCCTCCTTCTGGGCCTGGGATGCTCCCCGGGAGCTTCGCCTTTCTAAGCTTTTTATCGCCTCCCCCATCTTCTGCAGCGACTTCCCGATGTTCCTCCCCAGTTGGGGGGAGATAAAGGTGCTCTTCTCCGATGTGCGGAATATCTGGCTGGCTAACTTGTTCAAGCCCTGGGAGAGGTTATATTGATCCTCTGCTAACTGATTCAAATCGGAGGGACTAACGGATTTGGATAGCCCCATCAGCTCTTCTTGCCTCTGGGAAAGGAAGAGGATGGCCCTTTTTGCCCTTTGCATCTCCTCCAAAACCTCCCTGTTCTGCTGGGCCATAAACATATTTTGAAAAGAACTTAGATTAGAGGAGAGGCGGGAGAGGCTCTGGCTGACCTTTCCCTGCATAGCCTGTGCCTGAGGCCTATTCCCCTGGGAGAGGCTTTGACTGGCCTTCTGCATATCTTGTAAGGGTTGGTCTATCGATCTGGCCAGTTGAGCCATCTGTTGAGAGGGCATCTGAGGAAATTCGGACATTTGCTGGGAGAGTTTCTTAAGCTGATCTTGCAAGCTTTTCGCTCCCTCCCTAAGTCGGGACTGCTCTTCAGCCAGGGCGGGGAGCTCCCCCTCAGGTGATTGGGCGGTTTTCCTATTTAGCTCCTTCTGTTGTTCGGTGAGCTTCTGGGCGAGTTTTACTGCCCTATCTAAGCCCTCCTCTATCTGGATCCTCTTCAAAAGTTTTAAGGTTCGTTCCAGACTTTCCGTTATCTCCTTTTGGGATACCTGATAGTTAGTCATCTGGGAACTGAGCTTGTTCCTGTTCAACTTCTTGATGGCTTCTCGGATCTTTTCTATTAGCCTCCTCAGCTCAGGGGTGGAGACCTCATCTAAAAGCCTCTGCACTTCAAAGAGCTTCTCCAAAACTTCCGGACTAGCCAGTTGGTTTTTCTCTACTTTGTCTAAGGTCTGCTCCATCCTCTGAGACAGGTTTTCCAACTGCTGAGCAAGCCTCTGTTGCTTTTCCAAGAGGGCCTGCACCTCTTTCTTCTCCTCCCAATCCATCCTTTTCGGGGAGAGCAAATCCTGGGCTATCTGATGTAGCTTCTGACTTAGCTCCTTCCCCTGTTGGACAGCATCCTCTAAGCTTATCGTCTGCTCTGCTTCCTCCCTCATCACCTCGGAAATTATCTCCTCTAATGAGGGAAAGCGGACCGTATACCTCTTGCTTTCCCCCTTTTTCGGGCCGGAGACCAAGTCGTTATCCCATACCTCAGCCCAGTAGGTGACCACATCGTTTGGTCGGAGGTTCAGCTTCGACAGATCCCAAAGCCAATCGATTTGGAGGGTCTTCCCAGGATCAAATCCTATCCTCTCCTTCTGGGGAGGATATTTGGCTTCGCCGCTTTTTACCTCATATCTTAGAAAAAGCTTGGAGAGACCATAATCGTCATTGCCCAGGATACGCAGATTTATCAGCATATCCTCCGATAGGTCCCGATCCTCACCGGGCTCGGTTATCTTTACAGATGGGGGAAGGTCCTCTATGGCCTTTATGCGGTATACAATGGGGTCCTTGTTTTCGTATCCTTCCCTGTCGAGGAGCTTTATGTAATAGGTTCTATCCTTTCGCACCCTAATCCGGGCCAAAGCATAGTTATCCTCTGCCCGGGCGCCAATTTCTAACTTATTATCCACTACCAGCTTAGCCGATTTGAGGGGTTTGTTTGCCCTTATTCGCATATCCACCCCCGTTCCCACCAACGCCTCGATGTTGCCCTCGTCGACGACCTCCTGGTTCCCCAGACCAGTGTAGGAGGGATAGATGTATTTATAATTTAGTCCCAAGACCTTGGGCAGTTCAGTGATCTTGATCCAATATATTGGGCTGTGAGCATCACCAGCCCGGGCTTGGTATTGGAGGGAATCCTCGATGTCCTTAAAGAGGTAGGTGAACCTTCCCTCTCCAGAAAGTTCTTCCTGCCTCCAATTCTCCCTCTCCCGCCTCCAGAGGAGGTGGGCCCGGTGAGGGATCTTCCCTTGGGTTGTTATCTCTACAAGGAGGTCTGAGGACTTGAGCACCCGCACGTTCCCAGGCGTTACCTTGATTGATGTCTGAGCTGGCCTCTGAAACTTGGTCCAGGGGTGAGCTAATCTGCTTAGGGTAGGAAGGGTGGGGAAGGGGGTGAGGCCGAAGCCAAGGAGGAACCCTATCCCCAGGAGAAGGGCTAATCTGGCCATCCTCTTAGTTGGCCTCTTCTCTACTATCACATCCCAGTTTAAGGGGAGGGAGAGCCTTGCCGCCTGGAGGGCATTGGCATCGATGAGCTCGAGGGAATAACCTTCCGGGTTCCTCCTCTTCTTCTCCCAGAGCTGGAGGGTAGCCACCAACCTGTTGGCCAGTTGAGGGAATCTCCCCTCCACCTTTAAAGCCATTTCCAGGAGGGAGGGCCTCTTGATCAGAAACTTTAAGGTAAACCTGAGGAAGAGATAACCACAGGTGAGGCCAGCCAAACCAAGCAGGGTTAGCTTGAAGGTTGGAGGAAGCCAGAGGGTGTGCTCTAAAACCAAGCCCAGAGTTACCCAGCCAAGAACTACGCTCACCAACAGGGCGAGTCCAAAGAGGAGGAGGTTGGAGAGATAATTTCTGCGGAGGGAACGCAACCTCTCTTGGATCTTTTGATAGACCTCTTCCGGTTTCATCATGTCTTAAAGATAAGCTTTTGTAGCTCAAAAGTCAAGCCATTCTCACTTATGAAACCCCTCAGAACTGAATAAGTTTCCACATAAGTTGTTCGGCTTGGGAGAAACATCAAAATGGTTTCCCTACACCTTCTTTTGTAGCTACGGCACCGAATTCGCGGATGGAATTGAGAAGGGGAGCAGATACTTGCTCCCCTTCTTTTATCTACTACGAGGGAAGGTAGTCCTCACCTTGTCTGCTTGAAACTCCTACTTCAGAACTACCATCTTCTTTACCTGGGTAAACCTGCCAGCTTTAAGCCGGTAGAAATATATCCCACTGGTTACCTCTTGACCGATCTTGTTCTTGCTGTTCCACCTCACAGTGTAGTAGCCAGCCTTCTGGGCCTGATTAACCAGTCTGATCACCCGCTGGCCTAACACATTGTAGATGTCCAAGCTCACTTTACAATCCTTGGGCAATTGATATTTGATCACCGTAATTGGGTTGAATGGATTGGGATAGTTCTGAGAGAGGGCAAATTCCCTGGGCAGTGGTGTCGCCTCAGATTGGGTTATTTTAGTGGCAATAGGCTGGCCATCTTTGTCTGCCAGCACAGCCTCCTTAAGATGCAGTTTGACCCGGCCAAGAAGATCCGGGGAGACCTTTAGAGGTAGTTCAAGAATGGAACCTTTCCCCACTTCTATTGTTTTTCCCTTGAGGCTATAGACCAGTACCGTCATCTTCCCGCCCTCTGCATTAGAGGTTATGGTAAGATCCTTACACCTCTCTGTGGCTTTAGCTTTCTCAAAGCTGATATCCTTGGGTTCATACTCCAACTCTAACTGAAGCCCTGCCGCTGGAACAGAACTCTTCAGCCCAATGGCAAAGCTAACCCCCTGAGTTGTTGCTTCAGCAGAAGACTCAAGAAAACCGACCTCAGCAGCCTTTTCCCCCTGGGTCCCTGCAGCCTTGGCTAAGACCTTGTCCTCACAGAACTCACATTCATCATAGAGGATGCAGTTGACCACTTTAATAATGTCCAGAATGTTAACGCTCCCATCACAGTTACAGTCACCAGCCCATAACTGATACTCATGAGATGGCGGCTCTGGGGCCTCATCAATGCCATAGAGGATGATGTTCACCATCCTGATAATATCCAGGATGTTGATCTGCCCGTTGGCATCAACATCCCCCTTGCCAGAGCAGGCAAAGGTCCTATCCGTAGAGGCGGCACATCTCCACTCATCGTCATAGGAGATAACCCGGAAATGATAGGTGGTGTCAGCCTGGAGCCCGGTCAGCTCAACAGAGTGGTGGAGAACTAAGGTGCTATCAAACAGTGAGGATAGACCATAGTCACTGGTCAAACCATATTCCACCTGGCTGGTGGCTGGAACATTGGTGTCCCACCCTATCCGTGCTGAACTGGGCGAGGTCCTCTCCACATTGACGGCAATAACGACAGGCAAAGATAGATCTAAATCTGCCTCTCCTGAGCTGTCCGGTGACTCGGTTGTCTCAAAGATCCCATCTCCATCTAAGTCAGTCCGCATCATAAAATCGGGGCTGGTAGTTACGTCTACTTCACTTACCGAGCTGTTTCCGCTTGGCCTCCCCCAGTAGGTGGCATAATATCCAGTCTCCCCGCTCATATCCGGATAGAAAAGACCCAAGTCAAAGGTGCCTTCATCCCAACCCTCCACTCTAATGGTATAACCACACCCCAGGTCCAAAGCATCCCTGGAGATGAGGATGACCTGGATGCTATCACTTACCAGATAACTTTGAAACCCTGGTAGACTATCATCGCATATGCCTTGGCAATTACAGATGTGTAGATCCGCTGGACAGGCCAAAGAGGCAAACAGTCCCGAGAGACCAATATGGAAGTAGGGGAATTGAGAACAGAGCTCAAAGGTGACCTCACCTCCTGGGCACCAATCCAACCAATCCAGAGGACATAGCCAAACAGAGGCCGTTGCGGACATACATTCCCTTTCAGGCTTAAAATTGAAGGAGTTCTTCCCCCCAAATTTCCAACCATCAATCCAGAACTCGGTGTCAAAAGAACCTTCTACTATTTCAGGAGCAAAAGTGAAATGTGCATCGGCATCCAAAAGGTAGAGAAAATGGAGCTTCCCGTAAGAGTGAAAGCCACTTTCATCCAAGGTAAGTGAGGCCCCGTTGGCCATAAAACTGATTCCCACTATATCAAAATTCTGCTCTATAACTCCGCTGAATTCGCGGTGGTCCTCCTGAAGAACAACATTAAGGGAGCCCTTGAATGCCACCCCATGGAAGTAGAAGGGATAGTAGCGAGTTGATCCGCAATACCTTTGCTGAGCCAAATCCAATATGATCTTGGACTCTACTTCGTCGAGCTTGAAGATGTCCCCCAGCTTTATCCCCTTCCAGGCTTGAAAGGAGAATCTCCTGTTGGCCCAATCAAGCTCTATTATGGCCTCAGCAGCGGTAAAGTGGACATATTTTACCAAATCCAAATCTAGAGTAATATGTCCATATATATAGGCATCGTCATTAAACAGCCGGATTGTCGTACCTTTCTTGATGGTAATGCCCACATCAATAAGCACTGTTTTTTCTCTTTCTGAACCTAAGGATTTCTCCATAGCTCCCTTTTTCGCTGAACCAAGGTGAGTAGAATTAGGCCCGCTTCTGCCCGTTTCCACAGGAGGAACAATACCTTTTTGTCTTAAGCGAGCTTGAATATTAGAAGTACGGGGCTCTTCACCTTTGGTAGGAGTATAGATTTGAATAGAAATGTCCTCCACTACGGTGACACTCAAGTCGGACAGATTGATGTCCAGCATACCAGTGACCGGAACCCCTGCGGAACCTAAGTCAAAACCAAACGCTCCTCCACTCTCCTCAAACTCTAATGCCCCACCAGTCAAACCTATGCGGAAAATGCCCCTGTCCATGAAAACGCCCACTGTAACCTTTCCCTTGAGCAAGGAGACATCAGTAAATTGAATAGGGTAGGGTAGATCTACCTCCATATTTAGTCCAAAGAACGGTCGGTCATCCAACTTCCAGCTACCTGCTGAGGCCTCAATCACCCCAAAATAGGGGTCGTCAAACCGAATGTTACCACCTAAAGTGCCATTGTTCAGATCCAATACCAGGGCACCGCTCAATGAACTTTGGAAGATTGCACCCGCCGCGTAATGAACCGTCCCTTCTATGAAGACAGCTCCCGTTGCTGGATCTACACTAAAGGTGACGATATTATCAACAGAGTAGCTGGACCCTAGGGATAAGATTGCCGGATTGACATACACAACCTGGTTGATGGTGACGGTATTTACATCAAAGGTCAAGGTGGATGTAGCTCCTAAGAATAGATAAAAGGCATTCCCCAACTGATTGCCTATGCTCACATTATTCTCTGCCCTATAAACGCCTCCCCCTAAGTCCACAAACCTGTCCGCCCGGATGGAGAGCTGACCCAGGATGACCACCTCTTGAATGGGCAGCACCTGGCCGCTCACCTGATCGCTCCCCGAGGCCAAGGTGGGATGCCAGGCGCTTACAGTTACCGTGCAATCACCATCATGGGTTGGCCTCCAGGTATTGGCATAGATGCCATCGTTTGCCTGATAATCCCCGTGATGGCCATCATCATACAATACCGAATCCTTATCTCCAGTGCTGAAGGCCGCCTTCACGCTGTCTGTCTGAGATCCAGGGATTGGGTTGCCAAAATTGTCCCTCACCAAAGCCCTGATCAACTGAACATCCGGTATCCTCACCACAAATCCATCGGCTGGAGACTGGATGTCCACCACCAAGGAGCTTGGCCCCACTATGTCCATCCAGGTGGTATCAGAGCCCCAGGCCCCACAGCGGCCAGCGGTAACCATCACCAGACAGCTATCCTCCTGATGCTGCGGGCTCCAGATGTTGCCATAGATGCCATCATCGCTGCCCTCATCATTGTGTTGGCCATCGTCGTAAAGAATCAAATCCTCGTCGCCATTGCTAAAAGTAGCCCTGGCCATCTGGCCCAATCCGGGCAGACCATCTACCACCACCTCTGCCTTGATAACAGTCTGAGTTCCCAGATTGATGGACGCCCCCTCCAGGGGTTGCTGGATGTTCACCGTAACCTCATCGGCTGGCCTGATCAGACCAGACAGATTCCATACCCTCTCGTTGGCCTCCTCCTGAGATGGCGCGCTGATGTATCTTTCGTATTCGCTGAGACAGAAGAAGACCTCAATGTTGGTAGTCAAAACATAATGGCCACCGTTCATATGTTTGGTTCTCAACTGAATCACATTCTTGGAGACTTGGTATGGAGAGAGGTTCAAAAAGGAGGAGTCAACTGGAAAGACATAGGTTCCATCTGGAATCAGGTTGAGCAGTTCACCAACTTTATGACCATTCACATAGATGTGGACATCGTGTTTTTTGTGGTGCCATCCAGATTTAGGGGTAAACTCCATCCGTAGCTCGCAGCTTTCTATGTTCTCAGTTGTTACCCCAGAGGGAACCTGAAAACCCACATCTATGTTGGGCCTGTTGTTGCAATACCAATCATGAACCTTCACCGATAATCCCGGGTTGTCCAGATGTGCCAGCCATATCCGCTCACCAGGAGGGGGTGAGAAGTCTGCATAGAGGGAGTCCCTTCTGCCCAGATAACTGGCCAGGATATAACCTTGCACTGTCTTGGCCAGTGAGGAGGGAAAGGAGATGACCTTCCCATCTTCCCAGACAATGCCCTTCCCGCTGCTGTCCTCTAAGGATAGGGTGGGGATAGCCTTGAGGTCAACTATTTCACCGGTGCGCACAAAGGCATGGTTTATCACTGGCTGGAAATAAACCTTGTCGGCTATCTCATCGGAGGCGAAGACGGCCAGATCGGTTAAGGGATCGCCGTTGTTGGTGATACGCAGGTTCTTGGCCAGGGTCCCCTGGTCTATCCCGATCTCCTCAAAGCTCACATCGATATGAGGGACATTGATGTGCACATGGGCGGTAGCAAAATCCCTGATGGTATCCCGATTGACGCTCACCAGGGAGAGGGGAAAGGAGTAATCGATATCCCTGGCATCTTGAGCATGGATGGCCAGGGTGACCTCGGCTGTCTGATTAGGATTGAGGGGGATGATGTCATCCTCTGAGCCGGAGTCCACAAAGCCGACGATTATATCCTCATAGGGATTCTCCACCTGGACCAATAGATCGTGGGACACGCTGTCGGTGTTTACCACCCCTACGCTTACCCTCTGGTCATAGTCATGGTTCACCCCGAAGTAATATTCCTCCTGGGTGAAGACGATGCCATTGCTCACATAGAACTTCCTCACCTCGCTGCTGTCTATGCCTCCCCAGGAACCTCTGCTTTTCACCCACCAATAATACCAGTGATTGCGGGGAAGATCCTTCACCGTAACCCTATGTTCCCTTCCGGATAGGCCGAGCACAGATGTGTATCCGGTGTCGGTATCCGACCGATAGAATAGCTCTGTGGAGGTAAAGGCCCCTGTCTTCCAGCTAAAGGTCACATCGTTGGAGCCGGTGATGATGGAGTCGGGCGGAGAGAGATCGGTGATTGAGGGATTAAAGTTTACCGTAAAGGTGGGAAATTCGGTAAAGAAGCGCTCAAGCTTTTTAGAATAGAGCTGCAAATCAAAGGGGTGATCGCCGATATTTGCCGGTGAGGGAGGAACATCTATGCTCAGGCTTATCAACTTGCTCCCTCAGGATACCAGATGGAAGCTATCAGCGCTCAGGCTATACCAGCTTGGCTGCAGGCTATCCACCGATAGGGTGAAATCGTCACCACCAGGGTTCCCATTGGTCACCTCGATGGTAAACTCTAAGTGTCCCCCTAAGCTCACCGAATCGGCCATCGGCTCACAGGTAAAGTGAATATTTCGAGGGTGATAGAAATAGAGTAGCTTGTGGGCAGTATTGTTTCCCTCATTCAGCTCCGGGATGAGGTTATCAGGGTCCACCTCAACCGGCATATCAAAAAAATTTTCTTCTTCGTTGTGTATGAAAAGCTCTATCGAGGCAGTTGCGCTGCCACCTGCTGGAATAGGGCCAACTATCCTTCGATATGTATAGTAAAATCTCACATATGCGCTGTCCACATCAACAGCTCCCACATTGTGAACCTTGACATTTACGGTAAACACTGTGCTGTCAACTGGTAGTTCGGGGTCAGAAGATATATCTTGAGGGGAAATGGTAAGATCGGGAAGAAGCAGAGGGGCAAGTTGAATATCCACAAAGGTGGTCTCGTCAGTAATCACCTGCACCCCATAAATGGTGGTGTCTCTGTATCCGGTGGCAGAAGCCCGGAGATTGTAAAGACTGGCAGGTAGGTCAGGAATGCTATATGAGCCTGTAGTATCGGTAGCATCAACCCCTATAATCGTGGAGTCCTGCAATGCTTTCACTAAAACGTTTCTAATAAGTTCATGAGTATTGAGATCTCTTGTTCTTCCGGCTATTGTTCCTCTCTGCACGGGCCTCTTGCTCAGATTCCTCAGCACTGAAATATCATTGGTTCCTCCATTGGTGGAAGCCAAATCAAAATCCAAGTCATTGTCAAAATCAGAGCAAATCATGAAATCAGGATTACGCCCGACCGAGTACTTAACGATTGTGTCAAAGATACCATTTCCATTATTTAACAGAACTGAAATATAATTGCTATCACTGCTGGTTACAGCTAAATCGAAATCACCATCGCCATCTAAATCCTCAGAGACTATGAAACGAGGTTTGTCCCCAACTGGATAATCGGTAGGCAATCCAAAAGAGCCGTCACCGTTGTTGAACGCGACAGAGACTTTGTTATCGCCAGAGTAAGCCGCGGCTAAATCGAAATCACCATCGCCATCTAAATCCCCAGAAACTATGCAATCACCACCAAAAGTGTAATTAACAGCAGGTGCGAAGGTGCCATCTCCATTATTGAGCAAAACCGAACCTGTATTAGTGGAGAGGTCGAAGTGACCATCACCATTCAAATCTGAGACTACTACTTGTTTAGGGCTTCCTTGAACATTATAACTTGCTGTCAGGGCGAATGTACCATTGCCTTGATTCAAAAAAACAGAGACTTTGCCCGTATCACCTGAAGCTATATTTGTAATAGCGAGATCCTTGTATCCATCGTCATCCAGATATTCCGAGATTATAAAATAGGGGAAACGCCCGGCATAGTAATTGACAGCCGGGGCAAAGTACCCGTTTCCGTAGTTAAGCAAAACAGAGACGCTATCTTCAGCCCAGTCGTTGGCGCTTGCCAAATCAAAGTCCCCATCCCCGTCAAAGTCGTCAGCCACCAGGAAGAAAGGTGGACCAGGAACAACATAGTAGCCGCGGAGGCGAAAGGTACCATCACCATTATTTAGTAAAACTAAAATGGCTCTGTGGCCGAAACATATTACAGCAAGATCCTGATACCTGTCCCCGTTGAAGTCTGCGGCAACAATGAACTGTGCCCGACTCGAAACTCGGTAGTTAGTCGAGGGAGCAAAAGTCCCGTCACCGTTGTTGATTATAATAGAAATACTGTCGCTGTTGAAGTTAGCAACGGCAAAATCCTTATCCCCGTCATTGTCCAGGTCCTCAGCTAACGCAAACACAGGGTTGCTATCAACTGGGCAACTCACCGCAGGGGCAAAAAGGCCCAATAGCCTAAGTTCAATATTCACACTAGTAATCTCACCCGAGATCACCTGCACCCCATAAATGGTGGTGTCTCTGTATCCGGTGGCAGAGGCCCGGAGGTTGTAAAGCCCAGCCGGTAGGTCAGAGATGCTATATGAACCTGTGGTATCGGTCAAATCACTCCCCATAACCGTAGCTCCCTGAAGTGCTTCCACCAAAGCGCCAGCAATGGGATTATGGGTATCCAAATTTTCTACTGTCCCAGCAATGGTGCCTCTTCCCCCTGGTTGATTAGTCAGATTTATTAGAACCGAGACATTATCACTGTTTGAATTCGTCACCGCCAGGTCCATATCCCCGTCCCCATCCAAATCTGAGGAGACTATAAACCAAGGATAGCTTCCCACCGGGTAGTTTGCAGCCGGGGTGAATGTGCCATCACCGTTGTTTAACAGAACTGAAACATTATCACTCAAATCATTGGTCACCGCCAGGTCTGTATCTCCATCTCCATCCAAATCGGAGGAAACTATGTGGAAAGGCCCATCTCCAACCCTGTAGCTTACAGCAGGGGCAAATGTGCCATCTCCATGATTTAACAAAACAGAAACATAAGCACTATCAGTATTTGCTGGCACCGCCAGATCCATATCCCCATCCCCGTCTAGGTCGGTGTAAACCATGTCTGATGCCCAACCCCTAACTTCATTATTTATCGGAGCAGCAAATGTACCATCGCCGTGATTCAAGAAAACGGAGATGTGATAACCAACAGGCACTGCAAGATCCATATCCCCATCCCCATCCAGATCTCCGGAAACTATAAAAACCGAACCGCCCTCAGTGTCATAATTCATAGCGGAAGTAAATATGCCATTTCCATTATTCAACAAGACGGAAATCCAATCATCCCCAGCATTCGCTACTGCCATATCTTCATCCCCGTCTCCATCCAAATCTGAGAGGACTATGTGTTCAGGGCTGTCCCCAACCCCATAGCTTAGAGGAGGGACAAATGTCCCATCACCATTGTTCATTAAAACAGAAATGCTCTGAGCTTCGACATTAGTCACTACCAGATCCGTATCTCCATCCCCATCCAAATCTGAGGAGACTATAAACCAAGGACCGCCTCCCACCGGGTAGTTTACCACCGGGGCGAATGTGCCATCGCCCTGATTTAACAAAACCGAAACATTACCACTTGAATAATTGGTCACCGCCAGGTCCATATCCCCGTCCCCATCCAAATCTGAGGAAACCATATAATAAGGAAGGCTATCCACGGGGTAGTTAACCGCGGGGGCGAAGCCGGGCCAGGGGTGGTAGGCTACCCATCCGCACATCAGCAGCTCGATCGTCGGATCGTAGGCACCCCACATACCGTCAACTGTTGGGCCGCCGAACCAGGTGTAGGTGGTATCGCCATTGTTCTCCAGATTGGCTAATGGATGAGGGTAATCCCCGGTCTTTACAAAACCAATAAAGAAAGGACGGGCAGGGGAGATTACCGGTATGGGGCCATAATCGGCGAGGTTCAGCCTCTCCCACCCATAGGGAGGTCCGCCGCCGGTCACCGTCCAAGGGATGGGACCGGCGATGACATCGCCCAAGAGCTTGATGGAATCCCTCGGGAAGATGGCTATACCATCATTAGGGCAATCTGGCCCTGCCTCCCAGACATACATATCAACCGTCCCCGCATCATACCATTGCACATCAACATAATAGAGTGAGCAGGCTCTGGTCGGCCTATACCAGACGGCAAAGGTGTCGCCCACCGCTCCACTGCTCAGGTAATATTCAGCGGTATCATCTGAACAGTGGTTCAGCTCATAGAGGCCATTCTTCGGGGTTGATAGAAGCTTGATGGTTGCCCCGGCAGTTGGGTGTTCCACCTTTTCCAGCTCAAGGTTCTTGTAAGCACCGTTAAGGATATGGAGCTCAGCAAAGGAGCTGTTTGCCCTAAGCCCAATGCTTACTGCGGCAATGGCCACAAAGAAAACAAATATCCTTCTCATCTCACTTCTCCTTTTAACCCAAAAAGGTTACAAAGTCAATTTTAACGACAGAGGCTTATACAAATTTAAGTGGTGATATTATCACCTCCTCCAATGAAAAAGCTCTTGCCAATTTGAATACTTTGAGTGAGCAGGTCGGGTTTTCCACATTAGCGGATCAAACCCGACCTGCTCTTTAAATTTCACAACATCAGCGCATCAGAACCATCTTCTTGGTGTCGGTGAACTTGCCAGCTTTAATCCGGTAGAAGTAGATACCTGAGGCTACATCTTTGCCAGCCTGGTCTCTGCTGTCCCATCTGACCGAATGATACCCAGCCTCTTGTTGACCATCAATTAGTGTCCTCACCAATTGCCCCTCAATGTTGTAGATCTTCAAGCTGATTGCTGCCGACTGATTACGATCTACGATCAACGAGTAACGAATAACGGTCTCTGAGTTAAACGGATTAGGATAGTTCTGG
>JAOZPP010000098.1 GCA_029932675.1 bacterium
TCTTCGCCTAAAGGCGAGGGTTTTTCTCCCATTCCCCGAAGGGGACAATAAAAAAGGATATTGAACCTCAATTTCAAGAAGCCAAGCCATGCGGATGATTCTGAGCTTACAGATGATGACCTCATAATTAGATACGAGAAAGGGGAAATCGTGGGAACCACTATACTCAATGCAAGTAGAAGGTAAAGGGCACGGCGTATAACAAGCGTATCTGGCTTCGGCTAAAGCCTCCGCCCAAATCCAGCATAATAACAGGAGGGGAAAATGGAGCAAAAACAATTACTTGAACGCATTGTGGTAAATCCTAAAATTATGGTAGGAAAACCTGTCATTAGGGGTACGCGGTTAACAGTACAGTACATTTTGAATCTATTAGCGCATGGAGCAACCGTTGATGAAATTCTCCAGGAATACAAGGGATTAACCAAGGAAGATATTTTGGCCTGTTTGCTGTACGCTTCTAAAATACTCGAAGACACAACATTTATGCCATTAGTAGAGGCGGTTTAGACATGCGTTTTCTTGTTGATGAATGCACGGGTCCTGCAGTTGCTAAATGGTTGCAAAGATTACATCATACGGTCTGAGAATAAAATTGCTGTATTACAGCGAGTATTAGAATCCTACTCTGACAAGCTTGCCAATAATTTTATAATCGTGACTGAGAAAACCGTGCGTATTGTTGAGGAAAGGAGGAATAAACTTGGTGGTAAGGGTGTATAACAAGCGTATCTGGCTTCGCTACGCTCCGCCAATCGGCTATTGATTTTTGGTTCAAATGTTTTGGACTACCCTTTCAATCCTCTCCTTTTTAATTAAATTTCTCCTTTATGAAGGCCTCAGCGGCCTATGGGCTGGGTTTTGCGCATTTCTTTCCCTTTCCATCTGCCTTGGCGGATTTGTCCTCCTCCTCTGGCTGAGGCTCAAGAGGGAACCCTCCCCCCAGTTAAGCCTTAAACTTAACTATCGCCCCCCTAAACGTTCTTCCCTTTGACCATTTTTAGACCACTGAACTTAGTCTAAACTTGGGGACTCAGGAGACGCTCATCATTATTTATCCTTAAGCAAAGCCAAAAAACAGAGTTTTCCCTCAACAGCCCACCTGGCATAAAATTTGCATAACAAAATTATGGCTAAGTGGGCCATTTAATGGAATAAGGCTTGTCAATTGGTGAGCAAAAAACTCTGGAATATCCCGAAACTGCTCCAAGGGATTGCTTGATTAAGAGTTTTGTAACAAAAACCTCAAAAAGGGGTTGACAAGCTAAAATTAGTATACTATTTTAACCTTTTCAGGGAGGTAAAAGTGAGATACTGGAAGCTATCCCCTTTTCTGCCTCTCTTCCTTCTGCTCATTGGCTGTTTCTCACTCCAGAGGAGGAGCATTAAGGAGGTGAACCCCTCCCCCCCACCCCCTCCGCAGGTCAAGGCAGGGGAGGATGAGTTCGTAGAACAGGAACTCCAAAGGGCAAGAAAGCTCTATGCCTTAGGAGTAAGGGCAACCGGTGAGGAGAAGTGGAACGAAGCACAAGAGCACTTTGAAAAAGCAATAGAGATCTTGGCTGACCTTGATCTGGATGAAGAGCATCACCAGTTGGTCCGGCAGTTTGACCTCCTCCTCAACCAGATCTCCAGCGACTATCGGAGGGTTTTGAACTCCATTGGAGAACTGCCCCAAGGGGTCTCCGTCTCAGCAGTTATGGACCGGCTTAAAGAGATGAAGATCTCCCATAAGGAGATCAAATCCCTCCATTTTCCCATCTTTGATCCCTCTCGCTACGATTTCCCCATCTGTTGGAATGAGGAGGTAAAGAGGTGCATCCATTTCTATCAGACAACTGGGCGACGACCTTTTGAAAGCTGGTTAAAGAGGTCCGGGAAGTATGTCCCATTGATGAGAGGGATACTTAAGGAGGCTGGCCTACCACAGGACCTTGTCTACCTGGCCTTGATAGAAAGTGGGTTTAATCCTCGCGCTTACTCCTGGGCACGAGCGGTAGGTCCCTGGCAATTCCTCTATTCCACCGGGAAACTCTTTGGCTTAAACAGGAATTGGTGGATGGACGAGAGGAGAGACCCAGAGAAATCTACCAGGGCTGCGGCTGCCTATCTCTCCCAGCTTTGGAAGGAGTTCAAATCCTGGCCTTTGGCCATTGCTGCCTACAACTGTGGAAAAGGGAAGGTAAGGAGAGCAATAAGGAGATCTGGAACCGATAACTTCTGGTTCCTGCCCCTGCCAGCGCAGACGAGAAATTACGTTCCCTCTTATATGGCAGCCACCATCATAGCCAAGGACCCACGGAGGTATGGCTTTGACTTGCAGGTAGATAACCCCCTTTCCTGGGATACAGTTTGGGTGGATAGGTGCACAGACCTGCGAATGGCAGCCAAATGTGCAACCTCCACCTATAAGGAGATCAAGGAGCTGAACCCTGAACTTCTCCGTTGGTGTACCCCACCCCGGATTAGTAAATATCCGCTAAAGGTCCCTAAAGGCAAAGGGGAGATATTCTATGCTAATTATGCAAAAATTCCGCCAAACAAGAGGGTAGTCTGGAAAAGACACCGGGTGAGGAGAGGGGAAACCCTATCTCAGATCGCGGAGAGGTATCACACATCCGTTTGGGCTATAGTGGATGCGAATTCCCTGAAGAACAGACACAGGATAATAGCAGGAGATTATCTCCTTATTCCGGTCCCCCCTTCTCGCCTCTCCGGAGTTGCTCCTCCAAAGAAAGCTCCCCGCTCCCAGGGCAAGAAGGTGATCTATCGGGTAAGGAGGGGGGACACCTTGAGTGAGATCGCCAGGGACTTTGGGGTAAAGAGTAGTGAACTGAGAAGATGGAATGGTTTGAAAAGGGGGGGATTTATCTATCCGGGCCAGGAGCTTGCCATCTGGATTAAACCAGGCTTTCATCCCCTATACTCCGGTTTGGAGAGCCAAAGCTCAGAGGAGAAGGGTAAGGAGAAGCTGATATATATCGTTCGTTCCGGTGATACCCTTTGGGACATTGCCCGAGGGTTCGGAGTAGATCTGAAGGACCTCTGCCGCTGGAATGACCTTCATCCCAGGCAGAGAATATACCCAGGGGAAAGACTTCAGATCTGGGTTCAGACAGATAAAACCTTATAAGAAAGGAGGGGAATGACGAAAAGGGGCGATTGGGTAGTAGGAATCATCATCGGCCTGAGCATCCTGGTAGTGGGTGCCCTATTCCTGATGATGCTCATCGGCCTTGCCGGCCAGAGGGGGACCATCAGTCTGCCAAGCTGGGGAAAAAAGATTGCCCTGGTGGAGGTAAAGGGAGGAATCCACGATCCCCAGCCGATTGTGAGACAGATCAGGTTCTACAAAAAGGATGACTCTGTCTTAGGAATGGTCCTCAGGATCAATAGCCCGGGAGGAGGAGTAGCGGCAGCCCAGGAAATCTATGAGGAGTTGCGCAAGTTTAGAGAGGCCGGGAAGAAGGTGGTGGCTTCCTTTGGTTCCGTGGCCGCATCCGGAGGTTATTATATAGCCTGTGCGAGTGATTCCATAGTGGCCAATCCAGGGTCCATTACCGGAAGCATTGGAGTCATCTTCGAATTGCCTAACGCCCAAGAGCTTTTAAAAAAAATCGGGTTGAGACTTGAAGTTGTGAAAAGCGGTAAACATAAGGATATCGGTTCTTTCTCTCGTGAGCTCACCCCAGAGGAGAGGAGGCTCCTGCAATCGGTGATAGATGATGCCTACGAGCAGTTTATCGAAGCCATCTGTGAGGGTAGAAATCTAAGGGAGGCCGAGGTGAGGAAGATCGCTGATGGAAGGATATTCACTGGAAACCAGGCGAAAAAGTTGGGGTTGGTAGATCGCTTAGGGGATTACCACGATGCCATCCTCTTAGCGGGCAAGCTGTGTGGAATAAGAGGAGAACCGAAGACGATTAAGCTAAGGAAGAGGAAGATCGGTATCTTTGATCTCCTTACTGGAAAGCTTAAGTTGTGGGGGCCAGAGGGGGATTACACCACAGGTCTACAATACAAGTTTCAGTGAGGTTTTCCTATGCCCATCTATGAGTTTCAATGTCTTTCTTGCCATAACAGGTTTGAACTCCTCAGGCCTTTTGGCCAGAAGGACTCCCCTAAGTGTCCCCAGTGTGGAGGAGGAAAGGTGAGGTACATCTTCTCCGCATTTAGTTTGGGCTCTAATCAGGGATCAAGGGGAAATTCATCGACAACTTCTCCTTGTTCAACTTGTAGGAGCAAGAACTGTAGCACTTGTGGGTAAACCCTCAAAGAAGGAGGAGGTTTAGGAATGACTAAGGCTGACTTAGTGAGGGAAGTGGCCGAGAAGACGGGTTTCACCAAATCCGATACGGCGCTGATGTTGGAGGCTTTCCTTCAGGCAGTGAAGAATGGTCTGAAGGAACACAAGAGGATTGACATTAGGGGGTTGGGCAGTTTGGGGGTGAAGGTGAGAAAAGCTCGACAGGCAAGGAACCCGCGCACTGGTGAGGCAGTTCCAGTTCCTCAGAGATATGTCCCGGTTTTCAAGGCTTCGAAGAAGTTAAAGGCCTTGGTTGCCAAGTGAGTGAATTTCTTTCCTGGGGGGAACAGGGCAAACCCTTGCCCTGTTTCCCTCAGTTCAATATGGAGGGGAGGAAGAGATGCCTTGTGGGAAGAAGAAGAAAAGAAAGAAAATTGCAAACCATAAGAGAAAAAAAAGGTTAAGAAGAGACAGACATAAAAAGAAGATCCGTTAGCCCCTGTAGCTCAGCTGGATAGAGCAACGGCCTCCGGAGCCGTGGGTCGCCCGTTCGAATCGGGCCAGGGGTACTTTCTCTGCCGAAGTGGCGGAACTGGTAGACGCGCTGCGTTCAGGGCGCAGTGCCCGTATGGGTGTGGGGGTTCGACTCCCCCCTTCGGCATAAAACCCATTGTGCCGTCAGGATCCCTTCTCCTGACGGCACATTTTTTCTTCTACCAGCGGTTGGCTGGAATTCAGCTTTCGCCTATCTGTTTCTTTGTGCTCTCAGGCATTTACATCAGCTACCTGAGCAGAATCATCTTCTTTGTCTCTACAAAGTCCCCCGCTTCGAGCCTATAGAAGTAGATCCCGCTGGCCACCTCATTACCGGATTGGCTCTTAGAGTCCCACTGAACCACTTTATAACCCGCCGCCTGCGGCCCATCCACCAGGGTGATTACCCTCTGCCCCAGGATGTTGTAGATGGTGAGCTTTGCATGACAATCTTTGGGTAGAGCATATTTGATCACGGTGGTCGGGTTAAATGGATTGGGGTAGTTCTGGGAGAGGGAGAAAGTTTTTGGCAGTGAAACTTCTCGAATGTCTCCTCTCACACCAACCGAGGTATAAGTACAGGCATCGGGCCAGTAGGGTGGCCTCTCCACGTTCCCAACGCTATCCGTAGAATACTATAAAAACAATAGATATGCCCATCTTCACCAGTATATGTGCTGTCAGTATCTAAAGTATTATCTATCCACATCTCATAGGGGCCCCCATTGTCCGAAACATAAATAGCATAACCTCTAATCCCAGAACCAAACCCCAAATTCTCAGAGGGGAGGTCGGTCCCTTCCCATTGGACTACAAACGGTGTACTTACCGAGTCCCCAAGAGGAAGAACCATACTGGAGGGAGGAAATTCATCTATGGTGTTCACAACCGGTCCTTCCTCAGGTGCAGCCATCCAAGGGTTATAGTCAAACTTGATGGCTGCCCTATTTGATATTTCTGTCCCATGTGATAGATAATAGGGTGAAATCGAGAAGGTTACATATCCCTCTCCCTCAGGAGGGTTCACATTAGGAGGTAACATAATGCTATCACAGGACCAGGTAATGATTCCTTGGATAGAATCAAAGGAGACAGTGCACTTGTCCGCATGGCTCATTGGGCCAATGGAGAGGGTACTCCAGTCCAGATCTGGATCAAGGGTATCCACTATCCAAATATTTACCGCTTCAGCAGTTGCACTGTCTACATTCTCAAAGTGAGGGGGGAAAGAGGGGACACCTTTTATAAGCTCTTATGAATCAACGACATAATTATTTTTTCTTAAACTAAACATCGCTCCCTATGGCGGGAAAACCGAGACGCTATTAGATAGACGCATAAGAGATGGCTTACAGAGCAGTTGCCGGAAGAAGAGAGGTTGTTTAGGAGGGGCAAGGAGGTTATTGGTAGGCCTCAGTCACGGAAAGAGCTTCTACGGAGGTAGGTCGCTTAGTACGTCGGAGGAAAGGTCGGAGATTCAAAGAGATTAAATAGTTCCTAATATGCTATAACACAAGAACTTGTAAAAGGTGTCCCCCAAACGAATTAAAACCTAACAAATCATGGATAGTAATGTATAATTTGGGATAATGTTTTCAGAACACTTACAAAGGCGGCATGTGGTTTTTCCGGAACTTGGGTTCAATGTCACATAAAACCATTGGCCATAGAGATGTCTTCATGTTGCTAATCATATTTCGTATTAAAATACCCTTCTTTACCTTCAAGGAATCTTTAATTCAGAGATGTAAAGACAAGAGACTTGTTCAGCAAGGTCTCCTTCTTTACTCCGTAAAACAACCCGATCGGGACTTGGTTCACAAAAGAATTCAAGGAGCATAACTCTTGAATTACCACCCAAACCATAAGCGAAATCACACTCTATATAATGTTCACCAGGATATGCAAAGGAAGTTACATCTACTTTGCTCCAAAGGTATTTCGATTTCAAATCTAAAATCTTCTGCCCATCAAAGACATAATGGTCTACTTTGAAATAATAAGCTCCAGGAACAATAGGTAGTATAATATTGGAATCATGAAAGCTTTTAACAGATATTCGAGCATGTTTTATTGTCCCCTTCGGGGAATGGGAGAAAAACCCTCGCCTTTAGGCGAAGACT
>JAOZPP010000012.1:0-1995 GCA_029932675.1 bacterium
GGGAGCACGTGGGACTTGGCTGGTAAAAGAAGGACATCATCAAATGCCAATCCAACTTTCACCGAATTTTCCCCCCTGATCTTTTTACACTTGTGGTCCCAACTTTATGGACCTCTTTCAAAGCTTCTTTTAAACCTTCCAGGGTTGATAAGGACCTATATTCCTGGCGATTTTAGTGCCTTCAGAATAATTCAGGTAAAACGAGTAGAAATATTATAAGAACTTTTCACCCTCCCCCATAATATCTATAGCCCTATTGGCCAGGGAATCCGCCAATCGGTTATCCTCCCTACTGATCACCTCGATCTTGAACTTCGGAAAGCGCCTGATCAAGGAAAGGGCTTCCCTGAGAAGAGGTTTAAGTTTGACATCTTTTACTCTGAAATTCCCGTTTACTTGGTTAACTATAAGCTGACTGTCAGAATAGAGGGTTAAGGATTCAGCATTAAGTTGCTGAGCTTTCTTTAAGGCCAGGATGAGCGCCTTATATTCGGCGATGTTATTGGTGACTTTGCCTATATACTTGTAAGCTTCAAAGATAGGGGTTCCCTCTTTGTTCTGGAAAAAGACCCCCACCCCTCCCTCTCCGGGGTTCCCGCGGGAGGCCCCATCTATATAAGCCACCAGTTCCTTAGCGATCAACTTTATTGGTCCCAGATCAGAATTCGTCCACAGTTCTCACAGGTTATCAATTTATCTCTCCTCCGTATCTCTTGGATCTTCTGGGGGGGGAGGGACTTGAAACACCCTCCACAGGCCCCCCTCCTTACCTTGACCACGGCCAACCCACCCTTCCCCTTGCTAATCCTTTCATATACGGAGAGCATATTTTGGGGGATATGGGCAATCAGATTGTCTCTCTCACTCTTTTTTATAGCTATTTTCTCCTCAAGGGTAGCCAAGTCCTTTTTTTGGGCCTTCAATTCTGACCCACTCTCCTCAGAGAGGGAATGGAAGCTTTCCTCTTGTCTCTCTACCTCTTCCTCCGCCTCTTCTATCTGGCTCATCAGGCTCAGTATCTCTTCCTCGGAGTTGGAAATCTTCTCCTTTTTACTTCCTATCTCACTCTGTAAAGCATCGTACTCCTTGTTTGTCTTTACTTCATACATCTTTGCCTGCAGTTCCTTTAAACCCGCCTCGGCGTCTTGAAGTTCCAGCTCAGAATGCCTCTTCTTCTTCTTCAATTGCTCCAAGGCAGCTTTCCCATCGTCCAACCTTTGACTGGCTTCCTTTAACTTTTCCTCCAAGGCCTCTATCCTCTTTGGTAATTCCACTTTAGCCCTCTCCAAGGAGGAAAGTTCATCATCCATTTCCTGTAGCCGGAGGAGCATCATCAGCTCTTCCTCCATTTATCCCCCTTTCATAAAAGAAAAAGTGCACAAAAATGTGCACTTCCATCAATTTTCCCCGGAAACCTAATGAAAAATACTAACTTCATCCTTTACCCCCCTTTATATTAGGCAGTGGGCGATACTGGATTCGAACCAGTGACCTCTTGTATGTGAAACAAGCGCTCTAACCGGCTGAGCTAATCGCCCAGCTTCAGTGGGCCCACTAGGACTCGAACCTAGGACCTACTGATTATGAGTCAGCCGCTCTAACCAACTGAGCTATGGGCCCTCAACCAAGGGTAAAATAACAAATATCGAGCTCGTGGTCAAGCCTTTTTTTGAAGGTTATGCCCTGTGATATATGGGGCTTGTTTTTTGTTCCTATCTATTCACCAACCAACATCAGGATTGTACAGATTTAATCCGCCCACCCCAAGCATAGCGAAAAAGACTACGGACTGTTAGTCATCTTGCTGTTTAGGTAACCCACAAGGGACACCTTTCACAAGTTCTTTTGTTAAAGCATATTAGAAACTATTTAATGGCTTGGAGCCTTCAGTGGCGATATTTAGTCAACGATTATATTGCGGTGTTACACTTCAATTAGATTCGAACGAACAATTGGTTTTCCTCAACCGGAGAACGATCAAGCTCACCTGCCGCT
>JAOZPP010000012.1:2095-60098 GCA_029932675.1 bacterium
TGCTGCCGATACGAAAATCGGTATTATTGGCTTGTGATTTCGGGCCTTGCGAATGTAGGGACAACCCCCATATTTCTGTTGACAAAAATATGAAAGATATGGGGGTTGTCCCCACCTTTCGTCCAGCAATGCTTTTGCCAGGCACAACCACGATTGGCGTTTTCCTCTTCGAGCAGGATGCAGATATGAACAACGAGGCGAGGAGGATGCATAAGACCCAGAAAAGTCTAGTTTTGCTCTGCATAATTAGACCTCCTAAAAATCATAACCAAGCAAGAGGTGATTGCACATGACGATAGAGATAAGCTGCCCCGACTCGAAGCCGAGGACAGTGGAATTAAAGACAACCTTTTCTGAAGCCTCAGACCTGATTGCGCCACCGAGTTAAGGGGTCAGCTTCATTGATTTGTTAGGATTCTACCCATTAAAGAAATTCTGCAGATCTAAGGAAGAATGAGACACCAAAGATCCATCCCAAGAAATCACCAGTCAAATGAGCCCTCTCCATAAAAATATCGGTACTCTGCTCGTAAGAATCAGGCTCTCCCGACTGGTGGAACATTCTGCGGACGTTGCTGATGCCTCGCTTGGCGAGATGGAGTCTTTTTGTGTCGTTCATATACATTGCAATCCCAGGGATAATATACATCAGCCATGTCGGTTGGTAACCAATTGCTCGGATGACCCAGACAGACAAAGCTATAGCCACAAAGATTTTTAAAAAATCAAGAGTGCCAGATATATAGGGCGCTATGTTCCTTGCTGACCTTAGCCAGACTGCTAATTTCCAGCTAACAGGCCAGAAGAGAAGTTCAATCCCCGCCAATGAAACAAATGCAATGACATATGATACAAGTTTTAGCATTGAGTATAGTGTTTGGGGACACCTTTTATGTTTGTAATGTTTGTGTAATGTTTGGGGACACCTTTTACAAGCTCTTTTGTTATAGCACATTAGGCACTATTTAATGCCTTGGAGTCTTCAGTGGGCGATATTTAGTCAACAAAAAATATTTATATTGCGGTGTTACACTTCAATTAGACTCGAACGAACAATTGGTTTTCCTCAACCGGAGAACGATCAAGCTCACCTGCCGCTATGAAGCTCAGCGTAATGCCAGCGCGAGTTCATGCAGTGGTTATGCGTTCTCATGGCCCTGTCTATTCTTCCCGGGGACCTCCGAGCCTCACTAAGTACTCCAAGAACGCAACGAGCAGCTTCGTGTATGGCGGCAGAAACAACAGCACAGCACCCAGAACAAGGCTGGCCGGAGCAATCCACAGCACATGAAACGGCGAAAAGCCAAACAGTCGTACTAATACGAGACATAAAAGAAACACAAGTGCTGCCGATACGAAAATCGGTATTATTGGCTTGTGATTTCGGGCCTTGCGAATGACCAAAACCAAATGCCCAACTGCCAACAGAATACTACCTATGTAGAGAATGTTTCCAAACAGTGCCATGTCTATTCTATACGTATAACTATGGTTTAGGTGACCCATGGGGACACCTTTTACAAACTCTTTTGTTAAAGCATATTAGATTAATGGCTTGGAGCCTTTAGTGGCGATATTTAACAGTGAAAAAATATTAATATTGCTGATTCATAAAAATTTTTAAAAGCTGGGCCCTTTTCTCCTCCAATTCTGAATATCGTTGGGTGTTATCTATCAGATCCCCTAACACCTAAGCTCAGCTTCCGCTAAAGGGAGCGTCAGCGGAATAGCAGTGAGGTGAAGTGGTTTGTTAGCAGAATTATAGCATTTTAATGAATTCATCTACGGATATTCGAGCTTGCTTCAGAATGTGGGAGAGAGTTGACCGCTTGATTGGTTTGTGTGCTGGAATTATTATTTTCAGTACTTCGTCTGCCAAACGCTTCTGCAATCTAATATGGGAACCCCGTTGGCGAACTATTACCCATCCGTCCCGCTGTAATGCCTTAACCACCCTATCCTAGCGAAGCTTCGCCTCAAACCGACGAGGTCTGGCAGTATAAATTGGGCGAAGCTTCGAATGTAAAATGAAGAATTGAAAAAATCCTTTAACCAGAGCCAACAAGGTCTGGGTCAGTCCTATTGCTCTTCACTCTCTTCCTCCCCCACAGAACATCTATTTCTCCATCTATTCTTGGTTGCTCCAAAAACTTGACACAAATTTTAAGATCTTGCCTTATGAAGGAGGCTAGTCAGACTCGGAACTTTACTCATATCGCTAATTCCAACTCTTCAGCATTGGAGACACCAAGAATATCATCCTCTACAGGTTCCAGGTAAAGTTCAATTGCTTCCTTGATATTTTTTATAGCTTCTTCTTTTGTTTCTCCCTCTGATATACACCCAGGCAATGAAGGAACGAAAACGGTGTACCCTCCCTCATCACTTGGTTCGAGATAGACTTTAATTTTCATATTTTCCTCCCAATAGGATATTTACAGCTAATTATGGTTTGTATGGTTTCCCTATATGGCTCTCCTGCAAATTACGCAACTTGAAGGTTGCGGCTACTTAATTTTCCGCTTTTCTCCAGCAGTCTGACAAGTTCCATCTGATATAATAGTCTCCCCTCCTTCGCCTGTCAAGCAGATTGATTGGCTCTCTTGCCCGGAAGACGAACAAGGCCATCTTATACTGTGAGATTCCTTCTCCTTTAACGGGGCTAAAACGGGATGGAGAGACCAATGGCAAAGTTTTTACCCTTCCTAAAGTGGTTCAGCCTCCAGGCCATATCGACCCTGAGGAGGGTGAGGATGTGGTCAATGCCGAAGCCCAACTCATAGAATGGTTCACCAGTAGGGTGTACTTCCACAACCTGAATTGATCTTGATCTGACCCCTATGTCTGTCCAGCCAATGGAGCCGAAGAGGATGAATCCCCATCGGGAACCCCTTAGAAGGGGGATCTTCAACCGTCTGAAAGGAAGAAGGCCAAAATTCTGCTCCAGAAAGAGCGAACCGTAGCGGTCGCCGGAGAACTCCCCAATCTTTAGGGTGTGAAACATCCAAGGAGAAGCCAGGTAGGGGAGGTTCGCCGGTAACCGAAAGACCTTCTGAGTGGGGACCCAGCCATAGGCGGTTCCCAGGTAAAGGCGATAGGAGAAGGTCCCCCATCGGTGCAAATCAAAGTCTCCACGGATGTAAGCCCATAGCTTGGTATAGCTAAATTCACTGGAGAGGAGATCCCTATCAGAATGGGCTATTCCCACATCTACGAATTGATAGCCCCTCCCCCCAATCCTCTCCATCCTCCCGGCATTGTCGATGAGCTTACGGGGGTCAAGGCTCAGACCAAAGGAGATGGAGTTGTCTCTCCCCTCGTTGATTGGGGGATTCACCCCTTGGCTCCAACTTCTCCTCAGCAAGCTCCAATCGGTATTCTTCCGAGCATTTGAGTATACCACCTGGGAGAGGCCTAACCAGGCCTTAAACAGAGGGTGGAAGTTGCCCTCGATATGGGCCCGCCATCCCTGGCGATAAAAGTAGTCCCGCCAGTCATATTTCCAGAGGAGGTTTCCCAGGGTCATCTCCAAGTCGCCCCCCCTTCTCTCGCCAATCCAGGCGAGCTGGTGGAAAAGGCCGAGTTTAAGATCCAAGTTTGTATGGCCTGGGGAATGGTAGCCTATATCAGCGCCACATTTGAATTTCTCATCGGCGAGGCCATATCCTAGGCCAAGGCTTAAGTTCATCTGGGAGGTGGGGAACCCCCAACCCCCTATCCTCAGCCTGAAGGTATGTCCCTCCACCCGATTAAAGCGGTAGATCCCCAAGACCCCTGGGAACCTAAGCCCCCTCTTCTCCCCAAATTCAAATGATTTGCCGAAGAGGAGGTTAATCGGCCTAATCCTATTCTTTTTTCGTTCATGGGCCGCCTTGAGGCTGTCCCCCCTTTCATACGCTCTGATATCCTCCGCGGTTGTGGGGATAAGCTGATTACGGGCCCAGTAGAGGGAGTCCCTTTTATCCGCCTCGGGCAATACCTTGATGACCACCTCGTCAAAGACCTTTTTGCGGAAAGGTTTGTTGATCCTGTAATCCTGCAGAACGGAAAATGCCTTTAGGGAGAATTGTAAGTGGATAATCATAGAGATCTTACCTTTTGCCTCCAAACTGAGATTGACGGGCATCCAGAAAAGATTATCAAAGAGCTCATATCGTTGCTTGTAATGCATCTGAGTGAAGAATTGAGGAAGGGCTGCTTTGTTTAATTCCAGATCGACCATCATCAGGGCGTAGGTCCCCTCGGCGATATAGATTATCCCCTTGAGCAACGGTTCCTGATCTTTCAGCGGGGAGATTCTGATCTTGTATATCTTCAAGCTGTCCATCAACGTGGTGCCGAGTAAGGAGTAATAATAGCTTTTCAAGCCAGCCAGGGAGAGTAGCCCGACTATCTTTTTCTCCCCCATCTCTATGAGGTCCCTGGAGAAATCCTCGATGAAATCGCTACTGGTCAAAAGGTTGGAGAAAGTGGGGATGAAGGCGCTCTGCCTACGAGCCAGGATGATCTCCTTGTGTTTATTGGGCTTCTCCCAATAGGCATCCGTCTTCGTCTCCATGATCATCGTGACAACCGAATCGGTGACCCCCATAACGGCAACACCTTTGCCCATCTTCACATCCGCGATAAGCTTTGTATAAGCGGTTAACCTATAATTTCTTAGCTTTTTCCTGACTCTCTTTTTGTTTTCTATCGCCTTTTTGATGATCCGAAGCGCCGGGTTCTCCCCAGGGGTGACGGTGATTGGGGGGAGCTCAAGCAGGATGGGCTGCAACTCCACATCTAAGGCGACATCCCTGTCGGTGATTTCCACGGCCTTTCTAACCGAGGAGTATCCCATATAGGTGAAGAGCAACTGGTAACTGCCAGGTGGTAAAAAGAGGTTATACCTGCCGTTCTTGTCTGTAGTAGTTCCCTTTGTTGTCCCCTTAACCGTGATGTTGGTAAGCATCAGCCCTCTCCCCGTCTCCGCATCCCTCACCGTTCCATAAACCCTGTATTGGGTTGGTATAGAGCTCTTCGTCCGATCGGCGAACCCGAGGAGAGCCATGAGGAAGAGACTGAATAAGAAAAGGCCGTGGCGTTGCATCCCTTAAAAGATCCCCCGGATTCCCTTCCCCTTCTCTACCTTTATCTCCGGAAGGGCCTTAATGTTTACCCGGAAGTAGTATCCTTTCCTAAAACCGGTAGGTATCCAATAGAACCAGGCCTCCCAACAATGGAGGTCCCGATGGAGCTTGAAGCTTTGGGAGGTGAGTTTCCTCTCCATCAAGTCGTACCTGGCCTGATAGCTTATCCTCCAGTTTAGGGTTGGGTTGAAGGAGAAGTTGCCGGAGAGCCATTCGGTCTTGGTGGGACTCCCCTTTATCCAATAGAGCCTATGGGAGAGTCCAAACCTCCAGGGTTTTCTCCTTTCTTCCTCCCCTGCCCAACCAGAGAGGGAAAGATCTGTGGTTAGGGAGAGGGATTTTAGGTGGGGGGGAGTTAACTCATCCTGATCAGAATATAGGTCGTAGGTTGAGGTGAGGGTCACTCCAAGACCCCTGTAGGCTCTCACCCTTAGGTTGGAGCGGAGATCACTCCACCTCCGTTTTGGAGCCTTAAAGTTATAGCTTGACGTAAGATTTAGGGTGGCCAGTTCGAGTTTTTTGGGCTTCTCCCTTCCCCATTTCATTTGGAAGATGTTGTTTAAGCCAACCCCTAAGGTCTGCCGCTCTCCTCCGGAGGGACCAATCCCAGCGAAGGAGTAAAATCTATCTTGATTTTTGAACTCTGGTTGCCAGCTATAGGATAAATTGGGTTTGAGGATGTGTCTAAATCCGCTTATCCTCCCCCAGTGGGCTAGGAATGTCCCGTAGATGGTGGTATTCGCTCGCAGAGAGAGGTCATAGGTGGTGTTGTGTACTAAGTACTTCCCCCCCTTGTCCTTATCCCACCAGGTATGTTCGAGGTTAAAGGCTGGGGAGAGGGTGAGCCACCTTAGCTTCTGGGGCCCGGTAAGGCTGAGCCTATTCTCCCACCCAATGTGCTCCTCTTTAGCCCCTCCGCTCTTGCGGCTATAGTGGAGGAGATAGGAGGAGAAGGAGAGGTAGATGTTTTGATACCATCTGCTTTCCTCTTTCTTCCCCTTAATGAAGGGGGAGGGGGGGTGAGAATACCTTACCGAAGGGAGGGACTGGGTTATCTCCCCCAAATCGAGGTTCTGGTATCTATCAAGGCTGAGGTTAAAACTGGATTGTTCCCATCTTTTGGAGAGGGTGAGGTGGGAGTGGAGGGAACGGTTCATCCTCTCCTGAGGACTGAAGCCAACGTCTGAATAGTAGCTCTTATCGGATACGAAGAGGCCATCAGCGGTGAGCTTCCAGGTTGGCGAGAGGTCGTGATAATGGCGAAAGTTCAGATCCCATCTCTGCTGATGTCTCAGCTCACTGCCCACCCATTGCCTCTCCCTCTTCCAGGAACCCCTTAGCTGGCCTTGCAGCCTGTATCTTAGGGCATACCGAGCCTGAGCTTTGAGAAGGAGACCGGTCTTTTCATAGTAGTCTAAGCTCAAGGTAGCATCCCAGTAGGGACTGGGGGCAAAATAGTAGCCAAGATTCCGCACAAACCTTTCGCTTACCTCCCAGAGGCCCAGATCAAAGGTGAGCAGGCCTGAGTGCCTGCCTGGCTTAATAGGGAAGATACAGAAAGGGATGGCAGCTATAGGCAGATCATGGATATAGAGGACAACGGGCTTGGCGATTACCTTGTCCTTGGGAATGATCTTCATCTTCCTGCTCCAGAAATAGTAATGGGGGGTGTCTAAATCACAGGTGGTAAACCTCCCCCCTTTAACCAGTATATTCTCCTGGCTAACTTCCCTTATCTCTTCCCCCCGGTAGATGCCCTGCTCATAGGTGGATCTTCCATATCTCACCCTTCCTCTACCTGTCTTTAGGTTATAGGCCATCCATTCCCCCTTTAACTCCTGGTTTCCATCCCAGAAGACCGGCTGGCCTTGGGCCTGGAGGAGTTGAGAATCAATCCCATACGCAATGCTGTCCCCCTCTAACTTATAGCTTGTATACCTTAGTTGGGCCCCACCTACCAGATCTATTTCCCCTTGGGAATAAACGATGGATTGAGCCTCATATCTTACCGTGTCCATGCCCCCCTCCGGGGAGGAGGAAAGGTAGGTTCCCTCCACCCCTCCCCACATCCTCACCTGGCTCAACCGGCCAGCGGAGAAGTCTACCCAACAGGAGTCTGAAGAGGCCCTGTTCTCCCCAGCAAGTCCAGTATCGGAGGGAGAGGAGTAAAAGCTTGTGGAATTTCCCTTCACCTTTATGGCCCTCAGCTCGTCATCGGCGACTGCGATACTCATCTCTCTGCCAGTGACCCAACCCCATTCGGTAACTTCCCCCCTCTGATCCCTGCTCTCATACTCCCCTCGGGCATCTTCCCAGACGAAGACCTCCTTGGGCCGATGGTCTTCCAGCCTTATCTCCATCCTCCTTCCGGTAAGCCTCCTGCCCTCCTGAAAGATGAGTGGAGATCCTCGGAGGATTATCCTCCCCTCTTTAAGGAGAAAGAGGCCATAGCCAGAGGTAGCCTTAAGCTTTCCCCTCCTCAAGCTAACCTTCCCTCTGGCCTCACCTCTATTTAGGTGGGTAAAAAACTCCAGGCTATCTGCCCCTATGGTTAGCGGCACCTCCTCCTCTCTGGCTTCGAGGAGGGGATTTTGGGTAGCCAATATCCTCCCCTCTCCCCTCCAATATTCCATCCTTCCACAGGTGAGCTTGGTCTGGTTTTCTTTATCCCAGGCCCGCACCCTTCCTTCGGCCAATGACCTCCCCTTTGCCTGATAATAGCTTAGCTTGTCTGCCCAGACGGTGGTTGTGCTATCTTTGAGCTGAACGTTCCCAGTGAAAACGGCCAACTGTCGTTTCTTGAACCAGGTAGCCTCATCGCTTCTCAGGAATGTCCCCCCCTGCTGGAATTGGACATTCCCCTTGAGGTAGGTGACCACAGAGTCTTGACCAAGATAGGTGCGGAGGGAATCGGCATTTTGAAGGATAAGGGGCTCTTCGGCGGAAAAGCCCAGGATGGGAAGGAGGAGAAATGAGATGGAGATAAAGATTTTCCTAGTTATATTCATCCGGCGGCTCAGGGTTTGAGGATGAGGGCCGCGGCCCCGATTAGCCCGGCATCCTCCCCTAAGAGGGCGGGAATGACTTCTACCTTCTGGATCTCCTTGTTCATTGCCCTTTCAGCAAGGGTTCTTCTTATCGGCTCGAGGATAAGCTTGCCAGCCTGGGCAACCCCTCCCCCTACGATGACCAACTCCGGGTTGAGGAGGTTTACCACGCCAGAGAGGGCAGCACCGATTATCTCCCCGGTCTCCCGGAAGATCTCCTGGGCTAACTTATCTCCCCTCAGGGCCACCTCTGCTATGAGCTTTGGGGTGAGCCTCCCCTCCTTATCAAGGGGGGAGAGGAGGCTATCTGGGTTTGCTTTAAGCCCGTTTCGAGCCCTTTCGATTATATATTCCGCCCCCACATACCTCTCCAAGCAGCCATAGTTGCCACACCGGCAGTGGGGGCCAAATATGTTCACCGGCAGATGGCCTATCTCTCCAGCTCCACCCTTGCTGCCAGTAAAGAGCTTCCCAGCGAGGACCAATCCCCCTCCCACACCTGTGCCTAAGGTTATACAGATGAAGTCCTTGACCCCTCTTCCGGCCCCAAAATGGAGTTCACCCAAGGCGGCTGCATTAACATCGTTGGCCACCTCCACCCTAAGGGCTAACTTTCTCTCCAATTCTTCTTTTACATTTACCTCTCTCCACCCAAAGAGGTTGGGCGGGTCCCTCACTATGCCTGAGGTAGGCTCTACAAGGCCTGGGCAACCAACCCCTAAACCGGCTACCTCATCGCCTCTTCTTAACCCCTCTACCAAATTAGCTATTTGGGCCAGGATCCTCTTCGGTCCCTCCCGAGACAGGGTCTGGGCGCTCTCCCTCCTCAGGATCTGGCCCTGGAGGTTGACCACTCCCCCCTTAATATATGTTCCCCCCAAATCGACCCCAATGGCTAATTTCCCTTCTTCCCTCAATCCCCCTCCATGTAGACTGAAAATTGTAAATATCAAATTAGGGTATTGTTCATTGCCCTTTCTTATTGGACGCGGATAAACGCAGGTTGACTGGATCTTAGATATTCTCCTCTGCGGATATCGGCGAAATCTGCGTCCTACTACTTAATCCGTCGTATCTACGTTATTCAACCAGCCGAACTTAGCTTCAGATTTCTGATCCCTTAAAGTATAGGGCTTGAGGTCAAAGATAGGGCTCCCTTCGACCATATCCAAACCATCAACCTTGAGGAATCTGCCCTCCCTCTTCAATAACTTCACTATCGTAAGCCCCAAGCGGTTTGGCCGATGAGGGCTTCTGGTGGCAAACACCCCCCTCTCCTTTCGAGGGTGATAGGGAGGATGGGCTGTCAGCTTCTCCTCATCCGAGAGGTGGAAACCCCAGATGACGAAGAGATGGGAGAAACCATCAATATCCTTCAGCCCTGGCTCATACTCCGGATATACCTCGATCTCCCCTTTGGCTTTTTGGGAGGCACTGACCTCCTGAGGGGTTATAAACCCCGAATGGACAATTCCAATTGGTTTTAGGATGAAGCTGGTTGAGGTTTTATCGGCACTCATCCTCCCCGCTTTTCTGAATTTTCTGGTGGCCAAAGCTTCACGGCCTTTTTCCGACTTACTAAAGGAGTTCCATGTTCCACCTGACCGTTTGAGCTGTATTGACCTGACCCGATCCACTTTGTAGCCTCGTATTCTGCCTCGTTGGAGGACAATTTAGTCCACTTCCAAATAGCAAGGCTTCCTGACTTGGGAGAGCCCCACGGTTTCTCAAATTGTCCATCCGAGCTGTATACAACGAGGAGGTCCACATTTGACCAGTGTAACTCTTTGTCCAGTCGTAATTGGTTAAAAGTTTCCCGATCAGCGAAGACAATAAAGTCCCAATCAGAGCTTTCCCTCTCTTCACTATTTGCACGAGAACCAATAAGCCATACCGAACGTATACCTGGGTAGCGAGCTACCAGAGTGCATAAGTATTCTCTAATTTTTGGTTCGATTTTTGGCATGGAGATATCTCAAGTATTATTGGACAAGACGATCCAGAAAGGTTTTTGCATCATCAGCAATCGTCCCTATATTCTTTTAGAATTTTCAACACGATATCCTCATAGCCTCTAATGTTAGTTCTGTTTCTCATGAATTCTGGTAGTGACAGAAGTTGTTCAACGGTTTTGGGAGGATCGTTAAGCAGATTTTCAATAGTGTCGTTAAACAAAACAGCAAAGTTGGGAATTCTTTTATCATCCGCAATTACCCATCTCAATTTCTTAAGCATGCTTCTGTAATATTCTTTTACCTCTCGTTTGTTTTTTGGCAGTTCCCTGTGTTTTGGACGCACCCTGTCCAAGATGTTTTGGAATTTTTGGGGGGGTAAAACAGGCTTTAATATATATCCACTTTTTGTAAGACACTCGCGCATCTTTGGGTCCTTCGCTAAAACAGAAAACACCTTTTGCAACTTAGACTTGCTGTCGCTTCTAATCATCATTTCTTTTGAACTATGATTGAATGAAAGCACATTTAGACTGCCTGCATATAATATGTGGCCGTCTATAGCAACTATCTTTTCATGTGTTCCGTAGCGTTCCTGTATTTTTATCCCTATATTTTTTAGTGCACGGTATAAGCCTTCTAACTCTCGCTCTCTGCTCATTTGTTCCCCTGGCGGTTTAGTGATTATCCCAACATTTACTCCTCTTGATAAGAGGTCCGTTAAGTAAGGCATTAACTTTTCTATGCGATTGGTGGTCATATAGCCAGATATAAAGAGGACCTCTTTTTGCGCGTTTTTCAAGTCTTGAATGAGACTTGGATAGAAACTTTTCTGGTTAAATACCGCTTCTTTCCTTAACAGTTCTTCTACGTTGAACAACGCAATATCCGGATATTCCTCTGTTGGCACATAATATGGGACGAGGGTAGAGCTGTCTATAAATTGTCCACGCTTCAACAAATCGGCTATAATCTTTCTAAGCACTGATCCTTTGGGTAAGTTATTCAGCATAAGTTGGTTATGGGATATTATCACCAGTTTTTCCTGTGGCCTTGAGAATGCAACGGTAAGTAATCTTCTTGCTTCGTTTTCACTTTGGTCTTTCTTCAAGTAGAGCTCATGTTTATCATTTAGTAATATGCCAATCTTCCTCGTGCCTAATGCTTCCACAAGGTCGAATATTATGTACCTCTTTTCTCTACCCTGAAAGGTGTGAACTGTTCCCACCTCAACATCTTCCCACCTTGATTCTTTTAACATTTCTCTTAAAAAGCTGGCTTGACTTCTATAAGGTGTTATGATTCCTATATCTTTCTGTTCAATGAGATTGCCTTCAATCAAATCGTGAAGCACCTTTTCAACCACCTCAACATTGTACAGGTTATAACGAGACCTCCGTTTTGGCCCTAACTTTTCAGTTGATACACAGGCATTAACCTTGGTTGTGTCAATAATTACCACTCTATGTTTAGGCATTGGAATCAAAATGTTGTCATACTTACGGTAATCTTTGTCTATTTCAGGTCTTGTGTTATATAAATTTCCGTAGAAATTGAGATTTACGATTTTGAATATCTCATCGTGCATTCTGTATTGAAGGTTTAGACTTTCAATGCGTGGGTCATGTGGCCTATTCTCTGTTGCATTTGCCTCTTGAAATATGTCCCTCCCAAGCCACTTTTGGGCAGCGTCCGTTGCTGCTAATTTTATGGGTGCTAACTGGCGTGGATCTCCGAAAATCGATACTTTTTCTTTTGCTAAGGAGCATACATAGAAAACCATTGGTAAAGGGGCAATACTGGCTTCATCAATGAGGACAACATCAAACCGTATACCCGATAGTATCGGATCAGTAAAGGTCCTTGCTAATGTACTCACTATCACCTTTGCATTATCTAAGATTCCTTCATTTAATTTGGAGATTCTGTCATCAATTTCTGCAATCTTGGTTTTAGCGTTCTCTAAAGTGCCTTCTGTCTTTTTTAGAACTTCTTCAATCTGCTCTAAATTTTTACATTGTGGAAGCTTCATAGATGCTTTTGATACCAAGGAATTAAGCTTTTGTAGTTCAGCAGAAAGTAATCCCAGCCGCTTCTCTTCTTTAAATCTGTTTTTGGTTTCACTCGTCTTTTCGTTTTCCAAGTGGACAATCTCTAATCTGAGATTTTTGGGCCTTGTCCCTTTCAAAAAGTTAATTATTGCATTTCTTCCCTCTGCAATGGATAAAAGTTGCTTTTTTTGAGAAATAATCTGATTCAATTCTTCTTCTCGTTGAATATATCCTCTGATAAGGTCTTCACTCTCAATAATATTTTCTTTACAATTTTCTACGCGCTCTGCCAAATTTCTATGTTCTAAAAATCTTTGTTTATATCCGTAATATAGTTCGTTCTTCTGCATTAAAGAATTCATCAAATTATTCAATCTTTCCCTTTCTTCCCGTAAATCTCTGCTCAGGTTTTCGCGTATTTCTTCAATGGTGAAGGGTTTTACATCCTGTAGGACTGGTGTTCCTATCCTGACTATTTCTCCGTCCTTGAGGAGATTTTTAACTGTTGCTTCGTGCCCATATTTGAGAAAGTGCTTTATCACATTGTCACAAGCAACATTGGTATGACAAGACACTAAAACCTTCTTCCCATTGTTGGCAAAGTCATTGGCCACATTAACAAGTGTCCTTGTTTTCCCAGTGCCAGGAGGGCCATGAACAAATGCTACTTCATTTCCAAGGCAAATTTTCATAGCTTTTGTTTGAAAGTCATCAAGGTTCTTCTCGTCGGTATCTGTTAAAATAAAAACAGGTTTTCCTTCCGAGCACTTTAAAGGTATGCGATTGAATGTTTTAAGCGCTAAATCAACATCCTGAGATTCCAGAGACGGCAATGCCTCTTTCAATTTTCTTAGAACATAAGTTGCATCAACACTTAAAAGAGCAGATGGAATCTCTTCTTCCTCAAAATCCCATATGCGGATTTCTAATTTGAAGTCTAAGAAACTAACGATTGTTGCTCGGTAGTTCTTTCCCCTAATCTCTATTTGGGCAGGGGTTTCATCAATGACCGGCACTTTTCTTTCTATATTAAACCGATATATACCGTATCCAGCTATTTCCCCTACCAATTTGCCGTCTTTTAACATTACACTTATATTTCCGCCTCGAGTTTTTACGACCTTAATTTCATCTTCTAATGCCTCATCAAATTCAGCTAATAACTCACTAACGATGTTTGATGCTTCTTCGCTTTGTAGTGGATATCTAAAATATGTTCCACATTTTGGACAAGTAACTTGTAAAGTTTCTGTAGTGTTGGGTATTCTTAATTCTTGCCCGCAATCTGGATTCGGGCACACGATAACAATTTCATCCTTGATGGTTTCTTCTTGTAGCTCTTCTACGCTATGAAGAGTTCCCGTGTCTTTATCAAAGAAGAAGGTTTCAGAGCAATCATCATAAGGGCAGTCATAGTACCCTGATTCTGAAACATCCTCCATATCCAATTCTTTTCCACAATAGGGACAGTTTCTAATCATTGCATGTCATCATTGAGATTATTATTTTTCTCGCTTGGACTGGTTCCTACTGTGCCATCAAGGGGCGCCAACTACCGCACTAATACCATCTTCCTCGTCTTTTCTACCTTAAACCTATCATCTGCCACCTTTAACCTACAGAAGTAGACCCCACTGGATACTTTTCTGCCTGAGTCATCCCGCCCGTCCCACAGAACTCGGTAATTACCCCCAGGTTGCTTCTCATCCACCAAGGTTCTCACCACTTGCCCTAAGATGTCGTAGACCTTGAGGGTGGTGCGGTGTGGCCTGATCCCTGATAATTGATAGCTTATTACTGTAGTTGAATTAAAGGGATTTGGATAGTTCTGGGATAAGGCAAAATCCTGAGGCAGGCCAAGATTGTTATCTCCTGGCTCATGTACTCCTTCCCAATCCCAACTTACAACCTTGGCATAAATGTCCCAGCCTTTGGAGCGACGGGCATCCTCCCAGGTAAAGACGATTCTATCATTGTTGAGGGCTATCGAGGGATGTAGTTGATCTGGATTAGGCACATCTGGCCTTTGATTGACCAAGTAGTTCCCTCCCCAGCGGGTGCCATCAGCGTGGTATCGTTGAGCATAGATATCCCACTCACCATTGCGTTTATCTCCCCAACAGATGACGAAATTACCCGATGAGTCGATGGCAATGGCGGAAGACCACTGATCACATCCACTTGTTGTGTCGTCATTGACGAGGAAGTCGTCCTTGATAATGCCAAGTATTGTGCTTGCTCCCTCTGGCTTGAGCGGCCTTCCTGCTGATGGTGATGTAAGTAGTTGATGGCTTCCTTTCAATCTATGGTGAGGAAAGCCACTCTCACCATCTATCGAGCAGAACTGGGCAAGGCAATGGCTCGCTGCTCCCAGGGGGAGCAGGAGCGTGAGTGAAAGAGTGAAACTTGCCTTATGCACCTTTCTCACCTCCTTAGTGCTTAGCTTCCTGTCAGGCAGAGCCCTAACAGCACTATCAAAGTGCGGTGGAATGATCTGTTCGCAGGTAGCAAAAGTCCTACCCTGTTACCCTACCTTTGCCGTCAGATGAGGGCATCTGACGGCTCTTGCTGAAAGGGATAATTCACACCAAGCATTTATGACCGATGGTTGAGCGGTCAGATCCCCTGATCTGACCACAGCAGAACAGGGGGATCTGCCACCATCTGCAGTTATCCGGACAGACCTGAAGGTCTGTCCCTACGAGCTTTCTTCACCAGTTCGGCCAGTTTGTTCAAGGCCTCTAAGGGGGTCATTGAGTTTGGATCCAAGCTTTTTAGTTCCTCCAATAGGGGATCTGGCGGGGAGGCAAAGAGACTGAGTTGAGGGGTAGGCTGGAACTGGGGTGCCCTCTTCCCCTTGGCGAACTGAGGGGCTCCTGTTCCTCCATTCTCTAAGTTGGCCAGTATTTCCTTGGCCCTCTCGATAACCCCCTGGGGTATCCCGGCCAGTTTGGCCACCTGGATACCATAGCTATCATCGCAGCCACCTTCCACTATCTTTCGCAAAAACACTATCTTATCCCCCCATTCCCTCACCGAGACCTGATAGTTTTTTACCCGGGGCAAGAGTCCCGCCAACGAGGTGAGTTCATGATAATGGGTGGCAAACAAGGTTTTGGCACCCAACTTAGGGTTGTTGTGGATCTCCTCGGTTACCGCCCAGGCGATGGAGAGCCCATCATAGGTACTCGTCCCCCTCCCTATCTCATCGAGGAGGATCAGGCTCCGGGAAGTGGCGTTGTGCAGAATATTTGCCGTCTCATTCATCTCCACCAGGAATGTGGACTGGCCTTTAGCCAGGATGTCCGAGGCCCCTACGCGGGTGAATATCCTGTCCACCACCCCAATCTTGGCCTCCCTGGCGGGCACAAAGGAGCCAAGTTGGGCCATAAGCACGATTAGCCCCACCTGCCTTAGATAGGTTGACTTCCCCGCCATATTGGGGCCGGTGATGATCAGTATCTGGTGGTCATCCCGGTTTAAATTACAATCATTGGGGACAAACCCCTCCTCTAAGAGCTGTTCCACTACCGGATGCCTTCCCTCCTTGATGATGATCTCTTCCCCTTCATCTACTAAAGGTTTACAGTAGCCTTGCTCCGAGGCCACCTGGGCGAAGGCCAAGAGGCAATCCAAAGTGGCTAATGCCTTGGCGGTTTTCAGAATACGGGAGCATTCCTGGGCAACCTTTTCCCTTATCTCCGTAAAGAGTTGGTACTCGAGCTCCCCCATTCTCTCCTCTGCCCCCAAGACCTTGGCCTCATATTCCTTGAGCTGAGGGGTGATGAACCTCTCGGCGTTGGTCATCGTCTGTCGGCGCATATATTCAGGCGGTACCTTGGAGAGATGGGGTCTGGTTACTTCAATGTAGTAGCCAAAGATCCGATTATAGCCGACTTTAAGGGAGGGAATCTTCGTCCTTTCCCTCTCCGTCTGCTGGAGTTTAGCTATCCAGCTCTTTCCATCCCTGCTTATCGCCCTCAGTTCATCCAAAGATGGGTCGTATCCCTCCCTGATTATCCCACCTTCGGTGATCAAAAGGGGAGGATCATCCACAATCGCCCTTTCGATGAGGGCTCTCAGCGGAGGGAGGTCCTCAAGTTCGGAGGATAACTCTTGCAGGATCGTCGATCCTCTCTTCTCCAGCTCAACCTTGAATTGGGGGATGACTTCTAAGGAGAGCCTAAGTCCAATCAGATCCCGGGGGGTTGCCTTGCCACATCCTATCCTTCCAGCAAGCCTCTCCAAGTCCTGCACCGATCTGAGGAGACCTCTTAGCTTCCCTCTCAAGGGGGCATCTTCGACCAGCTCCCCTACACCACTCAACCTCTTCCTGATCTGTTCCACTCTCAAAAGGGGCCTTTTTATCCATTCCCTTAAAAGCCTTCCCCCCATCGGGGTAAGGGTCTTGTCCAAGATCCTAATTAAGGTCCCCCTCTGCTCCCCACCGCGCAGGGGCTCAAGCAGCTCCAGGTTATGTAAGGTGAAGGGATCCAAGGTCATGTAGTCCCAGCGATTTCTGGGGATAAGCTTTGTGATGTGGGAGAGGGGGGCTGACTGCATCCCCTTGACATAGGCAAGTACGGCCCCAGCGGCCCTGATCCCTAAATCCATCCCCTCACAGCCAAAGCCCTCGAGGGAGGCGGTGCCGAAATGGTCCAAAAGGAGCCTGTAGGAGTCATCATAGGAAAACTTCCAATCCTCCATGGGGGTAAGAGTTAGTTGGGGAAGCCAATCCTTAATCTCCTTTTGCCCTTCTGGGGGGTGGGTTTCGGGGAGGATGATCTCCGCTGGGTTTATGAGGCTAAGCTCATCCTTGAGCTCTTGCGCCTCAATCTCATCCACCTGGAAATCCCCGGTGGATAGGTCGAGGATGGCCATTCCCCACCTCGATCTTCCCTCCACCAACCCAAGGAGGAAGTTATTGCTCTTCTCCTTGAGGGTTGAGGCCAAGGTTGTCGTTCCTGGGGTGACCACCTCCACCACCTCCCTCTTCACCACACCTTTAGCCTTCTTGGGATCCTCTACCTGCTCACATATAGCGACTTTATAGCCTTTAGCCAGGAGCTTAGCTATATATTTGTCAGCGGCATGGTAAGGAATACCGGCCAGGGGGACCCTTCCCCCCTTTCCATGGGAGCGGGAAGTTAGGGTGAGGCCGAGGATCCGGGAAGCCAGCTTGGCATCCTCATCAAACATCTCATAGAAATCACCCAATCTGAAGAAGAGCAAGGCGTCCTTGTACTTGGCCTTGATCCTCTTATACTGTTCTCTCATCGGAGTATCTTCTGTCATCGTAAAAAAGCCACGGGTTTACCGTGGCTCAATAAAGGGGGATGATCCTGTAGCCCAGCTTGTATTTGGCCTCCAACTCCCTTCCAGAGGACTGAGCCTCTTCCCTCCCTTCAAAGCTGCCTACTAAAACGACAAAGAGATCCCCTCTTTTCTCCAGCCATGCCTGATAACCATCTTCAACTAAAAGCAGTTTTAGGTTCTGGGCGTTTGCCCTTTTCCTAAAGGCCCCCAATTGAATGGAGAACCTCTCTTCCTCCGGCTGGAGGCCCAATCTCTTCCCAGCAACTTGTGCCGTCCAGCTTGTCGGGAACCTATTCAAGATGTAACTGTAGTACCTTTCAGCTTCCTTCCCCTTACCCAGACCCTCTAAGCAGAGGGCTTTTTTCCAGAGGATCTGAGGGAGAAACTGGGGGAGGGGAAGGCTGTCTTGGACGATTTCATATTCCCGTAGCGCAGAGGAATACTCCCCTTGAGAGAGATAACAGTCTCCTATTCCTATTAAAGCTAAACCCCTAAGAAGGGGACTGCCCCCCGAGGAAGCCGCGGAGTGGAAGGAGGCCCGGGCCGAGTCGGGATGGTTTAAGGCCAGTAAGGTGCGCCCCAGCCAATATCTCCCCTCGACCTTATGGGTGGGATCGGCAAACTGACGGTTCAGTGCCTTCTGGGCAGAGAGGTAGAGCCCCCGGGAGTAGAGGTTTATGCCTAAGGATATGGCCGCTCTCTCGGCTAACTCCCCCGCAGGCTCCTCGGAAAGGAGTTCCTGGAGGTATTGGGCGGAGGCACCAGCACGGGGATCAAGGATGGAGGCCCAGTAGAGGGCTTGTGGAGAAGGGGGACTGGCTTCAAGCCAGCCTTGAAGGGAACGGCGGGCTTCCTCGACTCTCCCCCCCTTGTATTGCTCTACAATGGTTTTAAGATGAGTAGGGGAACTCAGGGAAGCACAGCTTACGAGTAAGAGAGTTAGAAACCAGGCCATTTTAGATGCCAAATCCCCTCCACCTCTGGCACTGGGGACATTTCCAGAGCGGTTCCTCCGATCTGTAACCACACCAACGGCAGATAAAACCTCTATTCCTGTCCAAAAGCTCATCTATAACCTCTCGGGTCCTGGTAAGGTCTCCCTGCTGAGCATAGAGTTTGGCCAGAAGAAGGGAGACCTCCTCGGATGAGCCCGAGACCCTCTCACAGACCTTGATGGCCTCATTAATCATTCCTTTCTTCTCATAGACATCGACCAAGGCCAGGATCGTTTCCTTCTGACCCGGTTCCTTCTCCAAGATCCGCTGATAAATGTCCATAACCTCCTCAAATCTGCCCAGCTTATAAAGGGCCTCCTCCAATCTCTTGAAGCCAATGAAGCACTTTTGAGGGATCTCCTCTCCCAATCTCTTCCACCAATCAATGGCCTCACTCCATCTCCCCTCCCTTTGGTAGCTTTCCGCAAGCCAGAAATAGGCGGGTGTGCACTGGGGATCAAGTTTCAATGCTTCCTTAAGGTATGCTCTTGCCCTTTTCATCTCCCCTTTGGAGACCATTAGCTCGCCAGCAGAGGCCTTATAGAGGGCCAGATCTGTCGAGGCATCCTCCCCCTTTAGCTTTGCTATCTTCTGGCGAACCGTATAGGCCTCATCCCAGAGCCCATCCTTCTCATAAAGGGGAAGGAGCCTCTCCAGGGTCCAAATTGGGGAGTGGTTGGTTTTGAGAAGCTCCTGGAGCGTTGATATCGCGGAGGAGCCCTGTCCCAACTCAATATGATCCAGAGCTAAACTCTTTAAGATGAAAGGTTTATCCTTGTTCTTTAGGTTTGGCCGCAGGATGAGCTCCTTATGGACCCTCAGGGCCTTCCCTGGTTCCCCCCTTTCCCGCAGAAGGTCACCTAACTTAAGGTAGGCATCGATGTTGTCCGGGTCCCCTCTTACCACTCCCCGCAAAACCTGGTAGGCCTCCTCCTTCTCCCCATCGAGGAGCAGCCTGAGCCCCTCAGAGTAACGGTCCCTCCTAGGCCTCCTCCATAGTCCCCTCACCTTCCAACCAACACCAAAGAGGATAAGGACCGCAAGGCCGAGAATTACCAAAATCAGGGTCAACCCTTTCCCTCCTCTTTGGGGATCTCCTCCTCAAAGGGGATATTCCTTACAGAGGAGAGCTCCTCCCTTAGCTTCTTTACTTCTGATTTGTGCTTGCGCAGCTCCCTCCTCATCTGAAGGTCGTGGATCGCCGTGAAGAGGAAGAGCACCACCACCCCCACCACAAAAGACTCAAACATCACCAAGATGAGGGGAACCTGGGTAAAATGCCACCTATACACGGTAACCTCTACCTTCTGATCCAGGTTCTGAATGGCAAAGCCTAAGAGTAGAACCATAATTACTGCCAGCAAGAAGAGCTTCCATAACCACATACATCCTCCTCGATTAGTAACAGTTCACGGGGTCTGGAGGTAGTAGTTACCAAGCTGGAAATATAAGTTGACCCCATGGAACATTCTTAGAGGGGTAAACCCTTAAAGTTTCCCAAAGAGGATCCACCCCTTAGCCCTAACTATCCTCAGCCTGAGGACCTTACCCATTAACCCTTCTTTGGCCGGTAAGATAACCGGTTTGTTTGTCCTCGTTCTTCCAAAGAGTTGACCGGGTAGTTTTCCTTTCTTTTCCACCAACACTTCCTGGGTAGTTCCCACTAATTTCCGGTTCCTGGCAGATGTTATCCTCCTCTGCAGTTCGATAAGAGTGGTAAGCCTGGCTGCTTTAACCTGAGGGGGAACATCGTCCATAAACTTAGATGCTTTAGTTCCCGGACGGGGAGAATATTTGAAGATGAAGGAGGCATCAAAGCCCACTTCCCCCATGACCTCCACTGTCTGTTGGAAATCCTCCTCCTCTTCCCCGGGGAAACCAGTTATTATGTCCGTGGTCAGGGCAAGATCTGGGATGGCCTGGCGGGCTTCCTCCACCAGCCTTAGATACCCTTCCACCGTATATCCTCGGTTCATCCTCTGGAGGATGCGGTTTGAACCGGACTGCAGGGGGAGGTGGAGATGTTCACAGACTTTATCTGCTCCCCCAATGGCCTCCAAAAGCTTGGGGGAAAGGTCCTTGGGGTGGGATGTGGTAAACCTTATCCTCTCCAGGCCCTCTATCTCGTTCAGCCTCCAGAGGAGGGAGGGGAAGTCAGTTCCCTCCCAACGGTAGGAGTTCACGTTTTGGCCCAAGAGGGTAACTTCCTTGAACCCCTGAGCGACAATCCCCCTTACCTCTCCGGCTATCTCCTCTGGGGGCCTACTCCTCTCCCTTCCCCTCACCAAGGGGACTATACAGAAGCTACAGAAGTTGTTACACCCCCTCATCACTGAGACAAAGGCAGAGATTCCCCTCTTCCTCTGAGCAACAACCTTGGAATAGTCCTCTTTCTTGTTGGAGGCCAAGGAGCAAATAGGTTGATGATCTAATCTTCCTAAGAGCCGGGGAAGCTTCCGATAGGAATCTGGGCCAGCAACTATATCTACCCCTGGGGATAGCTTAAATAGTTCCTCCCCTAATCTCTGAGCCATACAGCCAATTACCACAAATTTTACCGCGGGGTCTTCCTTCTTATGCCCCAGAAGCTCCCTTATCCTTCCCAAAGCCTTCTGTTCAGCATGCTCCCTTACCGCGCAAGTATTCACCATAATTACCCCAGCCTGGGAAGGATCATCTGTAAGCTCGTAACCTTCCTCGGCGAGAATACCTGCGACAAGCTGGGAGTCGAGCAGGTTCATCTGGCAGCCATAGGTCTTGATATAGAAGGTTTTATTCATGAAGCGAACCCTTATTTGTGCTAGAGAAGAAGGCGGTCTCCTTTACTCCACCAACTTCCCCTCTACCCCTTTTCCCCGCAAGCCAGAGACTATAACCTTGACTAATTTATTCCCTGAGTCCCTTTCGGAATTGATGTATACTCGGATATAGTTCCCGGTAAGCCCTGTAATGAGCCCGTCTTTTCTTCCCCTTTCCACCAAAACCTCAAGGCTTTGACCCTTAAACCTTTCCCTAAACCTCTGCCACTTCTCCATCCCCAATTTTCTCATTAGAAGGGATCTCTCCTTCTTCACCACTGGGCTGACCTGATTGGGGAATTTAGCTGCCGGCGTCCCTTCTCGTGGAGAGTAGGAGAAGACATGGAGATAGGCCAAGGGGAGCTTTTCTACCAGGTGATACGTGTTTTCGTATTCCTTCTCCCCTTCTCCAGGAAAGCCCACCAGCACATCAGCCCCGATACCAGCCTGAGGGATTTTTGAGCTTAATTCCCATATGAGAGCCTCATAGAACGATGGATCATATCTGCGGTTCATAAGTTGGAGGATTCCTCTGTCTCCACTCTGCAGGGGGATGTGGAAATGGGGGCAAACCTTATGGGAAGCGGCCACAAAGTCGATGAGCTCAGGGGTGAAATCTGTAGGCTCGATGGAACTGAGCCTTACCCTCTGGGGCAATTCCATCTCCTCTAACCTTTGCAGAAGGGTGATAAGATCAGTCCCTAAGCTTCCAATGTTCACCCCGGTGAGAACAACCTCCCTGTAGCCAGCCTTGACTAAAGAGTCTATCTGGGAGAGGATCTCCTCTATGGAAGCGTGCCTTGCTCTCCCCCTGGCTTTAGGGACAATACAGAAGCTACAGGGGGTACTGCAGCCATCTTGTATCTTGACAAATGCTCTGGTATGGCCCCTAAGTTCCCTTATCGCCATCCTGGGGAAGGTGGAAAACGCGGAGGAGGGTGAGGTGAAGACTTTCCCCCCTCCATTGACTTCCCTGAGATAATGAAGGACATCCCCCTTTTCTCCATTGCCTAAGACAAGGTCGGCGAGGTCAGCCAGAATCCAGGGATTTAGCTGGGCATAACAACCAGTGGCTATGATAAGGGAGGATGGGGAGCGACGCCGCGCTGCCCTAATGGCTTGGCGAGCATGGTAATCGCTCTGCGCTGTTACCGAGCAGGTATTGATTAAGTAAATATCCGACGGCTGAGAGAACTCTACCTCCCTATAACCAGCCCTTAGGAAGTCTTCCCTGATGAACTCGGTCTCAAACTGGTTTAACTTACAACCGAAGCTACGGAAGGCTACTGTTCCCGCCCAGGACACAACTACTCCTCCTTTTCGGGTGGCTTCTCGACCATCTCCTTCATCTTTACAGTCTTGGCAGGATGTTGGGCAAGATAGTTGTCTAACAGCTCCTTTTCTTTGCCCTCAAAGTATTCCCTTACGCTGAGGATTATCTTCCTCTCGTCGGCATCGAACTCCACTACCCGCAAGGGAAGCTCATCTTTTAGCTTAAAGGCCTCTATGGGCTTCTTGATACCAGGTTTCCCCAAGTGGGCTAAGGGCACAAATCCCTCTACATCACCAGGGAGGTTCACCACTACCCCCCGGTCGTAGATCCTGGTTATCACCCCCTTTGTCTCCACGTTCTTGGCGTACTTGCCGGCCAGCTCTGGCCAGGGATTCTCCTGAGCTTGTTTATAGCCCAAGGAGACCCGACGATTCTCCTGGTCGATGTCAAGGACAACCACCTCCACTTTCTCCCCTTTCTTCATCACCTCGGAGGGGTGTTGCACCCTCTTCGTCCAGGACATATCCGAGATGTGAACCAGGCCATCTATTCCTTCCTCAACCTCTACAAATGCTCCAAATGAGGTGAGGTTTCTTACCCTTCCCACCAGTTTCGAACCTACTGGATGCCTTTGAGGAAGGGTCAACCAGGGATCGGGCTCCACCTGCTTGAGCCCCAAGGCTATCTTCTCGTTCTTTCTGTCGACGCTGAGCACAACAGCCTCCACTATATCCCCAATGGCCACCACCTTGGATGGATGTCTGATATGCTCTGTCCAAGACATATCTGAGACATGGATCAACCCCTCTATCCCTTTCTCCAGCTCTACGAAGGCCCCGTAGTCGGTGATGCTTACCACCCTTCCCCTCACCTTCTTCCCCTCCGGGTACTTCTCCTCTACGTTCTCCCATGGATAAGGAGTAAGTTGTTTTAACCCTAGGGAAACCCTCTCCTTTTGTCGATCATAGGTAAGCACTTTCACCTCTATCTCATCCCCTAAGGCCAATAGCTCAGAAGGATGGCTAATTCTCCCCCAAGACATGTCCGTAATGTGGAGGAGGCCATCCAATCCACCCAGATCAATGAAGGCGCCAAAGTCGGTGATATTCTTCACCACGCCTTTCCTTACCTGCCCCTCCTCTATCTCGGAGAGCAATTTTTCCCTCTGTTTTTGTCTCTCCTCCTCCAAGATCGCTCTACGGGAGACAACTATATTCCTCCTTAGCTTGTTCAGCTTGATCACCTTTAAGGTGAGCAACTGGCCTACATATTGATCAAAATCCCTTACTTGCTTAGTCTCAATTTGAGAGCCGGGGAGAAAGGCATCCACACCAAAGAGGTTGACTATCATCCCCCCCTTCACCCTCTTCTTTACCCTCCCCTCTATTGGCTCACCGGTCTCGTAGGCCTTCCTTATTCGATCCCAAACCAAAAGGAAATCTGCTCTTGATTTAGAGAGGACAACTTGACCATCCTGATCCTCTATGGATTCCAGGTAGACATCTATTTCATCTCCCACTTTTACCTGGGGATGATTTCCAAATTCGCCTAAGGGGATGATTCCCTCAGATTTAAAGCCTATATCCACTATGACATCCTCCTGATCTACCTGGAGGACCTTTCCCTTGATGATTTCTCCTTCCCTTATCTTGGCTAGGCTATTCTCATAGAGGTTGAGCAGCTCCGCGAAATCCGGCGAAGGAGGTTCCAATATCTCCTCCTCCTGGGGGGATGGTTTGGTTTCCTCTCCCTTTGCCGTGGCAGTAGCCAGCTTCTCAGCCTCCTCACCTGATGTCCCTAAAGGTGGCTTAACCTCCTCTTCCTTTGGGGTTTTTGTCTTCCTCTTCGGGGCTGCTTTCTTCCCCGGTTGGGCCTTCCCCTTGGCTTTGGCCTTCTCCTCAGCTTTGCCCTCCTTCTTAGCCCTGGTCTTCTCCTCACCTCCTTTCAAAGCTGTCTCTTCCTTCCTTTCTTCCTTCTCTCCCATTGAACATTTCCTCCCTCTCTATTTAAACTTGGCCTTTACGGCCAGTAATAGCCTTTTTCAACGGAATAATGAGTAGAGCCCCTCCTCCATTGGGGTATCCTCAGGGGGGGGCTTTTCCCTATTTAAGAAGAGTCCCTTAGTTCCCCTATCTTTTTCATTATCTCCTTGGTGAAATCCCGATAATCCCCCCTTCCTGGTCTTAGCGGCTGGCCAAAGCTAATCAGCAGCCTTCTCCTCCGGAGGAGAGCTTGGCCCAAATGGTCTGAGTTTTTGATAAAGGCCGGAACAACAGGAACACTTGCTTTAAGGGCAATTAAACCAACTCCTGATCTGGCTTTTCCTAACTTTCCTCCTCTTTGCCTTCCTCCTTCAGGAAAGAGGAGGAGGGCATGACCGGACCGCAGAAGCTTTATCGCCCAACCTATGGCTTCTTTGCTTATCCGATTTCTCTTCAGAGGAAATGCGTGATAGGCCTTGATCAGGGCAGCGAAAACCTTCTGACGAAAGAGTTCCTCCTTGGCTAGATAATAAGGTTCCCTCCTACAGACCGCTCCAATAAACGGTGGATCGGCCAAGGAAATATGATTGGCGGCGATAATCACCCCCCCTCGGGGGGGGATGTTCTCCCTCCCCTTTACCTTGAGGCCAAAGGCTATCCAAAGCACCAATCTGAGAAAGAGCTGGCTAAGCCAATAATAGGTGCTCATCCCCTCCCTTTTACCAGGTTCAAAACGGCTTCCACCTCCTCCTCAATATTTAAGGTGGTGGTATCGATGAGGATGGCATCCTCTGCCTTTTTCAAAGGACTATCCTTCCTTTGGGTGTCCAACTTGTCTCTGGCGGCAAGGGCGACCAACTGATCATCGAGGGAGGAATCGATTCCCTTCTCCTTCAGCTCCTTCATCCTTCGCCTGGCTCTTTCCCTGAGATCGGCATCAAGATAGATCTTTAGATCAGCATGGGGAAAGACCACTGTGCCAATATCCCTTCCCTCCACCACTACTCCTCCCTTTTCTCCAATCTCCCTCTGCTTGGCCACCATTATCTTCCTGACCCTTGGATGTTGAGAGACGAGGGAGACCATTCCACTTACCTGAGGAGCCCTTATCTCTTGGCTTACCTCCTCTCCGTTCATAAAGACCTTGAGCCTCCCATCCTCAAGGGTGAGATTAAGCTCTAAAGAAGAGGCCAAGCGGCAGAGCTCATCCTCATCTTCTCCATCGATTCCCTGACGAAGTGCCTTTAAGGTAAGGGCCCGATACATAGCCCCGGTGTCCAGATAAATATAACCCAGCCTCTGGGCCACCAAGCGGGCAGTTGTGCTCTTCCCAGAGCCTGCTGGCCCATCAATTGCTATTATCAACCCCTTCATCCCTTAAGCCAACCTCTTCCTTTAACCTTCTGATCTCCTCTGCGGTGAGTTTCCTCCATCTTCCCTCTTTCAGATCCCCTAATTTAAGCCCATTGAAGCTGATCCTTTTTAAACCCAAAACCCTATATCCAATGGAGTTGAATATCCTCTTTATCTCCCTCTTCTTCCCCTCTTTGAGAGCAATCTCTACTAAAGTTTCCTTCCCCTGGAGGTTAGTCCACTTCAGCACCTGAGGTTTAACCAGAGTTCCCCCGTCCAGTTTCACTCCCGAACTGATCAGCTCCAGCTTCTTTTTTTCGATAATCCCCCCTATATGTACTAAGTATTTCCTCTCCACTTCCCATCTTGGGTGGAGGAGTCGATGGGCTAAAACTCCGTCGTTGGTGAGGAGGAGGAGCCCTTGGGAGTCGTAATCCAACCTTCCTACAGGAAAGATCCCCTGGGGTGCACCTTTTAAAAGATCAAATATCGTCGGACGACCAAACGGATCCGCGGAGGCAACTAAAAATCCCTTTGGTTTGTGAAAGAGGAGGTAGATAGGTTTGAACTCTCCTTTTATTTCCCTATTGTCTACCCAGACCCTCTCCCTCTGGGGGTCAATCAACTTCCCTGGAGAACTGACCCACTCCTCCCCTACCCTCACCCTCCCCTGCAGGATGAGCCTATCAGCCTCCCTCCTGGAGGCTATGCCCATGCGGGATAGAAATCTGTTTAGCCTCAACTTGGCCACGGTCGGAGAATTCCTTCCATCCAGGGAGATCTGAGAGCCTCCTTAACCCAAAATATCTGAGAAAGGCTTTGGAAGTTCCATAAAGAAACGGCCTCCCTAATGATTTCTCCCTCCCCTTGATCTGAATAAGCCCCCTCTCTAAGAGGGTTTTGAGCACACCGTCGGAGCAAACCCCCCTTATGGCCTCAATCTGAAGCCGATTGATCGGCCCCTTGTAAGCGATAATAGCTAAGGTCTCCAATGCCTGTCGAGAGAGCTTCCGCCTCTTCTCGGCAACAAGCCTTTCTATCCAGGGGGCCAGATGGGGGAGCGTATAAAATTGGTAGCCACCGGCAATCTCCTGGATGCGAAAGCCTCTCCCCCCCTTTTGATATTCTGTGTTCAATTCTGCCACTATCCTCCCAATGCGGTTGGATTTAATACCTCCCACCAGATCGCTTAGCTTTTGAGAGGATAGGGGTGAGGTGGCCGCAAAGAGGAGAGCTTCGATCACTTGCTTCAGCTCTTCATCTCTCATCCTGAGAAGGGGCAGATGAGTATCTCGCCGAAAGGGGTTTCCTGCCTAAGGGTAATGCGTTTCTGCTTAGCCAACTCCAGAATGGCCACAAATACGAGGATCAACGCTATTCTCCTTGGATCTTGATGGATAAGTTCAGTAAATCTGATCTGCCTCCTCTCCTCCAAGAGCCTGAGCAGAAGATCCATCTTCTCCCTCAGGGTTGCCTCTTCTGGAGATATTAGGTGAGCACTGGTTTTGGGAACCTTATTTAGAATCTCTCGCAGGGTCCGCCAAAGGAGAAAAGGGGTTAACCCCTCTTCTGGTTCATCTCCCCAGGGGGTAGATACTCCCCCTCGGGGGTAAAGGCGAGAGCTTTTCTCCTCTAACCCTCTGAGGTTTTCGGCCAATTCCTTAAATTTCTTGTATTCTTTGAGCATCTCCACCAGCTCTCTCCGGGGGTCATCTTCCGGCAGATCATCCCCCTTCGGCCGAGGGAGAAGCATCTCTGCTTTTATCCTTAATAAGGTAGCGGCCATAACTAAGAACTCACCGGCAAACTCAAGGTTCAAGGACCTCATAAATTTAATATATTCAAGGTATTGATCGGTTATCCGAGCTATGGGAATGTCAGATATCTCTACTTGCTCTGCCTTTATCAGATGCAAGAGGAGGTCCAGAGGCCCCTGAAAGAAACCTAATTTAACTTGGTAGTCCTCTACCATGAAACCACCCCCAATTTCATTGCCTCCCTCACCTCAGCCATAGTTGAGGAGGCTACCTCCCTCGCCCTTTTGGCTCCCTGGTGGAGGATATCCTCCACCAGGGAGATATCTTTTTCCAACTCAGCCCTCTTTTCTCTAAAGGGATAAAGAAAATCGCTCAGTCGTTGGGCAAGGTCCCTCTTGCAGTCCACGCAGCCTAAGGCCCCACTGCGGCACTCGTTTTCAATCTTAGGAATATGGGTGGGGTTGAACTTCTGGTGGTAGACGAAGATCGTGCAGATTTCGGGATGACCAGGATCGTTTCTGTAGATCTTCTGGGGGTCGGTTATGGCTGACATTACCTTTTTGCTAATCTGTTCTGGGGGATCCGAGAGGAGGATTGTGTTCCCAACTGACTTGCTCATCCTCTTCCCATCTGTCCCTGGCAACCTGGCGAACTTGGTAAGCTTTGCCTCAGGCTCGGGGAAAACTTGTCCATAGAGGCCGTTAAATCGCCTGGCTATCTCCCTGGCCAGTTCAATATGAGGAACTTGGTCCTCGCCTACGGGCACCAGATCTGCCTTATAGATAAGGATATCTGCTGCTTGGAGTACGGGATAACCAAAATGACCGAAGGAGATTCTTCCCTCCAAATTAAGATCCCTTATCTGTTCCTTAAGGGTGGGGTTCCTCTCCAGCCTGGAGGTGCTGATCAACATAGAGAAGAGGAGGAAGAGCTCGGCATGCTCCTTGATCTGGGATTGGACGAAGATGGGACTGAGTTGGGGGTCGATCCCGGCAGCAATCCAGTCGATGACCATATCTATTGTATTCTGATGAAGATCGTCTGTATTCAAATCGGTAGTGAGGGCATGCCAGTCGGCCACCAAGTGGAAGTTCTCATATTCACCCTGAAGCCTCACCCAGTTCTCCAATGCTCCCACATAATTGCCTAAATGCATCCTGCCCGTAGGCCTCATCCCGCTCAGTATCCTCTTTTTTTTCATAAATTTAGCTCCCTCGTTAGTCCATGAAAAGATATGGCTTCCACTTTATATCGGCAACACCGATGAAATTTTGGATATAAGTGATAAATGTGGGTTTGGTTGGAGGCCGAAGGAGTTTCATCCCTGCCTCCTCGGGGGAGCGATTCCCCTTCCTGTTGTTACAATCTGTACAGGCGCAGCATAGGTTTTCCCAGATATCCTTCCCGCCAAGTCTCCGCGGGATGACATGATCCACGGTAAGGGGCTTGCTTGTACTCCCACAATACTGACATCTGAATCCATCCCTCTTTAATACGTTTCGACGAGAGAGGACTATCCTCCTCATTGGGCGAGAGACAAAGAATATCAGCCTCACCACACTGGGGAGGGGATAGACCAGCGATACGGAATGGACGAACCTTCCATCCTCCTCCACTATCTCCGCCTTACCGAGGAAGATAAGAATAATGGCCCTTTTGGCTGTGCATACCCCCAAGGGCTCGTAGTTTTGGTTTAAGACTAAAACCCTTCTCTCTAACATAGGTAAAGAATCTTAAAGATGGAACGAGGGTAGAGCTTCCTCAAGGTCAAAAATCGTTGGAAAGTTTAAAATAACAAATACCCCCATTGATGTCAACAACTTTCCCGCTGAGGCCTGGTGAGGGTCCCGTTTGATCTGAGGAGGTTGCTAACTTAGCCTACAGATCGGGGTGAATAGCGGATTCAAATACGCAAGAAGCTCTAAGTCAACTATATTGGCGGGGTGGGGGGGTCGTCATTATTGTCACATTATCTTGGATTAGCGCTCGGAGATTCGCGGGAGATATTGTAGGGAGAAGAGAGGGGTGCTGCCAGCTCGGGAGGGGTTTGATCCAAAAAACGAAGAGAGGCGAACTATCGGTTCGCCTCTCGAAGATCGGCGAGTTTTCGGCTTCCGCACAAAGCCACGGGAGAAAAACGAAAGCTTACTCACCCGCCTAATTTTAATTTACGATTTTACAGAGTAGCAAAATTTATGCCAACTTTAAGAATTAATGAAAAAAAGTTTCAGAGATATAATACATTGATTTAAAAGGAGTTGAAGATAGGAGGGTGCAGTCCATCTGTAAGGAAGGACAATCGGAACGGGTGAAGTTCGTCAAATTTGGCGAACTGGGGCGTGGCAACAAAATTTCTCTTCTATAATTTCTTGTTTTGCAAAAAATTACAGAATCGCCACTAATGACGATTAAGAGTAATCCTTCTCTAACTCATATTTCCTCATCTTTCTCCTCAGGGTGGCCTCAGGGATATCTAAGATCATCGCTGCCTTTGTCTTTACCCAATTGCTCTTCTGGAGAGCCTTTAAGATGTTCTCCTTTTCAAATTTAGCCAACTGATGGGGTAGGGACCCAGCCAACTGTTCATCAGATGGCAGGGATTGTGACCTCAGAGTTGGAGAGAGGTGCTCTGGTGTGACAAAATTCTCCTCAGAGGCCAAGATCGTTGCTCTCTCCACCTCATTCCTTAATTGTCTTACATTCCCTGGCCACTCATAGGCAGTGAGGAGATCCATTGCCTCCTTGGTTACCCCCTTTATATTTCCCCCTCTCTTTTTAGTGAAAAACTCCAGGAAGTGGTAGATAAGGGGGGGAATATCTTCCTTCCTCTCCCTTAAGGGAGGAAGCTCTATCTCCACCCCAGCAAGCCTAAAGTAGAGATCCTGACGGAACCGGCCAGCCTCTACCTCCCTGGCTAAATCTTTGTTCGTAGCCGAAATTACCCTTACCTCCACCTTCCGACATCTCGTCTCCCCCAACCTCCTTACCTCCATCTCCTCCAAAACCCGGAGCAGTTTGGCCTGGAGCCATTCGCTGGCATTGGCCACCTCATCCAGGAAGAGGGTTCCCCCATCGGCCTCCTCAAATAGTCCCCTTTTGTCACTAATAGCATTGGTGAATGATCCCTTCTTGTGGCCAAAGAACTCGCTCTCCAAGAGGGTATCTGTGAAGGCAGCGCAGTTTACCGGCACAAACTTTTTCCCCCTCCTCTGGCTGCTATAGTGAATTGCCCTGGCCATCAGCTCTTTCCCGGTTCCCGTCTCACCTTGGAGAAGGATAGGGAGGGATGAATCCCTAAACCTTTGAGCAGTTCTTAGAGCTTCCTCCATCTGAGGATTGACGGTAATTATGTTCCCAAATCCATATTTCTCCTCCAACCTCTCTCTTAAATAGAGGTTTTCCTTTAAGAGTTCCTCCTTCTGTAGCTCAGCAACCTTAAGCTGGAGTATATCGGCAGCAAGAACGAAGAAATTCAGGTCCTTCTGATCAAATGGTGCATGATGCCCGGTCTGAATGCGATCGAGGTAAAAGATACCCTCCATACAGGTCTCGCCAAAGGGGAAGGCCATAAAAGACCCCACTTTCCCCTTCTTCAAAGTGGAGAAGACCTTGTTGCAGGCCACTGAGGTGCAGATATATGGTTGACCTGGAGTAATAATTTGTCCCTCCAGGTTCTCTAAGTAACTGAGGAGGAAATCCGCCTCTGAAGAGCTCAGCCCAATTTTACTCAGCAGGGCGAGATCGCTGTTGGAATTTGTGCGATATGCTATAAACCCCCTTTCTGCATTGACCCTCTCAGCGAGGAAGTGGAGCAGAAGGTCCATATCCTCAGGTGAGATATGGTTTAACTTGTCTAAAGCCGCCCGCTCCTCCCTGACCAGAAGGGAAGAGGAAGCCAATCTTTCCTCCATTTTAGCCCTTAAGGTAAGTATCTCCTGAAGGCCATCCTTTTCGCTTATCTTCTTGAAAATCTTCTCTGCAGTCTCTAAGGGGCCAAGGGCCTGATCAGGGTTTGTTCCATTCATCTGAGCTTTCGCCAATTCGATCTCCACCAATCCTTCTTCGTAATGAGCTTGCAGCCCCTGGAATATCCTTCTGGCCTCCTTCAACTCCTCTATAGTTTCCCTTCTCTTCTGGTCTTCCTGCGGAGAAAGGAGGAGGAACCTACTCTCTTCGAGGAGTGTCTTCCCCAGCTCAAACCTCTCCCCAATCGATTTGAAAATTTTAACAGCCCTTCTAAAGTTTGTCAAGGTCAGCTTATTATTGCCCTCTGCCTTAGAGATTAGGGCCAAGACCCGATAGCAACAGCCCTCTTCAAATTTATCCTTTAAGGCGAGGGAGATCTTTAAAGCCTCCTGGACACACTTTTCAGCCTCCGCAAGATCTTTCCCCTCGAGGATGAGGAGTTCTGCCCTCCTCCTCTGAACCTGATTAATCAGATCCCCTTGAGGAGCCAACTTTCTCCCTATCTCCAACGTTCTCCGGTAATAGTTTTTGGCTTGGTCAAAGTTTCCCCTTTCCTTAGCTAAATCGCCCAGGGACTCTAAGCTCATCGCCTCTTCCCTCCTTAGCTGGTGGCTAAGTGAGAGGTGGAAAGCCTTACGGATGAATTCCTCAGCCTTCTCCCACCTTCTCTGAATCAGGTAGAGCCTCCCTAAGGAGAGGTAACCCTTGACAATCGGAAGAGCCTCCCCTATCTTTAGTTTGAGTTCTAAGCTTGATTCGAGGAAGTTAAGGGCTTTCTCCCAATTTCCCTTCTTTCTATAGAGGGTGCCTAAATTTCCCTTTATGGCAGCTCTCTCCCTCTCCCAGTCCAGAGGGCAGACCTTTAGCCCCTTCTGAAGGTAATTTAACGCTTCCCTCCACTCTGAAGAGATAAAAGCTATCTGAGCTAAGCTATTTATAGCTTTGAGCATTCCCTTCTTGTTGTTGATCAACCGAAAGGAGGATAGGCTGTCCTCAAAGTGTTCCTTCGCTTGCCTCAGATCACCAGTGCGGATTAAGACCTTCCCTAAGCAGTGTTTTACCTCTGCCAGAAGCCCATGCTCACCTGTGGGGAGGAGTTTCTCCAGGAGGCTTTGGGCGATTTCCTTTGCCTGTTCATATTCCCCCAGTTCCAATCTTAGGTTGGCCTCTAAGAGAAGCAACTTATAGAGGGCCTTTTGGGAACAGATCGATTTTTCTACCCTCCCGATTTGCCTCAGAGCATAACGAAATTTACCCATCCGGAAGAGGCAATCAGCCAATTCTAAATTCACCTTCGCCCTTGCTTGGGGAGGGATATCAGCCATCTGCAGGGCCCTTCTATATCCCTGACAGGCCCTTTGATAGTTCCCCAACGCCGCTTGTTTTCGAGATTCCCTGGTTAACCTTTCAAATTCCTCCATCTCTGACTCCCCCGACTATCTCCAAAGGGAGAGGAGAAAATATTTCACTCGAGACCAAAAGGAAAGTTGTCTTCTCCCCCTCAGCGGGCCCCCCTGGTCCACAGCTCTTTTCAGGGATGTGGAGGATCGCCCAGTGATAGTGCCAGAGATTGAATATATGGTGGAGCTGGTATCTGGGCGAACATGTCCCTCCACTGTTTGGCTGTAGATGTCATCCCAAGGTTCAGCCTCATTGTAGTCATTCCCGTCGGACCCAGAGCTGGAGAAGGAAAGGGATCCCCATCCCAAAAGCAAAAAGGTTATTACCAGTAGTAACCCTTTCTTCATCATGACATCTCCTCAAAGTTTTCAACTAATTAATAACAAATTCGTTTCAATTTGTCAAGCTATTTTTTGAAAGTTCAGGCAAAAAACTTGGTATAGAGGAGCTGTTTAGGATCTTTATCTACTGCTCTCACCGTAGACTATTGGGAAATAAGGAGTTATTAAAATAATGTCCCCCAAAGGGGATGGGTTTAGAGGGTTGCTTAACCCGGGAACGATAAATAATCAATCGGAGTGGTAGGAACCCTCTTCTGTTACCTTTCCCTTTGTCATCAAGATATTGTCTTGACAGCTTAGTAACTATTCACTTATACCTCGTCGAGGGACATTTAATCTTGACAGGGATGGGTAGTTTTGCTAACTTGATAGCATAGAACCGATATCCTTAGATAGAAGAAAGCCTTTGGCAGTCAAGCTGGAGCGAGGGGTTGGCTTTTAAACCAGATGATATCTTAGAGGGGCTGAACGAGCTACAGAAAGAGGCGGTGACTCACGGGGAAGGGCCTCTTTTGATCATCGCCGGGGCAGGAACTGGAAAGACAAAAGTGATCACCCATCGGATTGCTTGGCTAGTGGCCACAAAAATGGCCAAACCTGAGGAGATCCTGGCTCTCACCTTCACCGACAAGGCCGCTTTAGAAATGGAGGAGAGGGTAGATATCCTCCTTCCCTATGGGTTTGCCAACGTCTTTATCAGCACCTTCCACGCCTTTGGGGATAGGTTGCTCAGGGAATACAGCTTGGAGTTAGGATGGGGAGGGGAGCTTAAGGTCCTCTCCCGCCCTGAACAGCTAGTCTTCTTCCGCCAACACCTCTTCGAATTCCCCCTGGATTACTATAGACCTTTAGGTTCACCAACTAAATTTGTGGAGGCTATGGTGACCCTCTTCAGTCGGGCCAAAGACGAAGATGTTACCCCCCAAGAGTATCTGAGGTTCGCCCAGGGCCTCAAGAAGGAGGCGGAGAGGAACCCCAAGGACAGGGAACTGTCAGAGGAAGCCCGGCGACAGGAGGAGCTTGCCCGTACTTATCAGCTCTATCAGGAGCTTATGGCCAAGGAGGGGATGCTTGACTTCGGGGATCAGGTTGCCTTGGCCCTTAAGCTCCTCCGGGAGAGGAGCGAGGTTTTGAGGGAGGTGCAAGATAGGTTTAAATTTATCTTAGTTGATGAATTTCAGGACACAAACTATTCACAGTTTCAACTTCTCAAGATGCTGGCTGCCCGTCATCAAAACCTCTGTGTGGTAGGTGATGATGATCAGTCCATCTATAAGTTTAGAGGGGCAGCAATCAGCAACATCTTGGGCTTTACCGATGCTTATCCAAGGGCGAAGAGGATTTGCTTGGTCAAAAACTATCGTTCGGCCCAGATCATCTTGGACTGCGCCTACAGGCTCATCCAGAACAACAATCCTGACAGGCTGGAGGAGAAGGAGGGGTTGGATAAGAGGTTGGAGGCTGCCCATTGTGTCCCCGGTGAGGTAAAACACCTCCATTTCGATACCTTGACTACAGAATCAGATCGAGTGGCTGAGCTCATCGAAGAGAAGGTAAAGGGGGGAGGATATAACTACTCCGATTTTGCCATCCTGGTAAGAGCAAATAGCGATGCCGATCCTTTTCTCCGGGCCTTAAATATGAAGGGGATCCCCTACCGCTTCTCCGGCAACCGGGGCCTCTATCAGAGGGAAGAAATAAGGCTTTTGATCTCTTTCCTCCACTGCCTCTCCGATTTCCAGGACTCGATCTCCCTCTTCAACTTGGCTTCCTCTCCTATCTATAGGTTGAGGATGAGGGATCTGATCAGGTGTATGAACGCAGCGCAGAGGAGCAATCGCACCCTCCACTGGGTCTTTGAGCATCTCGATGAATTCCCCCTTTTGGAGGAGCTATCTTCTGACTCCAGGGAGAGGATTGGGAGGATTACCGGGGATATCGACAGATTCTTGGAATATAGCCGCACCGAACCAACTGGTGTAGTCCTTTACAAGTTTTTGACTGAGACAGGGTACCTTGCCGAGCTTATCCAATCCAAGGACCAAGATGATCACCTGCGGATGCAGAATATAGCCAAATTCTTTGAGCTTGTTCGCCGATATAGAAGGATTGCCGTGGAGGACAGAGTGCAGAATTTTGTGGAGCACCTGGACTCCTTGATGGAGGCCGGGGATGATCCGGCGGCTGCAGAGGCCGACCTTGACGCTGAGGCTGTGCAGGTGCTCACCATCCATCAGGCAAAAGGGCTGGAATTTAAGGTAGTGGTAATGGTGGGGCTGGTGCAGAACAGGTTCCCCCATACAAGGCGCAGGGAACCTCTCTCCCTCCCTGAACCACTCATTAAGGAGATTCTCCCTTCAGGGGACTTTCACCTCCAGGAGGAAAGAAGGCTTTTCTATGTGGGGATGACCAGGGCCAAAAGGGAGCTTTATCTAACCAGTGCCCGGGATTATGGAGGACATCGGCCGAGAAAGGTGAGCCAATTTGTGATGGAGGCTCTGGATAAACCGAAGGCAGACATCGACTATCTTCCCATCTCTGCACTGGAGGCTATTCGGAGGAATGCCCCGCGTCCGAAGAAGGTAGCTGAACCCCTTCCCCCTTTACCTCAGGGAACGCCTCTCTCCCTCAGTTTCTATCAGTTGGATGACTATCTCACCTGTCCCCTCAAATACAAGTATATCCACATCCTCAGGGTTCCCATTCTCCCCCATCATGCGGTCATCTATGGCAAGGCCCTCCATCAAGCTGTGGGGGAATACTACCTTCGGAAGAGGAAGGGGATGCGGGTGGACCTGGATGACCTCATCGGCATATTCGAAGGGGCTTGGAGAAGTGAGGGCTTCCTTTCCCCTCAACATGAAGAACTCACCCTCCAGGCAGGGAGAAAAGCCTTAGCTGGATTCTTCGAAGCCCAGGAGCAGGAGGGGATTACACCGCTCTTAGTGGAGGAGGATTTCAGCTTCATTCTCGATGGCAACAGGATAAGGGGTAGGTGGGATAGGGTTGACCGGAGGAATGGGGGGATCTATATAGTGGACTTTAAATCTTCTCAGATAAATGATCAGGAGAAGGCGGACAGAAGGGCAAGGGAGAATACCCAGTTGGCCCTTTATGCCTTAGCTTATCAACAGGTTTATGGTGAAGTACCGAAGGGGGTGGAGCTTCATTTCTTAGGATCTGGAGTAGTGGGGTCTCACCTTATAGGGGAGAGGGATCTGAGAAGGGCCAGGGAAATGGTCCAAGAGGCCTCCCGGGGGATTAGGGATAGGGATTTCGCCCCTCGCCCCCGGTATCTAGCCTGCAAGGATTGTCCTTTCTCTCACATTTGCCCTCACTCAACCAATGGGATTTAAGATCTTACACTTCTCAGATCTCCACTTAGGCGCTTCCTTTGCTGGGGTCGGCATGCCCAGGGATGTGGCCAGCAGATATCGGGAAGGGTTGCGGGAAGCCCTGAGGAGAATAGTGGATCTCGCCATCTCGGAGAAGGTGGATTTGGTTACCTCAGGGGGCGATCTCTATGAAGGGGAGAGGTTTACCCCCCAGCTTGGGGAATTTCTCAAGGGGGAGTTTGAGAGGTTAGGTGAAATCCCTGTCTTCTTGGTCCCTGGAAACCATGACCCCTTGGTGAAAGATTCCCTCTATAACCTGGTGGAATGGCCTCCGAATGTCCAGCTAATTAGGTCCTCCCGACTTGCCCCTATTCCCCTGAGGGATGGCCTAACCATCTGGTCCTTCGCCCACCGCTTCTTCTCCCAGAAGGAGCCTCCGTTGAGGGAATTTAAAATATCGGCAGAGGGGATTCACCTTCTCCTGATGCACGGCTCCGATACCTCCTCCCTTCCCCCCGGGAAGGAGGTTCACTCCCCCTTTAGGCCGGAGGAGATTGTAGAAGGGGGATTTGCCCTTGCCCTTCTGGGCCATTACCACCGAGTGCACATCTACCCTCCCCAAAACCCTTATCTGGTCTATCCGGGGAGCCCTGAACCGTTGGGATTCGATGAGAGGAAGGCTCATGGGATAGTCATTGTGGAGGTTAGTGGGGAGAGGAGAAGATGTGAATTCTTCTCTATAGGGAGATTCTCCTTTCTCCAGGAGAGACTGGATCTAAGCGAGGAGAGAAGTTACCTCCAGCTACAGAAAAGGTTGAAGAGGTGGGCAGAGGAGAAAGGGGGGAGGAGGAGGGTGGTGAGGCTTAGCCTAGAAGGACAACTTAATCCTGATTTAGATATCGACCTCACCTCCTTGGAGGAATCCTTACAGAATAGGTTCTTCTTCTTTAAGCTCATTAACCACACCTACCCAGCTTATGACCTCACCTCCCTCTCCCAGGAACAGACTGTGCGTGGGGCCTTTGTTCGCCGCCTCCTCCAGGAGGGGAAGGGAGAAGAGGAGATCGCCGAGGCACTCATCTATGGCCTCCAGGCGTTTGAGGGAAGGGAGATTAGGCAGAGGCGCTAGCCCGTAATAGAGGCCAGATGAGGGTCGAAGGTGCACTATCGGGCTAAGATGATGGGAGGGAGGTGACCGATGCGGATTATCTCCTTAGAGATAAAGGGTTTCGGTAGCTTAGCTCAGAAGAGACTCGATTTGGACCCTGGTTTTAACCTCTTTTATGGGCCCAATGAGGCGGGGAAATCTACCCTTCAGAAGGCCATTTTAGCGTTGCTCTATGGTTTCTACTCCTCCAATCGGGCCAAGCCAGGGGAAAAGAAAGAGCAGGAGAGGTACCGCCCTTGGAGGGGAGGAGCTTATTGGGGGAGGTTGAGGTATCGGCTGAGGGGAGGCAAGGAGGTAGAGGTGACCAGGGATTTCTCTTCTCCAGATCTTCCTACCCTTCTCCGGGATCCGCTTACTGGAAGGGATTTGACCCATCAGTTTAAATCTGGCCGACACGGAAACATCCCCTTCGCCCAGGAGCACTTGGGGATGGATAGAGAGATTTTTGAGGCTTCTGCCTTCGTGCGTCAGGCTCAGGTAAGGGAACTAAGGGATTCAAGTCATATAATTGACCAGGTAACCAGCCTCTTGGATACCGGTTCTTTGAATATGACTGCAAAAAAAGCCATCGGAAATCTCCAGGAGAAGTTAAGTGAAATCGGTGGGGAGAGGGCCCAGAAGGCCAAGTTGCCACTCCTTTTGAGAAGGTTGAATAGTTTGAAGCTGGAGAGGGAGGCACTGGAGGAGGCGAAGAATTCCTTGAGAAAGGATTTAGAAAGAAGGGAGGAATTAGAAGTCAAGCTTCTTACCCTTCAGGGGGAGATCGAGGAAGCCGAGCATCATCTACTCCTTCGGAAGAGCGAAGAGATAAGGGCTCGGTTGCACAGCCTTCAGGAGGCCACCGAGAGGATCAAGGAGTTGGATAAGGAGGCCACGCCCTACAAGCCATATGCTCAATTCCCCTCTCACCTTAAGGAGACGTTTCTCCGTCACCAGCAGGATTTGCTCAACCAGCGGGAGAAGGTGAAGGAATTAGGGGAGAGGCTGGAAAGGGAAAGAGAAGGGTTGAGGAAGTTAGAGGATGACCTCAAGGGGTATAAGGATATTGCTGGGATAGATCTGGAGAGGCTACAGAGGCTGGGGGTTAGATGGGAGATGCTCGATCAAAATTATAAGGAAGGGAGGGAAAAGCTTGCTCTGCTCAGGGAAGGGTTTACCGGCGATGAGGAGGTCCTCTCCAAGCTGACTCCTGAGGAGGTGGAGGAGGTGAAAGCTGTGGAGGATGATTTGAGCCAAGTGACCCAAAGGTTGGGTAGACCTATTTGGAGATGGAGGTGGTTAGGTCTGGGGCTCGCCGTCCTTAGCCTGGGGTTAGGGTTCTCTCCTGTTCTGCCCTTAAGCTGGGGGGGGGGTGGTCTGGTGATCTTCTTAGGGCTCTGGCTTTGGGCCCAACTTAGGTTGTACCATTTGAAGGCTAAGGCAGAAGTGGCGCGGGAGGAGTTGGAGACAAGGTTATCCCCCTTTGGGGTGAATAGCTACCAGGAGCTTGCGGAGGCAAAAGATAAATTCCGAGATTACCTCACTTTTAGACAAACCCTCATCCAAGTGGAGAGGAGCAAAGAGGAAGAAGAAGGTGAGCTTTTGGCCATGCTCGATAGAGTGGGGATAGAGGAGGTAACCCCAAGGGCTATCTCCCAGGCTGAGGAGAGGATTCTCGAATATCAAGGCCGAAAGAGGGAAGAACAGGAGGCGAAGAAGAGAATAGGAGAGTTGGAAAATTCCTTAGCTCAAGCAATAGCCCGTACCGAGGCAGCAGAGGCATCCTTGCGGGAACTCCTCTCCCAAGGGAGGATATGGGAGGAGGATCTGGAGAAAGGGCAGGCTGCATTCCAACGGGGATTGGACTACAAGGAGAGATGGGATAAGATCTGTAACCTAAGGGAGAAGGAGGAAGCGAAGGTAAAGGGGATACTTTCCCTAAGTTCTCAGGGGCAGTTAGAGGAGGAGTTGAATGAGCTCACTCATAGGCTTTCAGAGTTGGAGGTGAGAAACCCCAAGCTTAAGGGAACCCTCCCCCAAGGTGAGCTGAAGGAGATCCAGTCCTCTCTTCAGGAACTGAAGGCGCAGAGGGAAATGGGGGAGAAGGAGTTGGAAAGGTTAAAGGAGAGAATTGCTAATCGGTTGAGGGGTTACCGCCCCCTCTCCGAGATAGAGGAGGAAATAGCGCAGGTAGAAGGGGATGTGGCATCCTTGAAGAGGTTTCGTCGTTGTCTCTTGAAGGCAAAGGAGACAATTGCGGAGGTCTCAGACACCTATCATCGCTCTTTGGTCCCCTTCCTTAACCAGAGGGTGAGCGAGGGGATAAGGAGGATATCCGGGGGGAGGTATGGGGAGGTGATGGTTGATCCCCAGGACCTCCGCCTCAAGCTGAAGGTGCCGGAGAGGGAGGGACCCACTTCAGCTGAGAACTTATCCCTGGGTACTCAGGAGCAGCTATACTTCCTCCTTCGTTTAGCCATTGTGCAACTTCTCAGCCAGAGTAGGGAAAAGGTACCTATCATCCTCGATGACCCATTTGTCCATTTCGATCGGGCTAGACTGGAGGCAGTTTTACAGCTTCTTTGGGCCTTAGCAGAGGAGAATCAGATACTGCTCTTCACTAAGGATGAGTTAATCAGGGATTGGCTAAGGGGTAGAGGGGGGAGGGTATTCGATTTAGCAACTTAGCTATTCTATATTCCCTGATGAACTGGAGCCCCACCTAAGGGATGGGACAGCAAAACAGTCTGAATCAACATTAGGAAGGAGGGAGCGCTGCGGGAGAAGGAATTTGAATATAACCTCCTCATCGCGGAGAGCGATGAGAAGGTGAGGGAGTTCCTCATTCGGTTGTTGGAAGGGGAGGAGGTGCTCACTAGGGTGGGGAGGGCATTCTTGGAGGGGGAATCAGCCAGTGGGGGGATTGTAGAGGAGTCGATGGAATATAAGGGGAGGATAACCTTTAGGTTGGGAGGGGGGGAAGCTACCCGGATCCTCCACCTCCAGACCGCAGGTTCGATAATGGAAGCGCGGCGGAGACTGGAGAACTATCAGGACATCCTCCTCCTCGACCTCTTCCTTCCCTGTCACCCCTTAGAGAAAGGGGGAATAGACAGTGGCCTCCAACTGGTGGAGGAGTTGAAGAGAGAAAGCGCAAGCACGGAGATAATCGTGATGACCAATGCCCAAATCCCTGACCTGGCCGAAAGGGCAATATCAAAGGGTGCCTTCTACTTTTTAGAAAAACCTGTACGGGGCGGTTTCCTTAAAGCCCTCTTAGGTGCCGTAATCGCTCGTAAGGAGTCTGAGCGAATTTCCCATTACGATGCCCTCACTGGGATTTACACCAGGGGGCTCTTCGATCTCATCTTGCAGAAGGAGATAGAAAGTTTGGGGAAGATCTCCCTTAAAGGGGGGCGACAGGTAGGTCCCCTATCGGTGATCATCGCTGATATAGACCGTTTCAAAAACTATAATGATTCCTATGGCCATGTAGAGGGAGACAGGGCTTTGCGGGCTGTTAGCCGGGCCATGGCTGACTCCTTGCGGAAGGGAGATACCCTTGCTCGCTGTGGGGGGGAGGAGTTTGGGGTCATCCTCCCTAACACCTCTAACCACGAGGCCCTCAGGCTGGCTGAAAGGCTGAGAATTGCTGTGGAAGGGACGATCCTCCGCCCTAAGGGGGTAGGGGAGACAAACCTGACGATCTCCTTGGGAGTGGCTGCCTCTTCTGAGCATCCCCCGGAGCAACTCTATGAAAAGGCTGATGATGCCCTTGTCTACTATGCCAAGAAGGAGAGGAATAAAACCTGCGGGTATGACAGCAAAGGCAGGGTGAGGGAAGCCGGGGAGATCCTCGAGGAGGTTGATTGAGGATTTTGGATAGATACATAATCAATTCCTTTCTCAAGATACTTCTCTTTTCTCTCCTGACATTCTTGCTCATCTCCATTTTAGTTAACCTCATCGACAACATAGACACCTATATCGACAGAAAGGCCCCCCTGATTTCCATCCTCAAATACTACCTCTTCTCCATCCCTTACACCCTCATCCTCACCCTTCCTATAGCTATGCTTCTGGCTAGCCTCTTCTCCCTCGGTTTCCTCTCCGGTTCGAACCAACTTATCGCTATGCGTACCGTGGGGGTGAGCCTTCAGCGCATTCTCCTCCCCCTCTTTATCTGTTCATTCCTGATTAGCCTTTTTGCTTTAACCTTTGGCGAGTTTGTCGTCCCACCGGCCACTAATAGGATGAGGCAGGTGAAGAGAGTGGAGATTAAGAAGAGGCCCAAGAGGAGGGTTGGGGTAATTAAAAACCTTAAATTTATAGGCCAAGAAGGGAGGGTCTTTATCTTCCACAGATACGATCCAGAAGAGGGGAAGGCAGATGGGGTCTCCATCCAGACCTATCACGGGGATAGCCTTAGATCCCGAATTGATGCCTCCCATATGTGGTGGATAGATGGGGGTTGGGTTCTCCGGGACGGATACAGGAGGAGTTTCCCTCCCGGAGGGGAAGAGGTGAACCATTTTAGAGAACTAAGGTTGGCTTTAAAGGAGACCCCTTCCGATTTTTCCCGCGCTCAGAGAAGCCCTCAGGAGATGGACTTTTTCTCCTTGAGGAGATATATTAGAAGGATGAGGAGGGAAGGGGAGGAGGTAGATCGAGAGATGGTCGATCTCTACCTTAAACTTTCCTTCCCCTTAGCCAACTTCATCATCGTCCTCTTCGGAGCACCTATAGCCTGCATAAAGAGGAGAAGCGGGATGGCCGTTAATATCGCAACTAGTTTGGGAATCACCTTTGTCTATTATGGTTTCCTCAGGGTAGGACAGGCTATGGGCTATAATGGTTCCCTTCCCCCTTTCTGGGCTGCTTGGTTGGGGAACCTAATCTTTGGGGGAGCAGGTCTTAGCCTCCTCTGGTGGGGAAGGAGATAGGCTAAAATCATTTGCTCTCAATTCATTTATAATGTGAATAACACCCACCTTTCAGAATTCTTATACAATTTAAGAAAAAGATTTTTAGGGATGGGGATATGAAGGGGGCTAAAGGATTCAATTCCGGGTGCTGATTGTAGACGGGTTTGGCCTAAGTAACTGGTTAAAACCCCTTGACAATAGAGAGCTGAAAGGTTACCTTTGAAGCGATAAAGGTGGTTAAGGATCGGAGGAGAGGAATATGAAGGAACTTCCTATAGAATTGCAATCGGCTAAGGAATTTCATTCCCATTTGGGCCCCTATCTGGTTGTCGGCCTGAAGATGGGCAAGTTTCTCACCGAGGAGATGGGTAATGTCTCCTCCCCCCTGAGGATAACCTCTTATACGGGAAGCACACCGCCGGTATCCTGTTTGATAGATGGACTTCAACTTTCTACCCCTTGCACAATAGGCAATGGGGGCATCTCTATACGGGAACAAGGGGAGGCAAGGGTGGAAGGGAAGGGTGAGGGGAGGAAGATTATCCTCACTCTGTTGCCAGAGGTGGAGGGGAGGATAAAAACCGAATGCACCTCCCAGAACGAGGAGGAATTGGCCCTCTGGATCTGGCAGATGGCCCCCGAAGAGATCTTCAGTTATGAAGAGCTTTGAGGCAAAATCCCTCGCCTATTCGGCTCTGCTCTTGGCCCTGGGGGTACTCTTCCCCTTCTTCTTCCATCAGTTTGGTATAGCAGGGAGGATATTTCTCCCTATGCATATCCCAGTGCTTATTGCTGGCTTTTTGGTTGGGCCAACAAGCGGCGCATTGGTGGGAGGTCTGAGCCCGCTTCTCAGTTCGCTGCTTACTGGTATGCCCCCTTTGCCCCTGACCGCTTTGATGATCCCGGAACTTTTTATCTACGGCCTTCTCTCCGGCTTCTTCTACCGCATATTGAGGCTCAACCTATGGCTTTCCCTTCTGGGAGCAATGTTAGGGGGGAGGGCAGTTTGGGTTTTGATCGCCTGTCTGATCTCACCTCTCTTAGGGATAAGGGCAAGGCCCCTGCCGCTGGCCCTCGCGGCCCTGGGCACTGGCTGGCCGGGGATGATCCTCCAGTTGGTATTTATCCCCCCTATAGTGAGGAGGCTAAGGAGGGAGTAGGTGATGGTTTCTTCCCCCGGGAAGATCTTCCTCGTTTTAGGGATAATCATGGTCGGTATAGGTGGATTCCTCCTCCTTCTCGGCCACTTCCCTTATTTAGGGCGGCTTCCGGGTGACATTAATATCCAGAGAAAGGGTGTAACGATATATATTCCTTTGGCCTCCTGTTTGGTGGTGAGTATTATCCTCACCTTAATCCTCAACCTTTTATTGAGGAGAAGATGAAACTAACAGATTTTGACTATGAACTCCCCCCCCATCTGATAGCCCAATATCCCACCTATCCAAGGGATAGGTCTCGACTTTTGGTTTTGAATAGAGAGGAGGGGGTGACAGAGCACAGGCTATTTTTTCAGCTGCCTTCCTACCTTTCCGCTGGTGATCTGCTCATCCTCAATGAAACCAAGGTTATTCCGGCACGGCTTGAGGGGATTAAAGAGCGAACAGGAGGGAGGGTGGAACTTCTCCTCTTAAAGAGGGTGAGGGAGGATGAGTGGAAGGTCTTGGTTAGGCCAGGAAGAAGGGTCAGACCCGGAACGAGGGTTTTAATTGGAGGAGGGAAGCTTATCGCCCAGCTTACCGATAAGGATGAAAATGGGTACAGACTTGTCAAGTTCACCTGGGAGGGGGATTTTGAAAGGATACTTCAAAATCTTGGTCAACCACCGCTTCCTCCCTATATTAAGAGGAGACCTGAACCAGAGGATAGACTGAGGTATCAGACCGTATATGCCCGAACCGAGGGGGCGGTGGCTGCTCCTACTGCTGGCCTCCACTTCACCGAGGAGCTATTGGGGAAGATCAGAGCCAAGGGGGTGAAAATAAGTTCCCTTATCCTCCATGTGGGTTGGGGGACGTTCAAGCCGGTAAAATCAGGGGAGATTGCTGAACATAAGATGGAACCAGAGTATTATCGGATCTCTACCAGTGTTTGCCAGCAAATTAAGGAGACGAAATCCTCTGGGAGGAAGGTCCTTGCTGTAGGAACTACTACGGTAAGGGCCCTGGAGAGCTGGGCTAGGGGTGAAGAGCAGAGGGAGGGTTGGACCTCCCTTTTCATCTATCCTCCCTTTAGCTTCCAGGTAGTGGATGGATTGATCACCAACTTCCATCTCCCCCGCACTACTCTCCTTATGCTCGTCTCCGCCTTTGCGGGAAGGGAGAGGATACTCAGAGCATATGCAGAGGCCATCCGAAGGGGATATCGATTCTACTCCTATGGGGATGCCATGCTCATCCTTTAGATGGGAAGGAATGTAGCCATAATCGCCGCTGCTGGGGAAGGGAAAAGGATGGGGAGGAGGAAACAGTTCCTCCTGGTAGGAGGTAAACCCGTAATTGCCCACACCTTAGAACCGTTTGAGCAGTCCCCTTTGGTGAGTGGGATAATACTGGTTGGCCCCAAGGAGGATCTGGACTTCATCCGTAAAGAGGTGGTGGAAAGGTTCGATTTCCGGAAGGTAGAAGGGATAGTCCCTGGTGGACTGAGGAGGCAGGATTCCGTCTATAGGGGCATCTTGGCCATTGAAGGGGACTGTGATCTCGTCCTTGTTCACGATGGGGTCCGCCCCCTGCTCACCCGAGAACTCTTAGAACGATCCATCACCCTCTGTGAGAGGTATAAGGCAGTGGTTGTGGCGACCAGGATAACCGATACGATAAAGAGGGAAAGAGGGGGGTTTGTTCTCCACACTCTGGATCGAGAGGGTCTTTGGGCCGCACAAACTCCCCAGGTTTTTGCCTACAACCTGATCCTCTCCGCCTATAAAAGGGCTGTGGAGGAGGGGTTTGAAGCCAATGATGACTCAACTTTAGTGGAAAGGATTGGTCAGAGAATCAAAGTTATGGAAGGCTCTTATGAAAACCTAAAGTTGACTCTGCCCGAGGATCTCCCCCTTGTAGAGGCAATCCTCCGGAGAAGAGGGAAGTTCTTATGAGGGTAGGAATTGGTTACGATGCCCACCGCTTGGTTGAGGGAAGGAATTTAGTCTTGGGAGGTGAGGAGATAGAATTCCCCCAGGGGTTATTGGGCCATTCCGATGCTGATATCCTCTGCCACAGCATAGCCGATGCCCTTCTGGGAGCCTCTGGACTGGGGGATTTGGGGAAGCACTTCCCCCCCGATGATCCCAGATATGAGGGGGTCTCCAGCCTGAAGATCCTTAAGGAAGTGGCAAAGATGGTGATCAAAAGGGGATTTACCATTTCCTATATCGATTCCCTAATCATCGCCCAAGAACCCAAACTTTCCAAATATATTAAGGGAATGAGAGGGAAAATAGCCTCTTGCCTGGGAATTGAAATGGAGAGGGTTTCTGTGAAGGCCACTACCACTGAAGGGTTGGGGTTTAGTGGACGGGGGGAGGGAATGGAGGCCATGGCCATTGCCCTCCTAACAGAATGAAAATATTAATACTTATGGGGGGGGATTCCCCGGAGAGGGAGGTCTCCTTCTCCACTGCCAGGGGGATAATAGATGCCCTTAAGAGGTTGGGGCACAAGGTTATCGGTATTGATCCGGCTACCGGAAGGCTCTTAGAAGGGGAGCCTCCCAAAGCGGGCTCAAATTCCTTACTTCCGCCTCAAAAGTTAATAAGTTCCCCCATCTTAGCCCAGACTGAGGTGGTCTTCTTGGCCCTGCACGGGGGAAAGGGGGAGGACGGGACGATTCAATCCCTCCTGGATCTGGCCGGTGTCCCTTATACGGGCTCTGGTTTTCTGGCCAGTGCCTTGGCCATGCACAAACCAACAGCCAAGCTCCTCTTCCAGGCGACGGGAATCCCTACACCTGCCTGGTTTGTCCTCCAGGAGGGAGAGGAGGAGATTGCTGAAAGGATAAGGGCCGGGTTTGGATTTCCCGTTGTGGTCAAACCGGCATCCCAGGGGTCAACAGTGGGAACGAGCATAGTCAAGGGGGATGATCAGTTGAAGGGGGCTCTGGATTATGCTCAAAAGTTTGGGGGGGAGGTTCTCATAGAGGAGTACATACCAGGCAGGGAACTGACCGTAGGCATCCTGGGGGATAAGCCCCTCCCGGTGGTGGAGATCATCCCCGAGGGGGATTTCTACGATTATGAACACAAATATACGAAGGGGAAGAGTCGGTATGTGGTCCCTGCCTCCCTTTCCCCTAAGGTAACCAAGCGGATAAAGGAAATAGCCCTACAGGCTTTTAAGCTTCTGAGATGTGAGGGATATGCGCGGGTTGACTTCCGCTATGGGGATGATGGGAGGCTCTATTGCTTAGAGGTGAATACCCTTCCCGGGATGACTCCCACAAGCCTTGTCCCGATGGCCGCTCAGGCGGCGGGAATTAGCTTTGATCAACTGGTGCAAAGGATAATCGAACTGGCCCTGAGGAAAGGAGGAAAAGTTGGATAGAACTGAGGAATTATTCAGGGAATTGACCGAAGCCCATGGAGTATCGGGTCATGAGGAAGAAGTCTCTCGGATAATGGCGGCCTACCTATCCAAAGTGGCCCAGATCTCCCATGATAACTTAGGGAGTCTGATTGCCGAACAGAGGGGGAGCGCGGAGCATCCCAGGGTGATGCTCGCTGGACATATGGATGAAGTGGGATTTATGGTAAAGGAGATAACCAAGGAGGGGTTTGTCAGGTTTCTCCCCCTCGGTGGCTGGTGGGGTCATGTGCTCCTCGCCCAGAGGGTCTCCATCAAAACATCCCAGGGAGAGGTCGTTGGAGTTGTAGGTTCAAAGCCTCCCCATGAGCTTGAGGTGGAGGAGAGGAAGAAGGTTCTCCAGATCAAGGATATGTATATCGATGTGGGGGCTTCATCCGATTTTGATGTGAAGAAGAGATTAAAGATCCGCCCTGGAGACCCGATCACTCCCTTGACTTCATTTACGGTGATGAATAACAGAAAGGCCTATATGGCCAAGGCTTGGGATGATCGTATCGGCTGCGCATTGGTGATCCAAGTGTTGGAGAAGATGGCCGAGGTCTCCCACCCAAACACGATTTATGGTGTGGGAACAGTTCAGGAGGAGGTTGGGTTAAGGGGGGCAATTACCAGCGCCAACCAGGTAGGGCCGGATTTGGCCTTCGCCCTGGATGTGAGCTTGGCCAGGGACATGCCTGACTACGAGGAGAAGCCGGAGAGGTTGGGCGCCGGTCCTTCCATACTTGTCTATGATGGAAGTATGATCCCCAATTGCCGGTTGAGGGATCTGGTAGTGGAAACAGCCGAGGCCAACAATATCCCCTATCATTTCACTTCCATCGAGGGGGGAGGAACAGACGGGGGGAAGATACATCTGAACAAATATGGGGTTCCTACACTCACCATAGGTATTCCCACCAGGTACATCCATGGCCATGTGGGCATCCTCCATAGGGATGACTATGAGAACGCGGTTAAACTCTTGGTGGAGGTGCTAAAGAAGTTGGATCAGAAGGAAGCGGGGAAGATTATCCAAAGGTAGAGGTTAGCTCATTAATTATATAGTCAGCTTAACAAATTAAGTTCTGTCCGAGGGATAACCTTCCTTGAGCAGTGGCCCTTCTGCCCTCAGGACCCAGATGAGGTAAAGGGAAAAGAGGAAAATTCGATAGATTAATTGGGGAAGGAGAGAGGAAAGCAGGGAAACTCCAGTGAGAAGAAGTAGGTTTACCAATAGCCTTTCTAAGTTATATCTCAACCGATATAGGCCTTGGGAAAGGAGGAACCCCCAAACGGTCATAGAGAGATAGGAGAAAAGGGTAGCCCATGCTGCTCCCTTCATGCCCATTCGGGGAATAAGTAGTATGTTCAAACCGATGTTTATCCCCGCCGCCAAACTGCTGATTAAGGCCACATAAGAGGTCTTATCCTTAAGATACAACCCCACTTCAAAGTTGAGGTAAAGCCCGTAGATGAAGTAGGAGAGGGCAATGATGAGGACAACATTCAATCCTTGGTGATAAGTGGCATTCACAAAAAGGGAAAAGACCTCCCCTCGGAAGAGAAGAAGACCTAAGAAGATCAATCCAACTAAGGCCACATAATGATTCAAGACATCCGAGAATATCTTCTTTGCCCCTTTTTCTTCTACAATCCTAAAGATCGCCGGTGACCAGGCGAAGTTAAAGGCAGTAACCGCTAAACTTACCACCATACCCACCCTGTATCCTAAGGAGTATATCCCCACCGCTTTTGTCCCTTGATATAGCTCTATGAAATACCTGTCTGAGAGCATAATGACCACCCCAGAAAGGACGGCTGGGACGAGAGGGATTCCATACCAGAGGAGCTTCTTGCACAGGCCGAAAGAGAGGTGGAGACTAAGATAAGGGGAAAGTTTGATAAAAAGGTAGATCAAGAGAAGGAAGCTGGAAATGATATCGCTGTAAATGACCCCTTTCACTCCCATCCTTAGTTTTACAACCAGATAAAGGTTGAAGAGGAGGTCAACAAAAAGTTTGGAAACTGTTGCCTTTACATAAAAGATTGGCTTACCCTCTGCCCTGTAGAGCAAGAGGAGGGTGGTCAAGAGTGAGTTCACTAAAATAAGTATGGCAGTGATTCTGATGAGATAGGCCTCTGAGGCCGCATCGAGGAGGAGACGGGAGAGGGGATGGGAGAAGAGATAGGAAAGGGAAGAAACTATCAGAGAAAATAGGGCAACCAATAAGAGAACATTGCTGAAACTCTTTAATCCTCCTTCTTCCTGAGAGGTGTAGTAGCGGAAGAAAGCCGAGTTTACTCCCCAAAAGCAGAATACAGTGGCCAAACCAGAGAAAAGTAGGCAGAGGTTTAACAACCCGTATTCAGCGGGCAGGAGATAGGTGGTGTATATAGGGATAAGGAGAAATTTTAACAGCTTACCGGCCACATCCCCCAGGCCGTAGATGATGCTCTGTTTAAGAAGTCTCCTTGGCCAATAGCTCATGGATCCTCTCTACTACCTTTCTGGAGTCGTGATATTTCTCCACCCATCTCCTCCCCTCCCACCCCTTCTGCCGGCGATAGCCCTCATCCTCGATCAACTCGATCAGCTTTTCCCTTAGATTATCCTCATTGACATTTATAAAGGGATGGTCTGGAAGGTAGCTTTCATAATCTGGCAAAAGAGAAGTGCAGGTAGGGATACCCATTGAAAGGGATTCCAATGAGCAGATGCCATACCCAAGTTCTCCCAATTGGTCTATGGCAATATCGCAGGAGGAAAGGATTTCAATGGCTTTGCTATGGGGAAGGCCTTCAATGAGGACAAGTTCAACCCTATACTCCCGCTCTAATTCCCGCACTATGGGGACTATCCTCTCCGTCCCCTTGGCCCTTCTTCTGCTCGGGGAATGGCAGATCTTCAGCCTTTTGTTTTTCGGCTCCTTAAGCTCATATCTATATGGGTCAAAGGGAAAGAAGATATGATGGATGTTAGGGTGGAGGCTTAAGTGATCAAACTCCACCGTTAGGTTGAGATCGCTGAGCCCATCGATCGCCGGGATTACCCCCCGGGATCGGAGGTCACTTCCCAGGTAGCAACAGACGATTCTCTTTCCCTTTTGTTTTAATTCTCTGATAATCTCTCCACCTCTGGTGAAACCGAGTCCCCCATCGAGTTGGTAGATATCAAATCCAAAGAGGTCGAACCTCTTGGTGAAGGCCCAGACTTTTCTCTTCCAAATCTGATCCCTAATTCTGAAAAACCATCCCTCCCACCGGCTCTTAGGCATCCAAACCGGTGGGATCCGGGATGGCTTTGTCCGGAGATTGGTCACATCAGGCTCCCTATAATTAAGCAGCCCCTTAAAAAACCTCAAGAGGGGATCAGACAAAAGGGGAAGGTGAAGGCAGATATCTTCCTCAAAGCCATAGGGGTTAGGTGTAAAGGTGAGCAGGCGGGAATAATATCCGCGTTCCCTCTCTGCCCGGACAAATTCGAAGGGCACACCAGCGATATTGGAGACGGCGATATGGAGGATCTTGTGCATATCAGGTCCAGGGACGCTGGGCCAAAAGGAGGATGCTTGACCGCAACCCTTGCCGCCCCCCTCTCTGGGTTAACCTCAAAAAGAGATAGGAGAACCAAAAGGCAAGCTTGGAAAAGCAAAGGAGATCCTCGTTGAGGACCATCTTCTCCACAGTGAGGCCTCCTTCCTCCACAAATCTTCTCAGTCTGGAGGGAGTATTTGCCCTATAAAAGGTGGGAAACCGCTCTTGTTGAGAGGTAAAGTAAAAGGCTATCAATCGGGATTTGAGGGCAGAGGGAAGGAGCCGAGAGCCAATAAGTAGAAAGTGATTTCGGTTAGGGGTTTGGATGAGGAGCTTGCCCCCGGGAGCCAGGACTCTCCTCAGTTCCCCTATCACCTCTTTGGGGTAAGGGAGATGCTCCAGAACCCATTTACAGGTAATGAAGTCGAATGTTCCTTCTCTAAAGGGGAGTTTGGAAAGGTTGGCCCTCACAAATCTTCCCCCACCTCCCCCTACTCGGTCCACTCCCACTGCCATACCATAAATGGCTTTAAACTCGTTTGTAAGTTCATTTCTTCCACAGCCCGCGTCTAACCAAGCCTTACTTTCCCCCCTATTTTTCATGATCAGCGCATCGAACAACTCGCTGGTGAAGCGATAGGAGACATCTATCTGCCTGATCTTCCCCTTCACCCATCTGGCCCTTGCCTGCAGGCGTGAAGCTCTTCCTTTCATTCCCCCCAGCTAAGGGTATCCCGGAAATAACCCTGAGCCCCGAAATTCTCTTTAAACCTTCCCAAACCAAGGTTGGGCTCCATATTTAGGGTGAATGTCCCCAGGTCAAGCCATTGGAACCCCTTCTTCCATGCCCATTTAAGGGATTCGTAAAAGAGGAGGTTTACCCCCCGCAGTTGTTGATAATCCTGATCGTGGCTGATGTAAAAAGCCAGAATAACCCTCGGGTTGCATACAAATAGGACCACACCGGCTATCTGCTTTTTATGATGGAATGCTGAGAATAACCTTATCCTTTCCGGGAGGAGTTTCTTTAAGAGCAGAAGCTCGTCTAAGGAATGCGTTGGAGTGACATTATGTCTCAGCCACAGGTTTTTCTTCAGGATCTCGTAAAAGGCAGGTAAGTCATCGGATTCTGTAATCTGGACCCCAGATCTTTGGGCCTTTCTCACCGCAGTGCGGGCCTCATTCTTAAAGGTAGAGAGGATCTCATCCTCAGAACCATAGGAAAGGCCGATGACGCTGGTTAGCTCCCTTTTCACATATTGGAAACCATTTCTGAAGAGGGCAAAATCCAAATAATTGTTGGGATGATTCCAATAGATAAGCGGAGGGATGGTGAGCCTAATGCCCCTAATGCCCTCAGTCTGAGCATAGTTTAAAAGGCATCGGACCAAGCCAAGGGCTTCCTTAATTCCCAACCCCCTCTTTACCACAAAACCCCCATAGGAGGCACCTGGATGTGAGGAGAGGATATCCCCTTGGAGGGCAGCCGGGAAGAGGGCAAATATCTTTCCCTTTCTTCTGAAGATAAGATGGTGGTGGGTGAATCTCCCCCTGGGGTGGTAATCAAAGAACCTCTGCAGGTGGAAGATAGTGCCATCATCCGCTGCCTCCACGAAAGCCTCCCACTCCTCCCTCAACTCTGGGTTGTATTCCTGAACCTCAAAATGGGGGATCACTTGGCTCCACCAATGGACCTCCATCCACAAAGAGGGGATCAGTCCAGGTTATATCGGAAGTTATGGTCTCGTAAAAGGTGAAAGAGAAGGTAGGGGTGATAAGTAAGGAGAGAGAAGATACCAAGAGGGTGGTTATCTTCTTCATCGGATTAATACCCCCTTTCGCACAGACTCAAATTTGCCAGCTTTTAGTCTAAAGAGATAAATTCCACTGGCTACCGATTTTCCCCTATCGTTCTTGCCATTCCAGATTATCCTATAACGGCCCGGCTTCTGCCTCTCCTCCACCAGGGTCTTCACCTTTTGGCCCAAGATGTTGTAAATCTTTAAGCTGACTGCTGACTGCTGACTACTAACCGCTGATAATTGATAACTGATGGCTGTATTTGAGTTGAACGGATTTGGATAGTTCTGATATAGGTTTACCCTCTGGGGTAGACTCAGGTTAGGAGAGGGAGATTCCGGAACCTCATTCGGGGGGATAAACTCGTACCAGCCGGTATGTTGGAAGTCATGGTGGAACATCCCCCATTCTATCCTCTGAGGGGATGAACCTCCCCGACAGTCCCAGATGTAGACGGTAAAATCAAAGCTACCTACAACGATCTCCATATCCCCATCTCCATCCAGATCTCCTATAGCTGGGGAATTGCTTACTGCATCCCAAGTAATGAGAGGGAACCCCTCAAGGAGGCTACCATCGCTGCGGAAGGCATAGACATTATGCGCTCCGGAACCCACTATAATCTCCACTTCCCCATCCCCATTAATATCCCCTAAGGCAGGGCTGGACCAGGAACCGGTAGATCCTATAGGCCACCTTATCGGCCACCCAGGCAAGGGCTCACCGTGGTAGTCCCAGGCATAGAGATATCCTTTCCCACTGACTATAACCTCCAAGCTGTCATCACCGTTAATATCACCGATAACGGGAGAGGAGGCATTTCCAAAACCCAGATCAAGGTTAACATTCCTGCCACCATCCCAGCCCGGCATTGGAGAACCGTCTGGTTCCAAGACGTAAACCCTATACTGGCTGGCACAGAGGATCTCCAAAGTTCCATCCTTATTTAGATCACCCACGGCTGGAGAAGGAGTGGCATATAAACCAACATAAAAAGGCCAATTCCCTGGGAAACTTTCTCCGTTATCTCTCCAGATGTACACAGATTCCCTTACTGCGGCTATGATCTCCAAATGGTTATCCCCATCAAGATCAGCAACTGCAGGCGTTGAGTAAGCATACTTTCCCAAATGGATTTTAGGCCATCCCGGAAGGACATTGCCATTATGGTCAAACACATAAACCCCTCCGTCCTTCGTTTCGCAGATCACCTCTGCATATCCATCTCTATCCAGGTCAACAATCACCGGAGAAGCGAGCATACTGGGGCAATTCACTGGCCAACCTAACACAGGATCTGGCTTGCCGTCTTCATCTCTATCATAAATGTGCCAAGCATAGAGGGTATCCCCGCTATAGGTGCCAACTATCACCTCCAATTTACCATCGCCATCCAGATCGCCAAGGGCAGGTGAGCCCCATATATCACCATCTGTAGGGGAAAATCCACTAACCGTATTGGGATCGTTGTCTAGATCGTAAAGCTCTTCTCCATTATAATGCCAACCATATAATTTATTTGCTTCCCAACAGCCAATGAATATCTCCATCCCCGGAAGACTGTCCATCTCAGCAATGACCGGGGAGGAGAAATGGGGCCTACCCAGGGTAACAATAGGCCATCCCTCTAAGTAGTCCAGTGATATCCAGGCCTTTTCCGGGGTGATAAATCTACTCTCATTACCCGATGAGTCAACCGAGGTAACCTGGTAGAAGTAGGTGGTTGTCCTCTCCAACCCCTCATTCCGATAATAGGAGATTTTGCTTAAAGGGAAGGGGGTAATCCTCTCAAAGGGGCCATCCGAGGAGTTACTACGGTAGACATTATAGCCCATCAAATCTACATCTGAATTAGGTGTCCATTGCAGCTCTATATAATCCGTCCCTCCCGTTGCCCTCAAATCCTTCACGGTGTCAGGGGGGGAGAGCTCAAAACTTGCACTCCAGATCTTCCCGTAGTGGTCCCTTAAGGAAAGTTCCAGGCTATCCCTCAGGGCATCATAATCTGCGGACAGATAAAACCTAAAACCACTATCATCTTCCGTAACTGAATTTGAGGGGATATCCCCTAAGTAGATGCTGTCGGTGAGGATGGTAATATGGGAGCTCCCGGTGCTCAGCATCGCTGCTACACCCCTTGCAGATCCCCAACCATAGTTGCCCACCCTGATGGGAAGTCTGACAGTATCTCCAGGACTAGCCTGGTTGTCTGCTCCATTGTCTACATAGTGGCCGATATGGGAGAGTTCTGGTGCATAGACCTTTAGCTTCAAGCTGTCATTCCCAATGTAATGTGAGTTGTTGTCTGTGAACTGGATATAAAGTTTCAGAAGCTCCCGATCCGGGCAGTCCCTCTTTATGTTCAATACCACTGTATCCCGAGAAGTCATCACATCCCCCGGAGGCAAATTTCCCAAAAAGGTGGTTGAATCTATCAAATTTACCCAATCTGAGCTGCTGGAGAGGATGGCCCAGACACTATCGACAGAAGTTTGGCCGCCATTCCCTAAGGAAATGACCAGGCCGATAGTCTCCCCAGCATTTGCCACGCCATCACCATTTCCATTAAATGTAGAGGAGGAACTGTCGTAAATGGAGGAATCATCAAGATATAGATGAGCCATCGATGAACTTTCCACGATGGAATATCCTTGGTGGGGAATGTAGCTTTTAACCTTCCCACCAACATTCCTCCAGAAAGCGGTCACCGTTACCCAAAGGGTTCCTGGCCTGTCTGGGGTTAAACTAAGATCCGCCCTTCCAGTAGCATCGGTATAGCCAAAGTTATAACTTTCAGTCCCTTTCTTCAGACACACTAAAGCTCCCTCAAGGGGAGCGGAAGTTATCAAATCCTCCACATTAACGACAAAATTTGAATCTTCTGTAAAGATAGTGGAGGGGTAATAGACGGATAAACTCTCTGGCGAGTGAGTCCAGACCGGCATTCCCGGATCGCCTAAAAATGTTAGGTTATAAAGAACATAACTATCCGGTATCCTTGTCTGAGTCTTCAGGAAGGCTTGGCCTATCCGGGGGTACAAGCTATCAAATAGGGCTTGAAAGAAATACTTGTCATCATAGTCCTGGTTTGTAGTTGCACTCCTGGAATGGCCAATGAACGCTAAGGCGCCACCTGTAGGATGAAGGAGGAAGTGTTCTCCAATGCAGTCATAATCAAAGGCTGCGCAATAACAGGAGAAGGAAAAGATGATGAAGGGCTTGTAATAGTTACGTAGTCCATCAATATCTTTAATCTCTAACTTTCCTCCACCTGTTTTATATCCAGTGTCTATCTCATATTTCGCCCCATGGTCATAGTGATTAACAATCCCATAACCGCTATTTAGAGACTCCAAGACATTATCCCTATTTAACTCCTGCGCCCCCTCGTATTCTTCATGGTGAGAATAGAGTTTACAAATTTCCATCTCGGCCGGGATACCAAGATAAGAGGAGATTTCCTCCTTAGTGGCCTGACCAAGGCGGTCTTGGCCACTCTGAGTAACTGACGCACCCATGAGGAGCATCTTCATAAGGTAGCTTCTATCTGGCTCTTGCTCGTATTTTAAGATCTTACTAACCAAGTCCTCCGCACTCTTCCTATCCCTTACTGGTAGTCTGCCCACAAAAAGATCTGGCAATTTATCATCCAGAGTATCCTCTCCAAACTGAGAGTTGCCATCCCAATTCCAGTTGCCATCAATGGCAGAATAATAGACATCAGTAGGAATCTCTACCCATCCGGAATAATATGCCCATCCCATTCTAGCCGGAAGGGTCTTCGTGTCCCCTCCTAAAAGAACATAAACTGTTCCCAAGTTATCGTAGGCATCCTTAATGAAATTTCTTATCCTCTCTTGGAGGTCACATCCCCGATAGTGGGACTCAATCCAAGAAAGGGGTATAATGACTGTTGGGAGTCCCTCTTTCATCCTCCAATCGGCTAAAGGCTGGAACTGAGTTGTCAGGGAGTCAGCAGTGATGATCACATATTCGACCACTAAATCAGGAGAGGACTTCGCCTTATTCAGATTAAATCCTTCTATCTTTTGGAGCCCTTCCACTAAATGGCGAGGATGAATTGAGTAAATCTCCACGGCTTCAGGATTGTAGACCAAATCTTTAATCATCTTCTCAATTTGCCTTTGAGTCCTCAATCTCCTCTTCATGACGGGAATTGGCCCCTCCTGGCTTCCACCCATTTCAAAGGAGAATTCAATCTCCTCATTCAGGAATAGCTTTTTCTCTCCAGGGATATACTGGAGGGGATAAACCTCCACACTAACCAGATGGTAGCCGAAAGAGTAACCATCGGATGTAATCTTTACTACTTCTGGGGGATAGAGTTTATTAGAGCTGTAAACCTCTGGCTTGGGAGAGATAAACTCTTGACCCTGCTCCATAGGACCAATGGGGATAGGTTGCTGGACTGGAAAAATATTGAATTCTCCCTTTAATCTCACTTGATGTTTGGATTTCACCTTAATCCCCTTTACAGTTTGATGGGGAGGGAGTACAAAGGAGAGTTGTCTGACGGGGAGCTTTGGCTCTCCCACCCTTGAAGTAAATTCACATCCAGGGAAACTGACCAGATCATACCCCTTAGAAGAGGAAAAGGCAAGCTCCGCTTTGGAGAAAGTAACCTTAGCCTCAGGCTGGGCTGTGACCTTCCCAGAAATGGGTGCCAACAGAATTATGCACAGAAATAGGGACTTCTTCACTTTCCTTTCCTTGTCTTATGTCAAAGATAATAAAATAGCTTCTTCTCGTCAAGCAGTTTGGAGCACGTAACATTTTAAACCTTTATGGCGGCACATCAAGGGAACCCATAGAGCTGGATTGGGAGGATTCGCCCATATCAATTGGAGGCGAAGCCAAAACTTATCAAACTGTAGATCTCCCTGTCTACAGAAGATAGTAAAATGGTGTCTTTATTCCCCCTCCTTTTTATGCGCTTAATGGGGATTTCTGGCCAGGCCGAGTTTGTTTTGTGTGGCATCGAGGAAACGCAGGTGTACTGTCTTCGATTTTTGGCTTTGATAAGGCAGGAGTTTTATTTATATTAGCTTCGTTGACTCCCCTAACAATGGGCTCGTTAAATAGCAGGTTGCATAAGAGATCCCTTCAGTAAGGTCAAAGTTGACAAATAAAAAGTAAGGGGTATTTAACCCGAATTATTCATAAACTGAGCGAAGGGGGGTTTTCAAGCCTAATTTCCCTTATGGAGAGGATGTAAGAAGCTCGGCAATAGTAGCAAGTGCTCTTTGAAAGTTCTTTTAAGCCAAAAATAGCCCCCATACTCAGCAATTGGGCGGACTCCTCCCCTATTCCTCTGGGTA